>JBCCVV010000093.1:0-23086 GCA_039194925.1 Bacteroidota bacterium
AATCCACCTAAAATTGAATAAAAAAGATCAAAAAAAATTTATGTTAAAAAAATTTTAATCAGAATAATTTGATTGGAATCAAAGGTTTTTGACCTCAAATAAGATCGAATAAATTGCGTATACCCAGATCGCGATCAACGGTAAAACCCTCCGCATATTCTACGCCGATTTGCCGTGCATACGCTCTATTTTTAGCTTTCATAAAGTCCATGAAGTCCTTACCAGATATTGGTGTTTGCGGTCCATCATTGCCTCCTTTACTAAATTGGGAGGAAAATGCGAGGATACATTCAAACTTTTTTTCGATATGTTCTGATATATCCACCACAAAATCGGCCTTTAAATTGTGATCCTGTATGTAATGATATACTGCTTTTGGTCGCCATGGAGTCAAAACCTCACCATTAGCATTCTTCTGTTGTATGCGTGCCAACCCCGAATAAAAACAGGCATCAGAAGTCAATTTGGCCGCTCTGCCATGATCCGGATGTCGGTCGCTAATTGCATTGGCCAACACAATTTGTGGTTTATATTTTCGAATGACTTTAGATATTTTTAAAATGTTTTCTTCATTGTGTTGAAAAAAACCGTCTGCCATTCCCAGGTTCTCTCTTACGGCCGCTCCCATTATTCTACGTGCATTCTCTGCTTCTTGCAACCGCAGTTCAGCATTCCCACGCGTTCCCAATTCTCCTTTAGTAAGATCAACAATACCTACGGTCTTTCCCATGGCAATGTGTTTGAGTAATGTACCACTACAGCCCAATTCCACATCATCCGGGTGCACTCCAATTGCCAAAATATCTACATTCATACTTTCTTTTTATGAGAGCGTTTTATCAATCGTTCTGCAATCCTTTCAGGTCGATCAAAAGCAGCTACAATATGATTCGCTCTCTTGTAAATTGTTTCTCTTTTTTTCAAGGTTTCATGAATAAACTGCTGAAGCTCTTGTTTTGTTTTGTTTTTCACCAATGGCCTGGACCGATCTCCAACGATCCTTTGCAATAACCGGTCTCGTCCTACTTTCAAGTAAAAGGAGTCACTTTTCCTTAGGATATATGCCATACCTCCCAGATGGCAGGGTGCTCCTCCTCCAGTTGATATCACGGAGGGTTCATGAGAATTCAAAGCTTCCTGCAATACCTGGCTTTCAATCTTTCTAAAATAATGTTCGCCTTTCTTTTCAAAAATATCAGTAATCGACATTTTTTCTCTTTCCGTAATGATCTCATCCATATCCAGTAGAGGGCATTCTAATCGTTCTGCGAGTAATCTGCCTATGGTAGACTTCCCACTTCCCATAAAACCAATCAATACTATATGTGAACCTGTGCGCGACATTCTAAAACAAAAACTATATTTGCCAAATAAACAAAAAAATAAACAATGCTGTATATAGCACTTCAAGCGGATGGTGGAAGTTTTTTAGGACAACTGCCTCTCATAGCCATTTTACTTGCCATCTTTTATTTCTTTTTTATTCGTCCATCTGCAAAAAAGCAAAAAGATCAGGATAAATTTATAGCGTCGCTGGAAAAAGGGAAAGAAGTGGTGACCAAGAGTGGAGTAATCGGTAAAATCAGCAAAATATCGGATCGCGAGGTTACATTGCAAGTTAGCGAGAAGAATTTCATCCGAATGACTCGTGGGTCCATCTCCAACGAATTAACCGCTGCATATTTTGATAAAAGCGAGAAGAAGTAACTTCATTTAGGCAATTTGATCTATCTCTGCGGCAATGTGTTATTGACTTTATGCTTTCTATGTATTCTGAAAAACTTACTATTCTGTAGTTGAGTATTTTTATTCGCTGCGTTGTTCGGCATCCGATCCTCTTTTATGTTGATCTTTCAAATAATCTTTCATCAATTTAATCATCTTCTGTGGAGAGATTGCAGGGTCTATGAACCTTGATTTGCCATTTTCAAATACAACACGTTCTTGCACCCTGTATTGGTCTTTAATGGAATAGTCGGCTTTGGGTATTCCACCGAAAGTATTTTGAAGTGCGACATGCAAACTGCTTGTAGGTCTTTTTAACGGACTCATTATTAAAATTACGTTATCCCCCACCTTAAAGCCATGTTCAAATGTGACATAAACCCTACTCAATCCATCTGGTGACAATCCCGATCTACTTAAAAGACTAATCGTATCCGAGTGCGTTTGCCCCTTAATCGTTTCTTTTACATGAAATACATATTTAGTGTAATACGGAGTGTAGGTGTCGTATAAATCTATTTTTTCAAGTACGGTACCATAGACAACATTCGAACACTGTACAAGTGCTTTTTTATCTTTTTCAAAAACAGAGCTAGTTACACATGACATAACAAGAAACGCTGTCAAACTAAGGCAAAAACCAATCTTCTCTCTTGTTGACATTTAACCAAACAGGGTTTACTGCTTTCTTACTACTTGAGGAATATCTTTAACCACCATTCTTACTGTCTGGCGAATGGTCTCTTCAAAAAGAACGATCTTGCCTTCTTTCATGCGATTGACGGTAGCATTGTCATAATGTCTCACCGTAATCAACTCCAACCCATCATCTTTAAGCACATTGTAATTCACAGTAAGCTCTTCCATCAACTTTTCTATCTTCTTTTGATCATTTTGAACGGCAACTGAAAAACTGATCGCAGTATTGCGCATCATATTTACCTTGAGATTCAGCTTATTTAATTTATCAAAAATATCACTGAGATGTTCTTCGGCTACAAATGAAAAATCTTTGGTAGAAATATGAAGGAGAGATTGATTCGAATCGATGACAATCACGGGAGGATAAACCGTATCAACATTAGACGTAATAATGGTCCCCTCCGCATCATGATCGTTGAAGGGTCGAACATACAATGGAATATTCTTATTTTGCAATGGCTTAATCGTTTTGGGGTGGATTACCTTTGCTCCAAAATAAGTCATTTCAATCGCCTCACGATAATCCAATCGATCTATCTTGGTTACATTCTCAAACAATCGCGGATCAGCCGTTAAGATGCCAGGCACATCCTTCCATATGCTCAGGCTTTCAGCATCCAGACAGTAGCTAAAAATACCTGCTGTAAAATCAGACCCCTCTCTTCCCAACGTGGTATTAAAATTCTCTGTACTGCATCCGATAAACCCCTGGGTAATGACCACATCGTAGTGCTCAAATAGACTTCTTACTTTTTGATCCATCCGTTCCTGGGTGTTTTTCCAAAGTACTTTAGCTTCCCGATAGCTGTTGTCAGTGATCAAAACATCACGCACGTCCAGCCAGCATACATTCAAGCCCAGCTTTTTGCTCTTATAATACAATATCTTCGATGAAACCAATTCACCTACGGATACGATTTGATCGTAAATATAATTGTAGCCATCCTGAACCTCATCCTCGATCATCCAATCAATCTCGACAAAGGTATCGCTGATATCAGAAGCCACCTCTTCGTTGAATATATCCAATCCTTTTAAAATCGTGACGTGATCGTCTTTTATGGCTTGCAAGTGATCATTCGCCTTACCATCCCGATTGAAATAAGAATGCACCACGACTTCAAGTGCGTTGGTCGTCTTTCCCGTTGCTGAAACCACAGTTAAAATCTTTCCTTTTTTCTGATGTGCCATTAGTATGTTACTTACATTCGTTACACCATCTGCATCCTTTACAGATGCTCCTCCAAACTTGTAGACTTTAAGGCTCATTTATTATATATTCAATAGATTTAAAACACATTGAGTAGAAACACGTCATTTACTGACAAGTTCAATTTAAGCTTGGCAAAAGTATTAATAAATGAATCAGAATTAAACTAAAATGATCTGAAATGACGCCAACAAAAATCTCAATAGTTGCCGGTTTATTTTCGTATCCAATTTACCAGATGAGCATCTCGAAACCCGACCAAGCCATCTTCAAGCGTAAAAAATAGAAAGGTGGTATCGTTTTCCGTAGAAAAGTACGTTTCCGGGTAAGAAATGTCCTTAACCTTATATTCTCCAAACAATTCGTAATCATCTCGCATAGGTCTGCCCCCTCTGAGAAAATCAATAATTATATCCTCTTGAAAAACGAGCTTAGTGGTTAGAAGATAATGTGGAGGCTCTCGCCCATTACCATCAAGCAAAAATTGATAGTCATATGTTTTCCAGCTAAATTTCAGCAATCCATGATAAATAGGACGATAGATAAATTTTAATGTATCTAAATCTTTAGTCGAATAAAACATCTTGTTCCATGTCTTTTTGAAGTAAATATCTACAGACTGATTGGGATCGGCTTCGCAATCAACGGTTTGATGTTTTTCTTTGACTACATTATCGATCTCTTCGTAATATTTTGAAAAAATCACTTCCTCCTGAAATTCATTCACAAATCGAAGTGTATCTACATTTCTGTATTTTATTCTATTTTCGACCACGCGTGGAATGGGTGCATTTTCTATAACATACGAATCCGGACAATCCTCTTTACAGGAAAAAGCCAGTACTGATATGATTATAAAAATAAATCTTGGCATTATGGCTTAGCTATTTTTCAATAAAAAATATGAAGTTAAAATTAATTGATTTCGATTAATATCCCGAGCATCATCTAAGAGTATGTTTAAAAACTCTAACTGCTCAGGGTATTGAATGATGATAACCTCAATGGTAATTTTGTCATTATTTTCGGTCAAAAATACCGCCAAAATTATGTTGCGTTCCGATTTCTAGCCTTGGATTGCAATCCAAGGCTAGAATGTTCAAGTCCTTCAGACTTGTTCACCCAAAACCTTAGACTACCTCAGTAGCTACTAAAAATTTAATATAGATTTATAAGCACGCCATAAATAATTCAAAACTATGTTTTGTGCTTCCTACTTTCCAAATATTCATGAACCAAGCAAAGCAGAGCAGGCTCTTGACGTCAGTCTAAAAATCTTTGAAAATCAATTCGCATTTTTTAACCATACTTTAATTTTCATCCATACCAAATTCATTTCTTGGTCGAGTTCTTGCAACATTTAATATCAATTGAAGTTACAATATCTGAAAAGTATGAATTGTCTTTCGCCAACTTGCAATTGAAATAATATTTCATACTTTCGCAGATTAGAAGTACACTTATGGAATCAACAGTATCAAATGCATTTTTATTATTGGGAATAGGTATGATTACCGTATTTGTAGTACTATCGATTGTAGTATTTAGCGGTTCACTACTCATATCCATAATCAATAAATATGCACCTGAACCTGTAAAAGAACCTCGCCTTATCAAACCATTGGTTTCCAATAAACAAGTGGCAGTACTTACGGCTGTAGTCGAGTATGTTACAAAAGGCAAAGGAAAGATAGAATCGATTGAAAAAGTAAAGTGATACTTCGAACTATTGTAAGTTTGTAAATTGTAACGCGACTGAAAACGATCAATCGCAAATCAAAGATTAACAAATCATCCTGGAGTCCAAAAAAGGATGACAACCTAACGACAAATGAAAGAGATCAGATTAGCACTTGTGTATCGAGACATGTGGCAAGCGGCAGGTAAATATGTACCTACCGTGGATATGTTGACCAAGGTGGCAGAGCCAATAATTGATATGGGTTGCTTTGCCCGCGTAGAAACCAATGGGGGTGGTTTTGAACAAGTGAACTTACTCTTCGGAGAGAATCCTAATATTTCCGTTCGCAAATGGACACAGCCGTTTAATGATGCTGGCATACAGACGCAAATGCTGGAACGGGGCTTGAATGGAATTCGAATGAGTCCGGTTCCGCGCGATGTAAGAAAATTGATGTTCAAGGTCAAAAAACTGCAGGGTACGGATATTTCAAGATCATTTGATGGCCTTAACAATCCAAGAAATCTCGAACTTTCATTTCAATACGCCAAAGAAGGGGGCATGATCGCTCAAGGTGCTCTTAGCGTGACGCACTCCCCTATTCATACCGTAGATTATTACATAGGCCTTGCGGATCAATACATCGAAAAAGGTGCAGAAGAGATTTGCATCAAAGACATGGCGGGAATCGGCAGACCCGTTTCAATTGGGAAGATTATAAAAGGAATTCGAGAACGACATCCTGATATTTTAATTCAATATCATGGTCATTCCACGCCCGGATTTTCAGTGGCTACCTCATTGGAAGCTGCTCGAAATGGTGCCGATATTATTGACGTGGGAATGGAACCGCTTTCCTGGGGAACTGGCCATGCGGACCTATTAACGGTGCATGAAATGTTGAAAGATGCTGGTTTCAGCGTTCCGGACATCAATGTTAAAGCATATATGCAGGTACGAAGTCTGACACAATCATTTATCGATGATTACCTTGGCGAATACATCAACGGACGAAATCGATATATGAATTCACTGTTGATTGGTCCTGGACTTCCAGGAGGCATGATGGGCTCACTCATGGCAGATTTGGAAAACAATGTTAAATCTCTGAACAAATGGCTCACGAAGAGAGACAGACAGACTGTGGATCAAGAAGAACTTTTGCTTAAGCTATTCGAGGAAGTAAAATATGTGTGGCCAAAATTGGGCTACCCTCCACTGGTAACTCCGTTTAGTCAATACGTGAAGAATGTCTCTTTGATGAATGTGATCAACATGTACAAGGATAAGAAGCGATTTGCGATGATCGATGAGAATACCTGGGGGATGATTCTTGGAAAGTCCGGTCAACTGTTGGGCGATCTTGATCCTGAGATAATCCAGATGGCCGAAGAACAGAATCGAGAATTTTATACTGGCAATCCTCAAGATCTTTATCCAGATGAATTGGATATCTATCGTAAAAAAATGGATGATAAAGGATGGTCGTACGGCGAAGATGACGAGGAACTCATGGAATACGCCATGCACCCTCCTCAGTATGAGGCCTTTAAATCTGGAGAAGCCAAGCGCAAGTTTGAAGAAGATTTGGCGGCGAGAAGAGCGGCAAAGGCTAAACCTGCTGAAAACGCCTCCTCCAATGGACAAACGCCGGCAAAGCATCCAATGCCAAGAGAATTGAACCTAAATGTAAATGGAGAAAAATACCGCGTTCAAATAAGCTACCCTACTGAAACGGCACAAGACAAGGTAAAGGTAGCCGCGCCTCCCGTTGAGGAATCAAAAATGACCTCTACTTTCGCAGGAGAGGCCAAATATATTCTTTCTCCTCTTGAAGGTAAATTTTACCTAACCAAGGAAACATCAGAAAAAGCGAAAAAGGTAGGTGACGTGGTAAAAGAAGGAGAAACGGTCGCTTACATCGAAGCTATGAAGGTGATCAATGCGATTACAGCTGATGTAAGTGGTACAATAGCGGAAATCATGGTCAATCATGGCGATGAAATCGAAGAAGACGATCAACTCTTCAAGATAGTATAGAGTATGGAAATTTTGCGTCGATTATACGATATGACTGCTTTTGGTGAGCTGATAAATCAGCCCTTGACCATTGTCATGCTATTACTGGCCTTGTTTCTTCTTTATTTGGGTATCAAAAAGAAATATGAACCACTATTGTTGGTTCCTATTGCCTTTGGTGTATTGTTGGCCAATTTTCCAGGTGGTGGAATGGCAGTAGTATCTGCTAAAGATTTACCAGGAATCGCAGATATGTCAGATTTATCCATCCTAAAAATAGCAAAGGAGTATGGCATTATGAACATGCTGTACTATGCCTTGATCAAGACGGGCCTTTTGCCCCCATTAATCTTTTTAGGAGTTGGAGCTATGACAGATTTTGGTCCGATGCTGCGAAATTTGCGACTGGCTTTTTTTGGGGCTGCAGCCCAAATAGGAATATTTACGGTTATGATTAGTGCGGTATTGCTGGGAAGGCCGTTAAATGAAGCAGCTGCACTTGGAATCATTGGTGGAGCAGATGGCCCTACTGCGATCTATACCGCTATTATTCTTGCCGAGAACTTGCTCGGACCAATAGCAATCGCCGCATATTCGTATATGGCTCTCGTACCTGTCATCATTCCTTTTGTGGTTCGATTCTCCGTTACAAAAAAGGAACTGGCGATCAATATGAAAGAACAGGATCGGCTCTACCCAAACAAAACCAAAATCAAAGACCTCAAAACCCTGAAAATTGTATTTCCCATTGTGTTGGCAACTATTGTAGCACTGTTGGTTCCATCTTCTGTTCCTTTGGTAGGAATGCTTTTGTTTGGCAATCTTCTTAAGGAAATTGGTCCGGATACCCAGAGATTGTTTTCAGCGGCAAGTGAGACCATAATGAATACGGCTACCATCTTTTTAGGATTAACAGTTGGAGGTACTATGACTGCAAATTCGTTTTTAAAACCAGACACTTTAATGATTGTATTTGGTGGTTTTATTGCTTTTGCCATCTCAATTCTGGGTGGAATCTTTGCGGTAAAGATTTACAACTTATTCAATAAAAAGAAGATCAACCCTTTAATTGGAGCTACCGGGCTAAGTGCAGTGCCTATGGCATCAAGAGTAGCCAATGAAATTGCTTTGAAAGTGGATCCTAAAAATCATTTGTTGCAATATGCGATGAGCAGCAATATTTCCGGAGTCATTGGATCTGCTGTAGCGGCTGGTGTATTGATTAGTTTTTTGAGCTAATATTGAAATTTAAACTTTAATTACTACGAAAAAGTTTCTTCTAAACGCATCATAGATAAAATTCCCGTTGTGCTTAATCGTATTGAATTTTTGGGTTGCTCCACAGCATTCGGTCTCCTCTATTAAATAGGTTACATTCAAGATTTCCAACGTTGAATCGTCCAATTGCAAAAACAATTCTGGAGAATTTGAATCAATCTTATCAAATTGAAGCATCATTTCGAGCGAACCTCCCAAAAGGGTTTGCGGTTTGAAATCAAATGCTATTGTATCCGTCTCAATAATTTCAAAAAGTGTGATTTTATCAACATCAAAGATTGATTCACTCCCTATCAACAAATCTATCGAATCGGCTTCACTGACGACTCGCAAATTTAAATCCGGGAAAACAGGAACACATTCAACTCCTTCACATGCATTTTCTTCTCTGCAGGATATAAAAATGGTTAGCACCAGCAGCAATGGTAGATAACAGTTTTTCATAGGTTATTAAATGGAATGACGTAAGTTTTTTATCCTGTGAATGTAGTTTAGTCTTCAATTATTTTCAAAACCTATTTTTCAATTACAGTAATCCAATCATTTACACTCATCAAATCAAGAACTAATCTCCCGTTGTGGTGTATAGTATTGAACTGTTTGATCGTTCCACAACACTCAGCTTCTTGAATACTGTAGGTAACAGAAAAGGTATCAATGTCGGATTCATCCAATTGTAGAAATAATTCCGAAGAATTGGAATTGATAGCATCAAAATAAAGCACTTGCATGCTTTCAGATGTTAAAAGAGTCTCTTCAATGAAACTGTAATCTATGGTATCAGCTCCATCAATTTCAAAAAATCTAACCTCTTCTATATCATATCTTGACTGATCACCAAATAATAAATCCGTCGAATCAACATTACTCACAACACTCAAATACATAGTCGGAAGGGGTGAAATACAATCAATATGCTGACATTCACTGTTGCAAGAAGAATATATCAGTAGTCCAGCTAAAAGAAGCAAATAAAAAAATTTCATTGTCATTCAAGTTTTCCAGATTTCAAGTAATACATAAGATAACGCATAACGAGTTCAAATTGTAGAGTAGTAAATTGATCGCTTCTAATTTTGTATCAATACTTATAAATCAATTTTACATCTGTCCTCACCTTCAGAATATATATTCCAGATTTCAAATTAGAAGTCTCTATAACTACATTTTCAAAATTTGAATAAATCCTAATCTTATCATTAACGTTTTCACCATTTATATCATAAAT
The DNA here is from genome assembly GCA_039194925.1 of Bacteroidota bacterium. Classification (GTDB taxonomy): domain Bacteria; phylum Bacteroidota; class Bacteroidia; order Chitinophagales; family Saprospiraceae; genus CAJXUU01. Next base: position 9,844 of record JBCCVV010000093.1, read on the forward strand.
CAATATATCAGAAGTCCTTAAATCTCTTTCGTCAATGGTAACCTGATCTTTAAATGGATTAGGGAAAACATGAATTTGACTATTGTCTTCTGTAGAATATACCGAATGAATAACATCTCCCTCCACAGTCACCGTTTGACTATGAGTGACTATTCTTTGGCAGAGATCAATGTATTCCCAAATGTAAGTTACTTCTACGCCGCATGTATCTAAGCTGCCATCCGCAGTAGGAGAAACGGCACCTGCGATTTGACAATTTCCAGTTCCACCATTTGTATACATCAGTGTATCTGGAATAAACGTATCTATTTCGTCACAAGCTATGGTTATATCGGCTGGTGGATCGATGAAACTTGGCTCTGAAATGGGTTCGATAGTTACCGTCTGTACATGAAGTATTGTTTGACCACATACATCTGTGTACTCCCACGAATACGTAACCGTACCACCGCATATATCTGACATGCCAGTAATTGTAGGATCTACTGTACCTTCTAGCAAACAATTTCCTGAGCCGCCATTCGTATACGTTAACGCACCAGGAGTATAGCTCCCAATCTCATCACAACTTAAGGTAATGTCTGCCGGAGGATCAATAAAGGTTGCTTGTTCGATTGGCTCAATTGTTACCGTCTGTACATGAAGTATTGTTTGACCGCATACATCCGTATATTCCCAGGAATAACCAATCGTGTTTCCACAAATATCTGGGGAACCATCAGCCATAGGATTAACAGAGCCTTCAATTAGACAACTACCTATACTTCCATTGGTATACATTAACGTGTCGGGAGAATAATTTCCTATCTCCTCACAATTTAAGGTAATATCTACAGGCGGATTTATAAAAATTGCTGGTGCAATCGGCTCTACTTCCACATCTTGAGAATAAAAAATGACCCGGTTGCACAAATCCATGAATTCCCAGTTATAAGTAACTGAACCTCCACATAAGTCAAATGTACCATCGACTGTTGGCATCACCGAACCGCTTATTTCGCATATCCCGTTGGCCATATTTGAATACTCCAAATTGACTGGTAAAAAGGATTGAGCTTCTTCACAACTAATGGTTATATCCGAAGGCAAAGATAAAAATTCAGCCACTGGGATAGGATCAAATGTAATGACTTGGGTATACATCGTAGTATTGCCACAACTATCAGTAAATGTCCATATCTTATCTATTGTACCTCCATCGCAAACTCCATAATCCTCTATGACAACGGGTTGAACTGATCCAGTACCTGCACAATTATCCGTCCAGACCAATTCTTCATCTGTTATTACATCTTCCAAACAGTCCGAAGTGAAATCCGCAGGTGGATTGGTAAATTCCGGGGCTTCTGCATCTTCAAAAGAAATCTGCAACTCATTTAAAGTACAACAGTTTACTTCACAATCCGGAAGGGTCCAAGATTCTCCTATGGTAGGTACAGGCAAGTTGTCCGCCGTTGTAAAACTGTAATAGTATGCTGTAAAAATTCCACACTTGTCAAACGTTAGCATAGTTATAAGTCCCTCAACAACTTGCACCACTACTCCACTTGGATTTACGACAACAATGTATTCTGAAAGAGTAGGATTGGAATCCGTATTGGAAACCAATATTGTACTGGTTTCATTTGGACAAAGAGTTGCTGGATTTGCTTGAATATCACCCCCACCATTCGTTTCACCTACTTGAATTTGAATACAATTAGCAGGGGGAAAATCCAATTCAGAAACACATGGCATATTGGATACATCGACGCAAAGCTCGTAAGTACCCGGAGTATCCCAAGTGATGTCAATAGTATATTGCTCTTCTCCTTCCTGAATAAGAATTCCATCAAGATAATAATAGTATTCCTCTGCTCCATCCAATCCTTCTACTACATCTTCCGCCGTGTATGTTTCGTTAGCTCCGAGACAGACCATTTGTGCACCGAAGATTCCATTTTCCCACTCATCTATTTGTCCAGTCCCACATACTCCCTGCACATCAATCGCAATGTTACAAGTCGATAAAGCACATCCATCAAACATAAGATAATAGGTTCCTCCAACTTCCAGTCCTGAAATACTAAACGTTTGAATTGGCGGGACTTCCTCGGCAGTATCAAAGCAAGCTTCATCACCATTGGTAATGCATTCGAGAGGGTCCCAATTCCCTCCGTTTAGAGCAGGACAATTTGCAAATACAGCCATCTGAACACCATACGTTTCAAAAGGATCTAAAGGGTTATCCGTGCAATTGGAAATTAATACATCAAAAGTCAAATCTTCACACCAGGCAATAAATGCAATAAAACTTACATTGTTTGGAACACCCCCATCTGGTAGCGTAGGACAGAGATCATCCACATCTCCGCCAGTTCCATCTCCTAAATCACCATAGTTTTCTGCATTTGGCAAGGTGAATTCAAATCCATCCAACTGATCCGGAGAACATATTAAACCAGCTGTTTCACAAAAACATCCTACATCATTATTAAATGGATCAGTACATGGCGTTGGGTCAACCTGAGCAGTCAGCTTGTTTGCCCAAAAAAGATGTAGAGTTAAAATGAGAAGGAATCCTCTTGTAATTGAATTTAGCTTTATCATTTGTTCTATGTATTTGTTACAAGACACGAAAAAGTACTTCATAAAACCATAGAACTAAATCCCATCAACAGTAACTGCTTTAAAAATCGTAATCTAAATATAGAAAGCTTATCGCAAATGGACTAATAATTCTTCAAAAGGTAGGATCAATCAACTGTTGTTAATCAATTAAGAAATTCACAGTTTCAACCTTAAAGCATTCTTAATAATACCCTTGAGTTCCTAGTGGTCAAAATACAACAAGTAATTGCAATAAGCGCACAAACTTTATCGCTCCACTCACTCAATCCATAGAAACCTTCAACACCGCAGATTCTCCTCTTTCCGATTTAAAGTATACCGTAAGTATCAATGACACAATCAAATAAAGAATCAAGATAGCTGTACCAAATGGAAGCACCTGATCTACTCCATACCAACTTCCTACAAAATAGATTATTCCCAATCCAAGAACCAATTTTGCCACTTCAAAAGGAATAGCCAAAATCGAATTATCCATCAAACTGGTGTACGCAAAAATACTTAGGAATAAAAACAGGCCATACAACAATACAATATTGAAAGAATAATCGCCCAGAACATTGAACATGTAAAGCATCATGGTAATATGCAACACCAATTGGAACCACATCCAAACATGCATTTTCAATGAGCCTACCGTATTATATTTCACTTGCTTTGAAGGGTCTTTGATAAAATCGACAGGAGCATCACGCAATCGATCATCAGGTCTCCACCCTGTCGGCATAAAGAAAACTTTGAATTTATCTTTAATGGATTTGGTATGCCATGCGTCCTTGATCAGCAGCCAAAGATGCTGAAAATTGATAAGTATGGGATTCCAGGTATTCACTTGTTTTTTTACTCCATATACTGGCTTTTCATCCGCTAACTCCTCTTGAAACGTACCAAAAAACTTATCCCACACAATAAAAATCTGACTATAATTTTTATCGATGTAAATATCATTAATGGCATGATGCACGCGATGATGGGAAGGTGTCACAATAATGTATTCCAGAAATCCCATTTTATCTATCAATCGGGTATGATACCAAAATTGAGCAAAGAGATGAATGGGAGCTACAACCGCAATGATCTTGGCAGGAATGCCCAAGACCGCCAATGGGATTAGAAGAAAAAAGAAAATACTCACTATAGCGGATACGTTCTGGCGAAGCGCACAAGCCAAATTAAATTCTTCGCTTGAATGATGAATGATGTGCCGATTCCACAACACGTTGATCTCATGTTCAAAACGATGAGACCAATAACCGGCAAAGTCCAATCCAACAAACGTGAGTATATATACCCAAATGGTGGACTGCACCTCAAAAACCGCCAAATGATCCACCATCCATGCATAACTGATAATGACCACAGCCAATCCCAAAACATCTTTAATTGTATTCGTCAACCCGGAACTCAAACTGGAGATCGTATCAAAACTTCGGATTACTTCTACATTCTTCCAACGGGAGACTCCATATTCGATTAATAGCAATACGATAAAAAAGGGAATGGCATAAGTAAGAACTTCGGCGTACGTCTGCATCGATCTTTTTCTTTTACCTTCAAATATACAGGAGAAAAATGAAAAAGATGAGACAGATTATCCAAAGACTTTCCGCCTCATCTAAAAACGCTAATACTACGTTTTCATTCCAGTTAGAATAATTCTTTGTTTAATGACAGCAGATTTTTTGTGAGGTTGCTCTTATAGTAAAATTCCATAAAGATTAATTAATATATATCTGCATTTCTTAGGATTGAAAAAGCTATTTTTGCCGTCTACAACCAACCATCGAATGGGAAGAATCCTTATAACTCTTTTGCTAGTTATCGTTTGCATAAACGTAGCAATTGCCCAATGCCCTGATCTTCCAAATAATACGACTGTCAATGGTTCTCCAAATACTTCGATAGAAATGTGCGGAGCCATGTCTGCCTTATTTGAAGTAAATGATCCGAATCTTCCTAGCGGTACAATAGATTGGTATTCTAGCACAGCCTCTGGTTTTGATCCACTGGTTTCAGGTACATTTCTTGGCGCATCAAATATTGATTCGGCAGATCCATGTGATCCGGGAGGCTGTCCTGGCATAGAAGTGATTTACATCGATGCGTGTGGTCCTGGAGATGAGTCTTTGAATGAATTCATGGTGATCAGCTCTGGTTCCGGATTTGCAGTAGATGATTTATCACTCACTTTTGACCCTAATAACACCTTCGGTGGTGCAGGCAATGGTAATGTGAATGTCGGTGGAGCATGCGCATGGATGGAAGGCGATCTATCCAATTTTTCGGGATGTACTTCATTGATCGCCGTTGGACCCGGAGATTACATACCTCCAAATAGCGCTGTAATCATACAAACAAGTAATGCAAACTTTGCCACGACGGTATACGATGTATCCGCCATGTGTGGTGTTTCCGATTGCATCTATGTGTTGAGCAATTCCTGTGATCGGGGTGTAGGAGCATTTTCTAATTGCGGCGGTGGTACGGGCATGGGAAGCACTCGAACCAATCAAATAGCATTAACATGTGGATGTACCGACGTTCTGATTTACGATATTTTGGATCCCAATTTTGTTGATGTCTGCAACAATATCGGAAACAATGGAATGCATGTCTTTGCCGATTTAACGTATGCAAATAATACGTGTAACTCGGGTCCCAATCTTGGGTCAATCTCACAATTTAACTTCAGTGCAATCACGGATAATTTTACCCATAGCTTCACCGATGCAGAATGCAATACCACCCAGTATGTGGTCGGAGTATTGAATTCTTCTCAGTTCAATACGGAATGTTGTGCGGAACAACTGACTGAAGAATATGCATTTGATATTGCTTGCATCACAGCAGAATTGCAGGGTGTAGCCGATTTATGCCCTGGAGAATGCGCCGAAATTACGGTTTTGATTTCTGGAGGTGAGCCACCATACAATCTCAATCTTTCTTTGATGGGGCTGCCTTTTCCGTTTGACAACATCATGATTCCATTTGTAGGTTTCCCCGTAGATGAAAAAATCACCATTTGTTTTGACAATGGTGGCCCCCTAATTGATCCTGCCAACTTTACAATTGACGTTCCTGGTCTTGCTGCTGGATTTTCCGGTTCTCTAACATTAAACAGTATAAGCGATGACAATGGCTGTGCAGGAACAATTAACGGCTCTTCCATTTCTGTTGCTTTCAATGAAGAACCCGACATCAACAATCCTGGTGATCAGGAAGCTTGTGACTTGGGAGATGGTACAGGCATATTTATCCTTGGCGATTTGACCAACACAATAAATGGTGGCACTGGCGCCACTGTAAACTACTACAGTGACTTGGCTGGAACAATGCCCATCATGGATCCGTATACTACCTCTGGAGGCCCCATCTATGCACAGGTTATGGGAACCCCTTGCAATTCTGAGATCATAGAAATAAATCTCAATGTGATAGCAAATGGAGATGCCGGCAGTATCAATTTCTTATGTACCAATGCCGATGGTACAACTTCCGACGAATGTACCATCTGCGATGATGATGGGGTTTTGGGTGAAGAAATTAATCTGAGTATATTTTTTGAAAATCCCGGCCTGAATTATGAGTATGAGGTATTGTGGACCGAAGAATCAGGCGCATCGTCTACCATTACGGGTTCAGGAATTGGGATGGGTACAGTTACATTCACCATTACAGAAACTACCACATTTGCGATTACCGTCGTTACCGCTGATGGAGATTGTCCTGATATGACTGATCTTGGAGATATAATCACAATGAACTATAGTCTTCAACCCGATATTGATCAACCGCAGGATTTATCCGATTGCGGCTCTGTCACGTTGCCGGAAATTACAGGAAGCGATATACCTTCTAATGCAGCCTACTACAGCGATCCCGGGGGCATGGGTACGATGTTTGACCCTGGGGATGAAATCAGCACCTCTACCACCCTATTTCTTTATGCGGGTGTGGAAGGTTGTGATGTAGAATACGAATTCGATGTAACGATAGAAGAACAAGCCATAATTGATGATCCGGAAGATGTCGTAACCTGTGGTGTTTTTTCTGTTCCTCCAATCACAGGCACTAACGTTGAAAATGCTGCCTATTACACCGATGAAAATGGGGGCGGGGATGAAATCGCTGTTGGAACCATCATCTCAACTTCAACGATATTGTATTTATTTGATGACAATTGCGGAGGCAATCAACCTACGCTGGATATCACCATCACTCCTGGTCCGATCATTACGAACAATACGGATACAATCGTATGTGAGATGTATATTGTTGAACCGATCACGGGAATTGATTTATCAGGGAATGAAATTTACCTGGATACTATAAATGGAAGTGGTTTTGTTGTCAATGTTGGGGATACGATTACCCAAGACAGCATCATTTTCATCTTTGACAACACGAATGGCTGTGAGGTACAGATTCCAATCTTTATTGATATTCGCGAACCGGGAAATCCCGGACTGGATACGGCCATCGTCTTATGTGAAGGAGATCCAACACTGATTAATATTAACGAAGCGTTGGGTGGAGTACTGCCAGATACAGGAGGTAAATGGTTGGATATTAATAATACAGGAATAATTAGCGATAGTACTCAAGTTGACTTTTCCTCTCTTACCAGTGGAATCTATTTGTATGAATACCAAATCATGGATAGCATTTGTGTGGATACACATAGCGTTTTGACTGTAAATATTATTACAAGCCCAAATGCGGGAATGGATGCTTCATTGACTATTTGCGGTGACACTACCGGCATAGATGTATTTAGTCTTCTAGGCAATCCAGACACTGGTGGAGCGTTCTTCGATGAATTAAATATGGTAGCCACTTTTGATCCAACCGATGCAAGCTTTGATGCTTCAAACGCAGACACATCGGTCTATTCATATGTTGTAGGCAATCCCGGATCTTCTTGTGGTGCGGATACATCTTTATTTACTGTAATCGTAGATGATGAGGTTTCCGCGGGCGACGACAATAGTATCAGCGTATGCGCAGGAGTTGTTGTAGATCTTACTACGCTGCTTATGAATAACTCAGAAATAGGAAGATTCAATGATCCTATTGTTTCTGGTGGGTTAATAATGGGCGACAAGTTTGATACAGATGCCGTCGATGATGGTACGTATACAATCCTGCATATTGTTGACGGAAGTGGTTCCTGTCCTTCCGATACAGCTCTTTTGACGATTACGATTACAGATGGGGCGAGTGCTGGAGATGAAAACAGTATTCAGCTTTGTGGAGACTCTACTTTAGTTTTGAGTGATCTCATCAATGGTGATCCTGGCGGACAATTTCATTTTAACGATAGCCCATTACCTTCCGACGAAATATCATATACTGACGAAGTAGGCACATTCATTTATTATTACATTGTTGGTGATGGAATGGAATGTCCTTTTGATTCCGCAGAATTAACGGTAACACGCAGTATAAAACCTCCATCAACCCTGGATATCACGCTGGAAAACCTTTGCGATGAGGATTGCACTACTGTTTCGTTCAATGCGCCCAGTTTATTTGGTCAGATATTTACCGTATTCTACCATATTGAAAGCAATACTGGGGAAATCGATAATAGATCTCAAGTTATAGCAGGTTCCTTGCCAGATATCGAAACTACTTTTTGCGTGGGTGTTGGAGACTTGACCAATAATATTTTACAGCCCGGTCAGATCTATACATTCATGTTGGATAGTATTCTCGTAGATGCCCCTAATTGTACATTTCCAGATGGTCTAAGTGTTAGTTTCAGCACATTTGCTGCCGTTGAAAGTATTGATACGAGTACACATTGCCTTAGTGACATCGTATCAATCGGGGATGACACCTACGACGTAAATAATCCCAGTGGCACGACTATAATTACCAACGGAAGCGTTTCGGGATGTGACAGTGTAATTACCGTAGATCTTAATTTTCAGGATTTTGCCGAAGGTGAATTTTCACGGACGGCTTGTCTGGGTGACACCGTAGTGTTTCCTCCTAATGGAATGATATATACCGAATCCGTAATGGACGATTTCATAATTGTCAATGGAAGTATAAGCGGCTGTGACAGTTTGGTACACATAGAAATTGAATTTCTAGAACCTACATTTGACACCTTTGATGACACCGTCTGTTCAGGAGATACCATACAAGTCAATGGAGAAGATTTTTATCTGGGCAAACTAAGTGGAACTCAAATATTGGAAGGAGCCAATGCGGTAGGCTGCGATAGCATTGTCCAGGTATTGATTGAAATACTTGATCCTGCAACCTCAACCTTTACCGGAGATTTTTGCTCATCGTACTTCATAGAAATCAACAATGTAATATACGACATCTCTAACCCTTCTGGTGAAGAAGTATTGCTTAATGAAGCAGCTAATGGATGCGACAGCATCGTTACAATTGACCTGACTTTCAATCAGCAAGATATTGATTCTACCTTCATATTCTCTACATGCGATGATTCATATTCCGTACAAATTGGCAATATGGTATTTGATAGTTCGATGACCAGTGGGCAAGTAATGTTAACTTCAGATGAACCCGGCACATGCGATACCATTATCAATGTAGCATTGACTTTTGGAGAACTTGGGGTGTTTTTTGATGAAATTGACGGTAGTTGCGAAGTGCCGGATTCGGGCTTCGTCATTATCACGGAGGTTTCAAGTCCTTTTCCTATAGATTTATTTTACAATGGCAATAATGCCAAAATATTTAATCTCCCGTTTGAACTGGAGCTTCCTGTAGGCAATGGAGAGATTACAGTAATGGATAATGAGGGATGTGAGGCTGTAATTTCATATGAATTATTCTCAGGAGAAGAAAACTTCACTATTGATGAGAATCAAGGACAACTTAATGTTTCTGGTGGTACGATAGATTCGATTGCCTGGAGTCCGATTGAAGGATTAAGTTGTACAAATTGTGTGGATCCAATAGCGCAACCAACCCAATCGACGACCTATTTTGCGACGGTATTTTACGGTGATTCTTGTATGATTGAACTAAGCATAGATGTCATTGTTATTGATAACACACCGGATTATGTGCTGCCGAGTGTATTCAGCCCAAATGGTGATAATTCCAATGATAATTTCATTCTTACCATCACCACAGGAGCTATAGGGATCCCTCAAGGCATGCGCATTTATGATCGATGGGGCAATTTGATGTTTACAGGAGTGGGAGAAGATCTGATCCAAAATGGCTGGGATGGCACCAAAGATGGAAGAGACGTAATGCCGGGTGTTTATGTTTACCAAGTCACTATTCTGGAGAATGAAGAATTGGTTACATTATATGGAGATGTTACCCTTATAAGATAGATGCTAAAAATCGCATATTCCCCTGTTTATAAATACGAATTGCCAGATGGGCATCGATTCCCCATGGTAAAATATGAGTTGATTCCTGAACAGTTATTGTACGAAGGATCAGTGACGGATGATAATTTTTTTCACCCGAAACAATTGACAGAAGAGCAACTTCTTTTGACCCACACACAAGACTATCTGGATAAACTTGAGAATCTGACCTTGGATCGAAAAGAAGTGCGTAATATTGGTTTTCCGGTAAAAAAATCCCTGATCGAAAGAGGCAAGTACATTTCACATGGTACATTGGAGTGCGCGCGATTTGCCCATCAATATGGATGCGCCATGAACATTGCGGGTGGTACACACCATAGTTTTTCAGATCATGGAGAAGGCTTTTGCATTTATAATGACATCGCTATTAGTACAAACATTCTACTCAAAGAAGGTACATTTCAAAAGGTATTGATTGTCGATTTAGATGTGCATCAAGGAAATGGAACCGCTAAGATCTTTGAAAACGATGATCGTGTTTTCACCTTTAGCATGCATGGCGAAAGGAATTATCCAACTCGAAAAGAAACCTCAGATCTTGATATTGGTTTACCCGATAAAGCGGAAGATGAATTATTTTTAACTACATTGAAATCTACTCTTCCCAGACTTATTGACGAAGTACAACCCGATATGATTTTCTATTTGTCCGGAGTTGATATCATCGAAAGTGATAAACTGGGACGCTTGTCCGTAAGCAGAGAAGGTTGCCGGCAACGAGACCGCTTTGTTTTCAATCAATGCAAGAAAAATAACATTCCCGTTGCTGTCAGTATGGGCGGAGGATATAGCCCTCGAATTTCAGATATTGTAGAAGCGCACGCCAATACATTTCGAGAAGCATTAGATGTTTATTTTTAAGCACCGAACGTAAATGAATTAGTAACTATTGTTCAGTTGCTGAGTTATTCAGTCGCTTAGTTATTCAGTCGCTTAGTTATTCAGTTGCTTAGTTGCTCAGTTGCACCACCGCGGACTTCCCCTTGAATACTATTCACTTACCTATTTACCTTCTTGATTTAAGAGCTTGTACGGTGCAATTTTATGTAAGGTATCCAATTCCGAATCATTTGGATCTAACCAACGGGGTGTAAAAGTAGCTTCATTGTAAAATGGTAGGACTTCAACTCGACTGCTTTTTCCACTCTTTTTCTCTATACAGGAAAATACTGCCATTAAGAAGATAAAGAACAGTGCATTAATGTTAATTCGTTCGAATTTGAAATGCTTTGTCATCTAATTCATAACATAGTTTTGATTTTTTGAAGTCAAAAAGATTTTATCATTGGACAATCGAAACTTAAATTTCCTTTGGTTCAGGTAACTATTTTTAATAGTTGGGAGCGATTTTTACTCCTTAATGCTTTGTAAGGAATGCAAAAATGGAAGATTGGATGGAAGGTAAAAGAAATTAAAACAAGAGAAATATTCTTTAAAAAACCTAAATCAAACGCGGTAAAATAATACGAACAGCGGCTAACAGTGTGGAACCGAAAGCCGCTGCAGTAAATTTTAGAATTAGACAAATTTTACTTGAATATCAAGTTTAGATTCTCTCACAATCAACTGGAAAAACAAGATATTCATACCACCAATCCGGGATAATATCTGCACAATCGCCGGGATCATTACAGTCAACTGGAATGTCTTCCTGATATGGTCCATCATCACCGGATTGTTCTTCTACCCAACATCTGCAAAAACATTCATCTGGACAATCGACGACATCTATGGTATGCGTAATTGTAATACAGCAGTCTTCCTGACCTTCACCATCTTCTCGATTACAAACTTCAACAGAAACGGTATACGTACCAGGGGTGTTTGCTGTGAAATTTCTGCATTTTGGTGAGGAATAAGATAGAATGCCTCCACCTCCACTCCAGGATGTAGAACTATTGAAAGAGCCTCCAATGCAAATTTCTATAGTTTGACCTGCGCAGACTTCATCATCTCCTTGTAGACCGACAGCAGGTGGTGTACAATCATTTTCTTTGACAAAGCATTCATCAGCGTCAACCAAGTATTCATACCACCATCCCGGGATAAGTTCTGAACAAGGTCTTGGGTCACAACAATCCACTGGAAATTTCCATTCCTCAATTTGCCCCTTAATGCTCTGATTCCCTTTTATATTTTTACCACTTTCACCTAAAATTGGACCATGCTGCTCTTGTGCTTCACATACGCAATAACATTCTCCATCTTCGGGTACAACGTGTACTTCCATCAAAACATCAGTACAACAATCAGGAAAGTTATCTGAACATACTCTAACAAAAACATTGTAGATACCAGCAGTAGCGTAAGATACATCCAGACAAAGATCACCGTCAAGAATAGTTGAGTTGCCATTAGCAGTCATCGTAGCTGTCCATCCTGGATCTATTCCTGTAACACAGTATGTCCCAATTTCATCTTCGCACAGATCAAGCGGACCATCAAGAGCAGGTGTAAATGGAATGGGTATATTGGGGCATTGGCACGCTAAATCTGGATCATCACAATCCGCACAAGGGTAAAATGATTGAAGTGCTACGATATCCCATTCCGAAAAAGTACAATTGGGGCTGGCGCAATTATGAACATTAAATACAGAACTGGGGTCACCCAATCCATTTGGAGTTCCTTCTATATGTTCTAACCCCGTAGCAGCCCCATCATTAACTTGAGTAAACGTACCATCCGCATTCAAGGTCCATGGTCCGACGGCTCCGTTACCACCTTCTTGTTCGCCGTGCGCAAATCCTAAGTTATGTGAAATTTCATGCATCATGGAGCCGGTATAAAAACAAGCATCCGCACATGTAGTTTCGAAGTCGGTATTCATAAAGATGTTGCCTCCAATCTCTCCATCATTTTCTGGCCACTCACCAAGACCGAAGCTATTGTTGTTTGCAAAATCTGCACAGGTGATTTCGATATCAGCAGGTGGACTAAAAACTTGTTCCATTTGAATCGCTACGCCGGGTACACTATTGTATTGTGCAATTGCAGCGGGCAAGCTCGCTTCCCAATTTGGTCCGCAGGCATCAGGATCAATGTAAAGTGTAATATTTACACATGCAGCAGGTTCCCAACCATCTCCTAAGCCAGCTTGTCTTTTTACAATGGAGTCATTAATCAAGCCATTTGCCTGATTCTTCTGATCGTCATTGGTACAACTGAAAATCAAAATTCCAGTGAGCATAAAAATTAAAATCTTTAAGTGTTTCATAATAATTAATTTGTAACTACACAGCCATATTTTTGGCAAA
>JBCCVV010000094.1:0-23070 GCA_039194925.1 Bacteroidota bacterium
ATAACGAGTCTACATGAAAGCAAGTTCAATATTGGTGACTAATTTCATCAAAGCACTAATTCCATTAAAGTTGGTCATGATAGAAGTTTCTTTAAAATTTTACTGCCTCGATTTTTAAAACCCGCACTTCCATGAGGTAATTGTTCTTCGATTACAGGTACCAATTCTTGTTTTAGCTCAGGATATTTCAACGCTATATTCCCACATACCGTCATGGCGAATACCCGAATGGCTATGGCATTCTGCGGATTAAGTAAAAAATCAAATGCTTTTTCGAAAGCCAATCCTTCTAAATCTTCCGGAATTTCCACATTTTGAAGCGTCCTAAACGTATTGCGAATAACTGCATCGTGATGAGGTGCATCCAAATTCAATAACATTTTTTCCAAATATGGACGAATCAATTGAGGGTCATGATCTGCTATCTTTCCTACGGGCCAAGCTGCATTTTGACAAAGTCTTAAATTCTTATCAAAAAAACATTCCATCAACTCTTGCATTTTGGGCGGATTCTCCTTTATCTCATCAATGATTGCTAGTACAATCTCTTTTGCCTGTCTGGATTTTAATAATTCGCGGAATGGTAATGATGTCATCCTACTCTTCCTCTGATGCATAGATTGTAGGAATACCGGAAGTGTATGTGTCATTTTGAGCTGAACCTTCCACAGGTGCGCCCTTTTTCTTTTCCTGCTTGAAAAACTTTCTATGGAAAAGAATAATGCTCGCTACTCCTACCGAAATTGCGCTGTCGGCCAGATTAAATACAGGACGGAAAAACTGAAATCGTTCTCCTCCCCAAAATGGAAGCCATTCGGGTAATTTCGTGTCCACAAGAGGAAAATAGAACATATCCACCACCTTTCCTTGCAAAAAGGGTGCGTATCCGCCACCTTCGGGCATAAACTCTGCCAGCCCTCCATGAAATACAGATTTGGAAAATATAACACCATAAAACATACTATCTATAATATTGCCCATGGCACCTGCGATGATCAGCGCGAATGAAATTAATAGTCCAAGCGATTCCTTACTCTTCAACAGACTCCTTAGGATATAGATCAATATGGCAACCATAACGATCCGGAAGGTTGTCAAAATTATTTTTCCCGTCACTCCTCCATAAGACAAGCCAAAGGCCATACCAGGATTTTCAATAAAATGAATCTGCGCCCAATCCAATCCAAATAAATTGAACCCTTCCCCGTAATGTACATTCAATTTCACCCATACTTTAAGCCATTGATCCAGGATTAAAACAACAACAATTAGCAGTGTTACAATTAGAGTTTTTCTCACAAATATGATTTTATTTGGTCCTTATCCGATAGTAAAATCAAGAAACGCATAGCTAGACTACAATGTTTTCGCCGCATTGCTTTTACAAGCGCTCAAAATTAAAAATAATTAAGTAATCGCAAAGATTTTGAAAACCAAGAGATACATTCTGATTCTTTGACTAATAAATCCATTACAAATACAAGGAATCAACACTGCGTATTTCTTGATTATTTACAAAACGTTTCTAAAAAGCATGTATGCCTGATTATAGAACTTCGACTTCATCTCCGACATGAACTAAGCCTTCTTGTCGACTAATGGCGTTCGCACCAAAATATACTTTATTGTCTTCCTTTCGATAGGTAGATAATGTTTTCAAAGGTTCTGCTGTGCTCAATCCTGTTGCCTGATCAATGGTGACCACCTGGCACCTTGCGCATTGTTTTATGATCATAAACTCTACCGAACCTATTTTAATTCTTTCCCAGGTATCTTCAATGTGGGGCTCCGATGTCCTTATTACAATATTGGGTCGAAATCTATCCATTCGTAGCGGTCGATCCATTTGAGAATTCAACTTATCAAGGCTTGCCGTA
The DNA here is from genome assembly GCA_039194925.1 of Bacteroidota bacterium. Lineage (GTDB taxonomy): Bacteria > Bacteroidota > Bacteroidia > Chitinophagales > Saprospiraceae > CAJXUU01. The sequence continues at coordinate 1,878 of JBCCVV010000094.1, forward strand.
CCCACAATAAGATAAGGATAGCCATCCGCAAAGCTTACTTCCACCTTTTCAGGTCCCTTGATCAATTCCTTATGACGAACATCCTCTTCTCTCATTTTTACCAATCGAACTTCTTTAGCCAGCACCGACGAAAACCATCTATTGGCGTTTTCGCTGACTTCAACGGCACTTACCGGTTTATCAAAAATAGTAGCTTCCACAGTATTTCCCGTGGCTTCTGAAAGTGGGATCGTAAAGTTATGACCTTTATAATGCAAATGAATCTGATCTCCTCTAATCTGTGGTAAAACATGAACGAGTTCGGGGTCCGTACGTTGAGATATGAAGGTTCCATCTTCACCAATCAACATATATCTTCGATCGTGCTCAAACCCTCTCTCCAAAGCATTTAAAGTAGGAACAGAAATTCCTTTCGCACCTTTAACCGGATAAATTCCAAGTGATATTACTTTCATTAATCAATACCTTTTAAAATGAAGATTACAAATTTAATTTTTAAATCTTCAAATCGAAAGATCGCTCACAAAAAGTGAGGCAATGTATTTTTTTTCTCACTATTCAAAAAAAAACACCCACTCACATATATGAGCAGGTGTCCTTATTATATAATGTACTAGGATTATCCTATTGAATAATCACCTTTTTCGTGGTCAATCCTTTTTCTGATCGAATTTGAATTAGGTAAATACCTTTCTGTAAATCTGAAGTATTAAATGTTCTTATTGATTGATTGGTAGTGGCTACCATGTTCATACTTTGAACCACGGCTCCGTCAATACTGGTCAACATCAACTGAATTGGTGTATTCGCTTCAGCAGATACTCCTACCGAAACGTACTCTGAAGCAGGATTTGGTGCAACTGAAATATTAAATCCTTCCAATTCATCAACTGAAGTATCCACCATTTGATCCGATTCGATGTATATCTGAATAACATCTGAGCACTGAATTTCTTCGCTATTCTCAGAAGTAATACATGCTACTGACTCATAACTTCTTAAATCAACCATTTCCAAATCATCTACGAACCAACCTGGGAATGCAGCTTCAACTCCCGTATTATCATCCGTTCCGAATCTAAATCGGATAAAAATCTGCTCTCCATTATAGTCTGAAAGATCCAGGTAAGTATCAATCCATTCTTCATTTGTGGTTCCACTAAATGCTTCCAATAATGGAATTGCAAATGTTGCATACTGAATATCAGAGTTGTACCCGTTTCGGATAAACTTATCTTTTACATCTTCGAACAATTTTCCATCTCTCGAAATCTGAATAAATCCAGCATCTGCACCAATTTCTGTATCGAATCTGTTTGCAAATCGAAGTGCAGGGCGATTTCCTACTACATCCAATGGAGGCATGGTCATCCAAAAGTCAGTCTCTGCAGCAACATCTATTTGAGAAGCCCACCAAGAAACACTTCCTGAGTTTCCTACATCAAAAGATTGCAACCAAAGATTAAATCCTTCAAATGAACCAAATTCGTATGCATTTTGATCAGCATCATCCACATTATCATAATACAATGTCTTTGTGGTAATGTCGCCAGATGTTAGGGCTCTATACGTGATTGTTATTTCCTCTTGATAGTCCATTTCTCCGATTGGAATTTCAAGTTCACCATCCACAAACGTCGCCGGCAATGAAGCGGAGCCGTCAACATACTCCAGCCCATCCGGTATACTTACAGTGATAACAACACCAGTTTGAGTTTCAGGAATATGATTTACAGCATTAAGCTCCACAGTAATCTCATCGCCCGGTTCGACAGCTTCATCTGTTTTAGCATTTATTTTAAGTTCTTGGATTACCAATGGGAATGGCTCAAAACTTTGAGTCCCGTTAGAAGGGTCGGTAACATCACCACCATCGTCCGCAAGATATCCCAAACCTCTTTTTGCAAAGGCAACCCAAAGCAACTTGGAATGTGCTGCATCATATAAAATAGAATCTGCCTGAAGTATACCATCCCTAAGGTCCACATAACTTGGACTACAAGGAGATAGCTTCAATCCTTCAATTGCTAAACGTACCGCTTTGTAGTTACCACTATCCTCATCATCCCATGTGGTATCTAAACCAAACTCATTCACGAATGCCCAATAAACATCCCACATTGTGACAGCCCAGATCTCTCCCATCGCGTGAGTCGAAAGCCAGTCTTCCGGTATCCTAGTTTTGACATCATCGTAAACCAGCGGATTTGCATTCATATCGGTAGAATATGGAAAGGATCGAATTCCGGTACCAGTGACATTTTGGCCATCTGCATAATTCGCAACACCTCTTAAATCGCTTCCTTGATCTCCTTCTTCAACGGTAAATGCAAGAGCAAAGAAATCAGAGATTCCTTCTCCAGCTTGCTCAAGATTTGTAAGGCATCCAGAGGATGATGGTCCTCCAACTATTCTTGTGGAAATACCATGACCATATTCATGGGCAGTTACACCGTGATCAAATGAAGCATCAAGAAAGGCTGGACCGACCGGACCTCTATTTTGAATGGTTACAGTAACGTCAATGTCAGATAAAATAGAAGCGCGAATTCTATCACAATCTGGTTTACCCAAAGAGATAGGTACGATGGTAACTTCATCAGCTCTTTCACCACCAGCCATTCCAAAAGAAGAAAGACCATCGGTTCCACCACCACCAACAACATTACAGATAATTACACTGATCGCACCTGCTTCCTGTGCATGCCAGGTTTTCAAACTAAAGTCACACAAGCCTCTATCAATCAACGCAATATTTCCTGCCACTTCTTCTGCATTTGCCAATGGACCACAAACGGTGGTTGGCTCTCCAGGAGCATCTTCTCTAGCAATTACAATTTTACCCGTGATAGGTGAACCATTTTCATCAGGAACAAGACCTCCAAAACCCATAGTACCCTGTGCATCACCAACATCGCTTACGAACCCTGACAATACTTCAGGCTCATCAATACTCAAAACTCCACTAGGATTATCCCACATAAACATTTGAATTCGACCACTAATCCCATCCGGTACGATAGAATAGTTGGCATTATTCAAGTTTGGAGGATCTGATTCAAAACCATCGGCGACCTCAGCCAAAATATGATCATTACCACTTCCACCATTGCCATAGTTGTTCAACTGAAAATTTCCAGCTTGTTCATCAAAACCTAATCTCTTACTTATATCATGGATCATGTTACACATGTAAAATAAGTTCACAGTAGCCGTTTGCTCATTTTGATCGGGTTGATTATTCGGATCATAAGGAAAATCAAAAATTAGATCATCTCCTCCATTAGGTTCATCTCCCATGGAAAAATTACTTCCCGTTTTATCCAAGTAAGCATGAACATTATTACCTCTTGTAATATTAAATTCCGCACCATCTATCCCATTTATGTCATGCCAACCAAATGGTGAGGCATCTGGAAAGTGTGGATCTACAACGGTTGATAATTCCCCGTGTATAGGACTTTCGGCAGGAAGTGGAAAAACTGTATATGTACCTCCGGATACATTCATAGAAGCTGAGGCAGCGACATTAGCCTCTGCAAGAGTCATCGCATTTCCATTCTTAGCTTTTGACCTTTCAAGTCTGGTCTGATTCGTATACATCCCGTTTTGGAAAGTTGTACTTAACATGTTATTGAACTTTGAAATTACTTCACCCGAATTTGCATCTACAAACAAGTTATAAAAGTCCGGACTTTTAATTTCATCAATAGCAAGATTCCAAGCTAACTTTATCTGGTCACCATCGTTCAAGTAGACCAACTTCACTTCTATTTCGTTAGCTGCAAAATCAGCTTTACCAAACTGATAAATGTTCTTCTTTGCATCAGAACGAGTAAGTGAAGGCATAGATTCAGCCTTTATTCCCAAATTAGCAGCTGCCGATTTTATGGCCCCAACTGGAGCAATAGAAGGTTGAGTCTCTGAAATCATTGACTTAGCATTAGGTATATATCCATGTTTTACCGAATGAACCTTACCTTTGGCATCCACTGCAATTGGAGTAATAGCATTGTGAATCGGAATACCCTCGTGTGATTGAATCAAGTATATGTAGGTTACACCTGTCTTGGTGTTTGTATACATATCGGAAACCATAGAATGGATATAATCCGACTCCTGTAGTCCCCATTTTTGAGCATTTTGTTCAATAAACCGCATTCCTTTATCCAAATTCGTCTGAGACTGCGCAAATACAGCAGAACTCGTCAAAACAAGGCAAGAAATCGCGAACGTGTAGAGCAATTTTTTCATAAGCTAAATATTGACTTTTTGATAATCTAATGTTTGTTTTACTAAAAGTTTGGCAATATACAATAATGAGAAATATTATATGGAGCTATTCATACTTTTGATGTATTTACCAAGACTTATTTTGTTTTATCTAACAATAATTTGGATAGAAAGATCGTGTGAGGGACAATTTTATTGGTTTTCACAGCAGTTTTACCGTTTATTTGACTCGCATATTTCTCTTTAATCCTTAACATATTACTCTAGAGAATTGTGATCTTTTAAGGAGCGAAATGGCTCTTATTGGCACCAGTTGCTGGATGGGATTGTTGGTACTTTGGAGGCGGAAACTTGTTCACTCTTCTCAATTCTCAAGCTCGCATGGAAAAACCCTTTCCAGTCTCTTCTACCTCTTGAATCTATTCATTCCTGTGGCTGCATCGGTTAGAACTCTTTGGAAAATAACATATTAATAAATTCTTATATGAGATAGACAATTTTATCTTTGGGTCTGAACATTACAAAATCATCGTTATGTTTTTAGAACCCAGTTTTAGAGGTCAAAGAAGTGGTTGGATCGAAGTAGTATGCGGTTCTATGTTTTCGGGTAAAACCGAAGAGCTCATACGAAGAATCAAGAGAGCAAAGATTGCGAATCAAAAGGTTTTGATTTTCAAGCCCAAAAAGGATATTCGATACGGTGAAGATGAAGTAGTTTCGCACGATGAAAACCGCTATGATTCCATTCCCATAGAAACAAGTATGGAAATGCTTCAACACATTGGAGATGCTAATGTCATCGGTATTGATGAAGCACAGTTTTTTGATGAAGATTTGCCCGCAGTAGCACAAAAGATAGCCATTCGAGGGTGTCGGGTGATTATTGCCGGGTTGGATATGGATTTTAGAGGTGTACCCTTTGGCCCCATGCCCAATCTTCTTGCAGTCGCCGAATACATCACCAAAGTACATGCTATTTGCCCTCATTGCGGCAATTTGGCTACCCATAGTTATAGACTAACCGCTGAGACTGAAACCGTAGTCCTCGGTGAAAAAGATAAGTATGAACCCAGATGTCGTGTATGCTATGAAATGGGGAATATCCTGGATTTGAAGGTGAGGTGAAGGGGAAGAGATTGAAGAGGTTGGAAAGATTGACAAGATTTGAAAGATAGAGTGAATTGTCCTTCCGGTCGATGTTGAGGAATTGAAGGGATTGTAATTGTAGAGCCGAATGGGACACTTTAACTATTCTAATTTTTAAAACATACAGCTATCATGAATTTTCAGCAGACTTATATGATTTCATCGAGTAGAATCGTCCTTATTTATAAGAAAAGTAAGATGTAACAAATTAAAGCATAAATTCGTATTCCTATTTATAAAGTCCTTACATGCGATATTTTCTAACCTTTTTAATTCTTGCCGGCCTTCTTTTCGGAGCTTACGAAGGGTACCAATTGCGAAAACTCACGCAAGAACAGACAGAATATAAAGAGGTACTTGGTGAAATCAATCGGATCAATTACGGTCTGTTCAACATGGACCTTTGGAAGGAAAAGGCCATTGATATTTTCTCCAAAAGAATAAATGACTTCGAAGTACCGCCTCAAGCCTATGTAGATATCGAAGCGGAGTTGAATGTCTATCTCACCAAATTGTACAAAGAGTGGTTACTTTCTGGAAAATTAGTAGATCAATTGATTGATGAGGCAGAAAAATCCGGGAAGATGAATAAAATGATCGCCAATCTGGCCCGGACATATTTTAGCCAGGAAATGAAGAGTTTTGGCATTGATAAGCGAATTCCGGACATTGCCGTCTCATTAACCGAAGAAATCCAACGCAACGAACCTATGTTGGCCGGTTATCTAAAGCAAGGATTGGAAGCACTATTATTTGACCCCTCAGATATCGATGTGAAAGACCGACGTGAAATCATCTATCAACACTATGGACACACCACGCTTTCCGCGACCAATAAGGATCTTACGGAGCGCGTGACGAATCTCGAAACCCGTATCAATCATAAAATTAAGATCGTTTATTCCATCGTATTGGGACTTGTAGTTGTCTGCTTTTTTGTGTATTCCAATGTCGGAGGAGCAACAGCCATTAGCCTGATTTCTTTCGCATCCATCATTTTATTATTTCTTGGTGTCACGATGCCTATGATTGATATTGATGGTCGATTGAATGCATTCGAGATGAGTTTGGTGGGATCAAAAATTTCATTTGATGAGCAGTATCTTTATTACCAATCCAAGTCAATTTTGGACGTCACCAGCACATTAATCAAGGGTAGAGGCGTAGATCTAAAAATTGTTGGAATCATGATCTTCATGTTTAGTATATTGGTCCCGTTTATCAAGTTATTGCTCTCGTCCATCTTTTTATATTCCGATAAAATAAGAAGGAGCAAGTTAGCCAAGGGAATAATCTACCATTTGGGTAAATGGAGTATGGCGGATGTTTTTGTAGTCGCTATGTTCATGGCTTATATTGGTTTTTATGGAATTATTACGGCTCAACTGAATGAAATAGGAGGTAACAAAACGGGTTATGCCATTGAGACCTTAAACTACAGTCGACTCTCACCCGGAGCATTATTTTTTACGACGTATTGTATACTGAGTATTATTGCAGGCATAATGATTAAAAGGTGGGATACTAAAAATTCAAATTCTGAAAAAATTTAAGAAATGCTGGCAGCAGATTAGCATTTGATTTTGTCTTGTTTCTGTAATAAGTAGTCGCAATCCATCAATTCCAATATTATAGTTAGGGGAAACCCCTAAGGTCTACCCTCGAAATAAATAATCGAGCATTTTTTTTTGCATATTTTTTGCATTTATCACAGTATATTGAGCGAATCGTTTTAAATATCCTCTTTATGGCTGATATTTAGGATGTTAAGCTCAAATTAGTAGTCATACACTATTCAAAACCTAAGATTAGATATGAGAAAAATCTATTTTCTAGCAATTATGATATCCATTGGCTGTTCTGATGTATTTGGACAGGCGTATCCGGATAGACATAGTACTTCATGGACAGATGCGTGGGTTTCATGCATGGAAACTGAATCACCAAACATAAAAAGAGATCCTGGACATTGGATTATGTATGACTTTGGTGATCAATATTCACTTCACGGTTCTACCATTTGGAATTTCAACGTACCAGATTCTACACAAAGAGGTATGCAAGATATTGTCATCGATTATTCAAACGATGGTCAAAATTGGACTGAAGTAGCAGAATTTACGGTTCCGGAAGCACCGGGATCATCAATTTACCAGGGAGCCGATGGACCTGATTTTGATGGAATTGTAGCGCGTTATGTTTTGATTAGTGTTCTTAATAATTACGGAGATGCCACCTGTGTAGGAATGAGCGAGTTTAGAATAAATGCCACTATCGCTACTTCCACTAACATTCCGGATGGAGAGTTGGATCTGGTTTTGGAGGCAAATCCAAATCCTGCAGTTGAGTACACAACGATCAAAATCAATGATTATGATCGGGATTTGAACTATTCTTTGATGGATATGAATGGTCGATTATTGCGTCAGGGAAAAATCAATGGCAAAGAATTTAGGTTGAATACTGAAAATCTGGCTTCAGGAGCTTATTCATTGACCGTTCATAACGAGGCAGGTCAAAAATCTCTTTTAATAAATGTCATTAACAATTAATAAGTAGGAGTTCTTTCCTCAGTAGGCTTTACTTACGAACCTAAAGCTGAACTAAAAAAATGATACCTATGAAAACAATATTTAAAATATTTTGCCTCTTCCTCCCTCTAGGTTTAATGGGCCAAGCATATACAGACTATATAGGAGCAGGACATTCTGAAGGATTCACTATTACCGCAAGTCACAGCATGACCAATGCCGGTGCCGAAAACTCTGTGAATGGCAAGGGAATGGATAGTCGATATTTTTCTGCTTCCAGATTTTTACAACAAGCTACCATGGGAGCTTCTCAACAGCTGATTGACGACCTCATGGAAAGTGGAAATGATTTTGAATCATGGATAGATGACGAATTCAATAAACCAATTTCCTATACTCAACCAGAAATGGAAGCGATATGGGATGAAATAGTTGATTACTATGTAGGCCAGGGGCAAAATGCCGAAGATCTTTTCGGCCCATACAGACTGCATTTCGAATACGCATATTGGGAAACCCTCATGACCAATGACGATCATCTTCGTCATAAAATCGCTAATGCTTTGAGTCAGATTTTGGTAGTCTCCAGTAATTCTGACCTGGATGGTTGGGCAGAAGCCTTAACAGGTTACTATGATATGTTGCTTGATAATTCATTTGGCAATTATCGGGACTTGTTGGAAGAGGTTACGCTATCCATTCAAATGGGATATTACTTAAGTCATCTTAATAATGCCAAAGAGAATCCTGAAGCAAATACGAGTCCTGATGAAAACTATGCGCGGGAGATTATGCAATTGTTTACCATTGGATTGTACGAATTGAATCCTGATGGTACTCAGGTATTGGATGGATCAGGAAATCCTATTCCTACTTATGACCAAGAGGACATCCAGGAATTTGCCAAGGTATTCACAGGCTTAGGTATCGGAGTCTTGGCCTATCCAAATGAATGGCCGTATAATCCATTCTTCGGACTTAACGTCTGGGCTGCAAAGAAAGACGAGCCGATGATTATGTATGAAGATTTTCACGAAACAGAAGAAAAATACCTTTTGAATGGTTCGGTCTTACCTGCGAATCAACCGGGAATGACAGATATTGACATGGCTTTGGACAATCTTTTCAATCACCCGAATGTTGGTCCTTTTATAGGTAAGCTTTTGATTAAAAGACTGGTCACTTCCAACCCTTCACCTGCCTATGTAAATAGGGTCACCAATGCATTTAACGACAACGGAAGTGGCGTACGCGGTGACATGCAAGCGGTTATAAAAGCTATACTACTAGATGAAGAAGCAAGAAGTGGAGAAGCTATGCTTACACCTTATGCCGGACGAGCGAAAGAGCCATTGATGAAAATTTCTTCTTTTGCGCGAATTATGCCATTGAACGTCCCAAATGGAAGATATTGGTCACAAGGATGGGGTTTTTATAACAATACGGGTCAACATATTCTACAGTCTCCTACTGTCTTTAATTTTTACCTACCAGATTTTCAACCCATTGGTGATATTGCGGATATGGATTTGACTGCACCTGAATTTAAACTTCATAATACTTCAAATGCGATTTCATCCATCAATCAGTTTTGGTCAATCGTAAATTACTGGGGTGGAAGCATATTTTCCACTTGGGAAGAAGAAGCATTGCAGAGCTGGGTTACCGTTGATTGGGAAGCTTTTTTGCCTTATGTAAATGAGCCTGAGATTCTTGTCAATGAATTGGATAAGCTATTGACGTTTGGCCAACTTTCCGATCAGACCAGAGACAATATCATTCCTATTCTTCATGATACCTATTGGACATGGAGTGACAATTGGCAAGAAGAGCGTATCAAAGCAGCTATGTATTATATAATGATATCTCCTGATTTTAATACGATGAAATAATTAATTCAAAAGAACAATTAAAAAAATAATAAAAATGGGACATCACCATCATCATAAAATAAAAAGAAGAACATTTTTAGGTCAGGCGAGTTGTGCCGCAATGGGTCTCACAACATTGTTTTCCACGGTACTGAACTTAAAAGCAATGAACGCCGCTGCTGCATTGAATTATCCGAATATAATGCCACCTGACCCTTTCGACGACTACAAAGCATTGGTATGCCTATTATTGGCAGGGGGTAACGATTCGTACAACATGTTGATTCCCACAGGAACCAGCGACTATAACGAATACGCTGCGGTTAGATCAAATCAAGCCATACCTCAAAATGAAATTATAGCAATTAACCCAACCAATACGCCTGGAAAAACATTTGGAGTAAATCCAAATATGCCACATTTGGCCTCCATGTTTGATTCAGGAAGGGTTGCATTTATTTCTAATGTGGGCACCTTGATTGAGCCTACTACTAAACCCGATGTATGGAGTGGTACAGTCGACCTTCCACTAGGATTATTTTCACATTCCGATCAGGTAATGCACTGGCAAACCTCTGTGCCACACGATAGAGTTGCCACTGGATGGGGAGGTAAAATGGTTGACTTACTAAATGCGTTGCCTAATGGACCAGCAACGAATCCCAACATTTCCATGAATATCTCACTTTCCGGAAGTAATGTATTCCAGACGGGTCTTGGTAGTGTTGAATACGCGATTCACCCTATGTATGGTGCTATAGGAATGAATGGATATGGCGATGAATGGTTGTCAAGTCAATTAAGAACCGAAGCAGTCGATAATATTGTAGATGCGCAATACCAGGATATCTTCAAGAAGACCTATGTAAAAACTGTCAAGACTGCAAGGGATGGAAACATCCAATTCCAGGAAGCCATGGATGCTGCGACTCCCGTTTCTACAGAGTTCGAAGCGACCTACCTTTCCGATGCCTTCAAAATGATAGCAAATACCATTAATATCCGACAGGAATTGGGAATGAAACGTCAGGTGTTCTTTGTGGAGTACGGCGGCTGGGACAATCACGACGAATTGCTCCAAACCCAAGGAGAACTATTGGGTGAAGTCGATGATGCATTGAACTCATTCAATCTCGCAATGGAAGAGTTAGGTCTTACCGACAAGGTAACTACATTCTCAATTTCGGAATTTGCGAGAACATTGATCTCCAATGGTAATGGTACCGACCATGCTTGGGGAGGAAATGTATTTGTGATGGGAGGTGCAGTAGACGGACAAAAGATATACGGTCAATATCCACAACTAGCACTAGATTCCAGTCTGGAAATAGGAAATGGAGTATTGGTCCCTACCCTATCTGCAGATGAATACTTTGCCGAGCTGGCCATGTGGTACGATGTGCCTGCCAGCGGTTTGTTAGATATATTCCCTAATCTGGGGAATTTCTACTCGGTGAATTCGGCGAACAATCCGATTGGGTTCTTAAACATCTAGAAAAGGTAGAAAAATAATAGCTAAGAAATTGGCTGACATTTTACGAGGCTCTCTTTTTGGAGGGCCTTTTTTTATTGTGTCGAAAATTATAGTGAATACTTTTATTCCACGTTAAATTAAGTTTTTACTACCCTAAACTTAAAGCTTTATAAACTTCGTAGTATACGTCGTATCATCCTCCCATTCCAATCTCAACACATAAAGTCCTTTTACTAATGGATTCAAATGTATATTGCTTTTTCCTTGAGTCATGTCGTACCTTTTGATCAATCTCCCATGCAGATCATAGACATCGGCATACCGCAATTGAGCATCATAGTCATGTCGGATGGTCAAAATATCATCAACAGGATTGGGATATAGCGTTACGGTATACTTGTTTTGCAGCACCTCTTCCTCCGTTGCAGTCAGTAGCAACAAATTTAGCAGTTCTTAATCAAACAAATCCGAAGACAAATATCGATCTCCCCGGTCACACACAATGGCCACAATCACCCCTTCATCAATAGAATTAGCAACCTGAACAGCCGTATGCACAGATCCTCCGCTGCTCATTCCCGCAAAAATTCCTTCTTCCTTTGCCAATCGATTGGTCATTATCTTTGCCTGATCCGCACTGACTTCGATGATTTGATCTACTTTGCTTGGGTTAAATATCTTCGGAACATATTCAGGTGACCATTTTCGGATTCCAGGAATTCGTGATCCTTCCTGCGGCTGGGCGCCTACAATGGTAATGTTTTTGTTTTGTTCTTTGAGAAAAGTGGATACCCCCATAATCGTTCCAGTGGTCCCCATCGCAGATACAAAATGGGTTATCTTTCCTTGGGTAGCTTCCCAAATCTCGGGTCCAGTCGTTTTATAGTGCGCCTTCCAGTTGTCGTTATTCTCGAATTGGTTGATGATTTTATACCCTTTCGTTTGGCTCAATTCCAAAGCCACATCTCTTGAGCCTTCAATTCCTTTTTCCGAGCTACTCAAGACAACATGGGCACCATACGCCTTCATTGTTTTGACACGTTCAGCAGTGGCATTTTCGGGCATGACCAGCGTTATATTTAATCCCAATACATTTGCTACATAGGCCAGAGCAATACCGGTATTCCCACTAGTGGCTTCTACCAGATGACCACCTTTTTGCACATCCCCTCGAATCAACGCTTCACTAATCATATTAAATGCCGGTCTATCTTTCACACTTCCTCCAGGATTATGACCTTCAAGCTTAAAGAATAATTTTACGTTGGGGTTTGCTATCAAAGTCGTTGATTCGACCAAAGGCGTATTCCCTATTTGTTTAAGAATACCAATTCTATTCTGCATTCTTCAGCTTTATTTTGATTTGAGATTGATGTGTAATCACACTCTCTGGTGGTATTGATTTGGTAATCCATACATTGGCACCCACTACCGTATTTCTTCCAATAATAATGTCTCCACCAAGGATGGTGGCATTGGCATAAATGGTAACATGGTCCTCTATTGTGGGGTGTCTTTTTTCTCCCATTGATTTTTCTACCTTGATTCCACCAAGCGTTACCCCCTGATAAATGCTAACATTATTACCAATTACAGCCGTCTCTCCTATTACAATTCCCGTGCCATGGTCGATAAAAAAGGAATCTCCTATTTGCGCTCCGGGATGTATATCGATTCCAGTAATGGAATGCGCATTTTCAGTCATCATCCTGGGCAATAATTCAACCCCATATTGATGAAATAGGTGTGCCATTCGATATACGGCAATTGCAAAAAATCCAGGATACGCTAAATAGACTTCTTCCAAGGATTTCGCCGCCGGATCCTTACGCTCAAATGCAATGGCGTCCCGATCCAACTTTTCTCTAACATCCAAAAAGCGATACGTAAATCTTGAAAAACATTCTTTTGCACTTTGATCGGATATGTACTTGGAAAAAGAATTTACAAAAATTCGTTGTGCCTTTCTCAGCAATAAATTTTGTTCTCTTTCATCCGAAAAAAGCGCTTTGAACAAGTCTTCGTTGAAACTATGGACAACATTCTTAAGGCCAACATTATATGTCTTAAATGTAGTTTTTTGTATCATTCGTTGTTAATATTCAGGTGCTAATTCTACATGCAGACCATCCAAAGATTCTGTTAGATGGATCTGACAACCCAACCTGCTATTATCCTTAACGTAAAATGCCTCGGAAAGCATTGCCTCTTCTTCATCTTGTTTTTCTGGAAGAGAGGTTTCGGAAAGAACATAACATTGACATGAAGCACACATAGCCATACCACCACACGTCCCTTCTACAGGAAGTTCATAAGATTTACACAATTCCATAAGGTTCATGGCCATATCCGTTGGTGCCAATAAATTATGGGTTACGCCCTCTCTGTCTGTAATATTTATGGTGATGTCTTTCATTATCAACGATTATCAATTTTTAATTGTGAACGCTTTCATCCAATGGCTTGAATCACAGCTTTTGGAGCTTCTTTACGGGTTCCGTCAAATCCATCAATGCCACTTACCGTAGTATATTTCAGCACATACTTCTTACCTGGATTGATGATTTTATACGCTGCCTGACACATCAATGTAGCCTCATGAAATCCACATAGTATCAACTTCAACTTACCAGGATACGTGTTGACATCCCCGATGGCAAAGACTCCGGGAATATTCGTTTGGTAATCCAATGCATTGTTTACTTTGATTGCATTTTTTTCAATTTCCAAGCCCCAATTCCCGATTGGACCTAACTTTGGCGATAATCCAAACAACGGAACAAAATGATCTGTCTTTAGTTGCAATTCTTCTTCTTGCCTTTTAACGGTCAAAGAATTAACTCTTCCATTTCCATGAATTGCCGTTATTTCTGCGGGCGTAATTAGGTTGATCTTACCGGCATATTTTAGGGCTCTTACCTTTTCCACAGAATCCAATGCACCTCTAAACTCATTTCTACGATGCACCAACGTAACTGACGATGCCACATCCGCTAGAAATATACTCCAATCCAGAGCCGAATCTCCACCTCCTGCAATGACTACGCGTTTATCCCTGTAAATTTCGGGATCTTTGATTATATATTCAACCCCATTGTCCTCAAAATGTGAAAGATTTTCAATTCTTGGTTTTCTTGGCTCAAAAGATCCAAGCCCTCCGGCAATTGCTACTACCGGAGCATTATGCACTGTTCCTTTATTTGTGGTTACGAGGAAAGTACCGTCTTCCAACTTTTCCAATGTCTCCGCACGTTCGCCCAAGGTAAATCCAGGCTCAAATTGCTTGCCTTGTTCCAGAAGGTTTTGAGTCAAATCTCCTGCCAAAATTTCGGGAAATCCTGGAATATCATAAATGGGCTTCTTGGGGTATATTTCTGAGCATTGACCCCCAGGTTGTGGGAGAGCATCAATAAGATGACATTTCAGTTTTAACAATCCAGCTTCGAAAACGGTGAATAATCCCGTAGGACCTGCTCCTATTATTAATATATCTGTTTTTATCATGTTATATTTTTTCTACTAATCCTTTTGTCATTTCATTTAAAACTTCAACTTTTCGCTCAAAGTCGCCTTTTATTGTTTTTCTGTATTCATTCAGATTCTGGACCATATCATCAATTTTTTCCGGTATCACATCCTCAAAAAATTGACGCAACCGTTTGGCTGTCGTAGGTGATTTCCCATTGGTTGAAATCGCAATTTTGACATTGCCTTTGGTCACAATTCCTCCCATATAAAAATCACATAATGGTGGATTGTCAGCTACATTAACGAGAATATTTCTTTTCCTACAATCATTATAAGCGGTAAGATTTACTTCTTCATCATCCGTTGCCACAATCACGATATGTTTCTCATTTAAAAATTCCTCGGCATACTTTCCTACGCTCATTGGAATCTTGTATTCCGCAGCGAGCTTACTGGTTTCGTCTCTAAAAAAGGTGGCCACCATCTCCACATTGGCATCAAAACTTGATTTCAGTAAAAAACTGAGTTTTTCCAGAGCCACATAACCACCGCCAACAATTAGAATATTGAGTCTGCTCGTTTTTAGAAAAATTGGATATAAGTTATTTCGTTCCATTAGTTTGCAAATGAGAATTCTTGAAATCTTGTTTTTATCAACGAGTCCAAATGCACGCTCTCGGATACCACTTCACCAATCACAATAATTGCCGGTGAGCTCAATCCTTGATCTGCTACCACTTGCTGGATAGAGTCTATGGTACCAATCCCTACTTTCTCTTCAGCTGTAGTCCCGTTTTGGATGACTGCCACAGGTGTACCGTTCTTTCCTTCACGTTGGAATATCTCCACAATTTGAGGCAACTTACCCATTCCCATCAATATCACAATTGTGGCAGTCGATTTTGCGGCAATCGCAATATCATCGGAGATTTTATGAGATTTAGTAGTTCCGGTAATCACCCAAAAACTTTCTGATACATGCCGCTTGGTCAATGCTATGCCTTGGTATGCCGGAACTGCAAGGGAAGATGAAATTCCAGGCACCATATAGGTCTCCAAACCAAAAAGTCTGGCATAATCAATCTCTTCTGCACCACGACCAAAAACAAAAGGATCACCCCCTTTTAGCCGGACGACATGACCTTTTTGCCTTGCTTTGCGCACAATAAGGTCATTGATCTGATCTTGCTGAAACGCATAGCACCCCTTTCGTTTCCCTACAAAAATTAGCTCTGTATCTTCAGAAGCATATCCGAGCAATTCTGTATTGATAAGCGCATCGTACAAAATAACATCCGCTTTTTTTAGGGCCTTTATGGCTTTCAGGGTAATGAGATCGGCATCTCCCGGCCCTGCACCTACTACTGTGAGTGTTGGTATCTTCATAATCTAATTGCTTTGAGAATTCTTAAATGCCTGTACAGTTTCCAGAAAAGACTGAGCGTTTGCAATATATCTCTGTGCAAATTCCTGACTTGGTGCGTATAATCGAATTTGATATACCAGATCGGAAAAGTTTACACCAAGATTCAATCGATTACTTGCAATGAACTGCTCTTCAAACTGAAGAATAATTCCGGCTTGGGTATTCGTTGTTATATTTTCAGAGAGCAGTAGTGCCTTAGCTGTATTTATCATTGAACTGTAGGCGTGATATACGGCATTCGCATATTTACCCGTTTCGTAGTTTTCATTGGCCAATTCAATTTTCTCACTACTTTCTAAAAATAAGGTAGCGATCAGATCAATCACTACTCCGGCACATTCACCTATTCCAATAGCCTTTACGTATTTGCTTTCACTCCCCCAATCGATAAAATCATCCTGGGTCAAATCATCTGTGCTTGACAGATGAGTCAATAATTGATAGAAATATTTTTCACCTTGCTTTTTATAATAATCGGAAAAAGAAAGATGCGATCCATTCGCTTCAAAGTCATCCAAAATAATTCGCAAAGCCTGAGGGCCTCGTTTGCTGGGAATCTTGACCACTTTATCCGCAAATACACCTTTTCCGTCACCATAATTGCCGCCACCCAACAATACTTGTAATGCGGGTGCAACCATTTTGTCCTTCGTACGTATCGTCATTCCCTGGAAACCGATGTTAGCCATATTATGCTGTCCACAAGCATTCATACATCCACTGATCTTGATGACCAGATCTTTATTATTTTGATATTGTGGATATTCGGTTTTGATCACCCGTTCCAGTTCTTCGGCGATTCCTGTGCTGCTGCTGATACCAAGATTACAAGTATCTGTTCCCGGACATGCTGTGATATCCACCGCTTTATTATAGCCAATCTCGGTAAAGTTAAGTTTTGACAATTCCTGATAGAAAAAAGGTAACAAATCCTTTCTCACAAATGGAACCAGAATATTTTGGCGCAATGTAAGTCGCATTTCACCCGCTGCATAATTTTGAACCAGATCAGCTAGTTTTCTGGCCTTATCCGTAAAAAAATCTCCAAGTAAGATCTTGATTCCTATGGCAACATAATTCTTTTGCTTTTGAGGTACGGTATTGGCAGTCTTCCAATTTTCATAGGCTTCAAGATTGTCTAAAATCACTTCCGGTGTTTGCACATCTACAGGTGATGCATATTGGAAAGCACTTTCGTCAATGGCAACAGTCTTATGTTCTATCGCATTTTGTTCTTCCGCAATGAGTGCTTTTAATGCATCCAAACCGATTTTTTTGATCAAAAATTTCAAACGAGCCTTAGCCCTGCTTTTTCGCTCTCCATGACGATCGAATATTCTCAATACGCCCTCCATCGTTGGGATAATCTTATCAGTAGGTAAAAAATCATATAGCACATCAGCATGTCTTGGCTGAGAACCCAATCCACCGCCGATCAATACTTTGAACCCTTTGACACCATCTTTTATTTTAGCGATAAAGCCCAGATCGTGCATATAGGAAAGTCCCGTATCTTCATCCGACGCAGAAAAGGATACCTTGAACTTTCGACCCATTTCCTGACAGATTGGATTGCGTAGAAAATATCGAAATAGTGCATCCGCATATGGAGAAACATCAAAGGGTTCGCTCACATCAATGCCAGCAGTCTCTGATGCGGTTACATTTCTTACTGTATTCCCACATGCTTCCCTAAGTGTAACATCATCCTTTTCCAATTCAGACCACAATTCCGGGGTACGATTTAAATCCACATAATGAATCTGTAGATCTTGCCTTGTCGTGATGTGGAGTCTTCCGGTAGAATATTCGTCGGAGACATCAGCTATTCGATGTAATTGTTTGCTCGTTACGCGACCAAATGGCAGTTTGATCCGTATCATCTGAACTCCAGGCTGCCGCTGACCATACACACCTCTGGCTAGCCGAAGACTTCTGAATTTCTCTTCATCAATCTTTCCATGGTGGAATAATTCGATCTTATTCGCCAACTCTATAATGTCGCGTTCTACAACTGGATTCTCTATTTCTGTTCTAAAACTTTGCATAACTATTCTCTTAATATTTCGAATTCAGAAAGTGGATTATTGAATAAATCCTACGCCAACTGTATTATTGGATTGACTGTCAATTAGGATAAAAGAACCATTGGTACGATGGTCAACAAATCGGTTGAAGTACAAAGATTTGTTGAATTTTAAATCGACCATAGCAATGTCATTCAGACGCAACTCATCCGCCGTTTCATCTATTCCTGAATAATCGGGTTGGATTTTGTGAATGATATTTTCTACACGGGTTGTCACCTTATGGATACCATGCTGAAGGATGTATTTGTTTCCAGCTCTCAATGCTTTAGAATCCATCCATGTAATGATGGCAATGAAGTTCTTACTGATTGTAGGCAAATCGTCCTTTTTTACAATCATATCACCTCTGGAAATATTGACGTCATCCTCCAATCGCAGCACTACAGAAGTCCTTCTAGCCGCAGTTTCATATGTTTTATCGTATGCTAGTATCTCTTTAATGGTAGAAGTCGTTTCGGAAGGAAGGACCACTACCTCATCCCCTACATGCAAATCGCCCCCGTATACTTTTCCCGAATACCCCCGAAAATCATGATAATCATCCGTTTTAGGTCGTATCACATATTGAACCGGAAAACGTGGAGTTCCTACATTATAAATATCCTCATTTTCCAATTTTTCCAAATGTTCCAAGACTGTTACTCCTGAATACCAGGGCATTTTCGTAGACGCTTTGGCTACATTATCACCGTCCAGTGCGCATATGGGTATAAATGTGATTTTCTGTTCCTGATAGTCCCTTTTGGCCATCAACTGTTCAAAATCGAATTTGATCTCATTGAATCTATCTTCTGCAAAATCCACCAAATCCATCTTATTGACGGCCACGATGATATCTTTGATCCGAAGTAGATTGTTAATAAAAAAGTGACGATAGGTCTGTTCGATCACTCCTTTTCGAGCATCAATCAAAATAATGGATGCCTGAGAAGTAGAAGCACCGGTCACCATATTACGTGTGTATTCTACATGACCCGGTGTATCCGCAATAATATAGCTTTTTCTCTCTGTTGAAAAATAGATGTGGGCTACATCGATGGTGATTCCCTGCTCTCTCTCCGCCACCAAACCATCTGTAGCCAACGAAAAATCCAAATAGTCAAACCCTCTCTTTTCACTTGTCTTCCGTATAGCTTCTAATTTATCTGTGGTAAGAGATTCCGTATCGTATAACAGTCGACCAATTAAGGTACTCTTGCCATCATCTACACTTCCCGCTGTTGCTATTTTTAAAACTTCCATTATTATCGTTTTTGAATTTTTCGTTTATGATTTAGAAATACCCTTGTTGTTTACGTTTTTCCATGGCTGCCTCCGATCTTTTATCATCGATTCGAGCACCTCGCTCAGAGATGGTCGACGCTTTAATTTCATTGACTACAGACTCTATATCCGTGGCATAAGAAAGCACAGCTGCCGTACAACTCATATCTCCAACTGTTCTGAATCGGACCATACGTTCTTCAACAAGTTCTTCCTCATCGCGATAGACAATTTCATCGTTGGATGACCAAATCAATCCGTCTCTTAGAAATGTCGCTCGTTTGTGTGCGAAATAGATGGATGGGATGTCAATTTTTTCACGTTGAATAAAAGACCAAACATCTAATTCAGTCCAATTTGAAATAGGAAAGACCCTCACATTTTGTCCTAAATCGATCTGCCCATTTAACATATCAAACAGTTCGGGTCGTTGGTTTTTTTCGTCCCATTGTCCAAAATCATCGCGAACCGAAAAAACACGTTCTTTGGCTCTTGCCTTTTCCTCATCACGTCGAGCACCACCGATACAAGCATCAAATTTGAATTCCTCAATAGCATCCAGAAGCGTAGTTGTTTGCAGACTATTTCGGCTTGCGTATCGACCGGATTCTTCTTTTACTTTTCCACTGTCAATCGTGTCCTGTACGTGACGTACGATAAGCTTTAGGCCTAAGTCTTTTACCAACTTATCTCGAAATGCAATGGTCTCTGGAAAATTATGACCCGTGTCGATATGCATCAATGGAAAGGGAATTCTCGCAGGATAGAAGGCCTTTTGTGCCAATCTTACCAGTGTAATTGAATCTTTACCTCCTGAAAATAAAAGAGCAGGATTTTCAAATTGGGCCACCACTTCTCTAAAAATATAAATGGCCTCATTTTCCAAAGGATTAATATGTAATGTACTTGTTTTCATTTCATTATGCTTTATATGTGCAATCCGCATTCTCGGTTGGCAAGTTGTTTAGTAGGGTCATAGTATTTGCGTTCATTGGGAAGATTATGCTGATCCAGATAACGCTCTATTTGTGTATCCGACCAATTATAAAATGGACTGACTTTTATTATTCCTTCACTGTTGAGCGAGACAATATCGATTCCGTCGCGAAAAGTCGTTTGCCCTTTTCTCAAGTTCGTAAACCAAACATCCGGTTGGTGATCGGCAAAAGCTCTTTGAAACGGCTCCAACTTCACTTGTCTGGTGAATAATGAATGTTTAGGATCATCAAAAGACGGAATACCCAATACCGAATCGCGATGTGCTGCAGTTTGAGCCGGTACATAGACTTGAATATTCAAATTGAATCTATCTATCATTTCGTTTGCATGTCGATAGGTCTGAGGCGTATTGTATCCTGTATCTATCCAAATCACCTTTATACTTGGTTTTAAATCTATCACTGCCTTAATGATACTGGCTGAAAATGGGCCAAAGTTCGTGGTAAGTACGGGGCGTTTGGCAATTGCCAAAGCCCATTGGATCACCTCCCGCGGATTCTTATTTTCCAGCTCTCTATTTATTTTATTTACATCCATTTTAATCATATTATATCTATTGAATTTGCATTAAGGCATATTCTTCAGGTTGGAACAATGCTATTTTGGTAAATCTCCTAGTGCATTGATTCGATAGGACAGCAACAGCAGCTTAGGTATTCGTTTTGGTTTTGGCAGTCGTGATCGTGATTTCC
>JBCCVV010000095.1:0-23039 GCA_039194925.1 Bacteroidota bacterium
AGGATTTAGTTGAAAAATTAAACAAGGAACTGTGAAATTGAGAATCCCTTTTTTAGGAAGACTTACGTTCGAGGATGGGAAGTATGAGCTGCTCAAATTCTGATATTCCATTTTCATTAAAGAATGGATACATCTGATTCCAAATCATTTCTTTAAACTCATTTATATTCGTTTCATCAGAGGTACCAAGAAACATTTTTTGTGGAACCCAAAAAGCAATTAGCACCCATATTGCTTTTGCTATATCATCAAATACTCCTGCTTTTGGCTCAGCAATGATAAGCCCTCGATTTAGATTGAAATCAAATCTTTTTCGGATTTGACTGATCATTTTTGATATGTGACATTGTCTTTTTTCACGAATCTTTGGATAATGCCTTTCTATTTCAACCAAATCGAGAAAATAGAAAGGATACTTTTTAATAAAGTTGAAATATTTGGTAAGCTGATTATCAAAGTCCATTAAGTTTGGAAAGATTCGATAGGTAGAAAGAATTTCGGCCACTTCGATATACAGTTCTTCATTAATGACCTCTATTATGGCTTCTTTATTACGAAAGTGGTACGCCAAATTGCCAGGACTTATTCCTATTTCATTAGCGATCTGTTGAAGACGAACGTTAGCTATTCCGTATTCATTAAATAAATTAATAGAGGCATTCAATATTTTTCTTTTCGTATTAAGGTCGGCCATACTAGTAGTGTGTTGTGAGTTTTTTTAGCTTAAACAAAGAGTGAAAGAATCCATATTTACTTTCAATGTCCCTCTTTGATCCTTTGCGGCTAATCGTTTCATGTAAAAGCCTTTTAATTCGGCTTTATCTTTACTGACGTGTTTGGTAATAATCCGTTTTATGAGCTTTTTTGGCGTTTGGTAATGTGCAAACACCAAATGTATTTCCCACATTCCATCTTTCTTTACGATATTCTCGATCACTGCTGTATCTCTCAACCACCAATCATCGGTAAGAAATTCCATGTCAACATCATTGCCTGGTTTTTCTATGAAATACTGGTTGTTCAGTAAATTTAAAAGATCATCATATGCATTTACATCAAGATTAAAGTTGTCCATTAAATGATTTGTTATAAAACTCACTAAATACCTAATCCTGACAAAACTACTTAAAATTGGTTACTCCTGAAAAAAAAAGTCATACGGTCTCTCCAGTAGCTGTGCATATTCCATTTTTCCCATTTGACTAAAATATGGGATCAAAAGGTTCCAGATGGCTGCGATATAATCTTCGGCATTTGGTGTGTTGTTGCTAAAAATAGATTCTTGAGTTCGCCATAAATTCATAGTCATCCAGATTTGTTTTGCCAATATATGCAATTCGTTTGGTTCCACTTTTTTTAAGGCACCACGTGCAACGTTGAAATCCAAAATTACCTTTAATTGACTTATTTGAAACTGTATATGTTTTTTATGTTCGTCTCCAATCGAAGGGTAACCTCTTACAACTTCTAATGTGTCGAGGTAGAAAAATATGTATTCTTCCTGTAGAAGGTATGTTTTTTGAATGAGTATATCTATGTTTTCAAAAAGAGGGACAATTCTGGATTCGGCTAGTAATTGTTTCTGATTTTTGACCAAGTCATCGTACAAGGCAATAAGAATAGCCTCTTTATTTTTGTAATGGTAGGCCATATTCCCGATGCTCACAAAAGCTTCGTCCGCAATGTGCTGAAGTCTTACATTAACCATTCCATGCTCATTAAACAGCTTGAGGGCACTTTGTATTATTTTGACTTTGGTCTTTTTCATGTGAAGAATCTGAAGCAAGTAAGTTTGTTGTCAACCAAAGTTCGGTTTTTAACTTCAAAGTTGATGTATCGAGATGTATTTTTCATTTTTTGAAAATGAAGTGATTAAAAAAAACGTATTGACAACCAGACAGCCATATGTTTAATCCTATCGTTGCGATGTATTTTGTCATGACTTTTGGCCAAAAATGCTACCTAAATTAATTTTTATTTAGCGTTTAGCCCGGGACAGCAATCATGGGCGAAATGTTAATGCCCAATAGGCCTTTATAATATTCTGGCTGTGTAATTAACAATATGTGTTATTTACAAATTAGGGCATTATTCTTTAACCACAAGGAACACGCAAAGTACACAACAATAATCTTATGATATGCTTCAATAGTTGTGCCCCCTGGCGAAATCTTAGTTTACCCTAGTGCACGTTGTGCTTCCGCTAAAGCTTCAGCGATACGCGGGTAGTTAAAATCAACATCAAGCTTAGCCAAACAACTAATCTCTTAGAGTGGAATTAAATCACTTCATCATCTTTCCTAAATCATCCTGCAAGGTCTGCCTTTTCTTATTCAATTGTGGATCATTCTCGGATATGGAATCCAACATTTCATTTGCCTGCTCATATTCCTCAAGCTTCACATAATACAAAGCTGCATACCAGGTGCCATAATCTCTCAATGTGCTTGTGCCATTTCGGATCTCATCAAAGATCTCGATTGCTTCTTGAAGGTTCTCTGTTTCCAAATGGCAAATGCCCAGAGCCAATCGTGCTTTAGTATCCATGGGATTGGCATTCAGATATTTTTGAATAGCAATCGTAGCATTTTTATAATTGCCACTGTTGAATGATTCTTCTGAGGCAATGGCATCTTCATTGACGTCACTTTTCATTACCAAATGAAGGGCAAAATGTTTGGCGTGATCCTTATACAGTTCTGTTTTTTGGGGTTTTAAAATATACCATACTATGAAAAGGATTGCCAAAGTAGCAATCACAAGAAGCAAAATATTTTTAATTGTAAATCGGGAAGAACCCGGTTTCTTATTGAAATATTTAGTCCCTAGCTCTTCTACTTTGGCGGTGTACATTTCTCGATCATTTCGTTCGCGTAGATGCGAATACATTTGTTTGATCAGCATGTATTCCTCTAAAAATTCATCATCTGATTCTAATCGTTGCTCAAAAACCTGTTCTTGTGCCGCGCTTAGATTACCTTGAAGATAATCGAATATAACCTTTGCGTTCTCCATTTCATTAGGCGTTAAAAAGTTCTTTCCATCGTTGGAGGCAGGCATTCTTTCGTCTATACACCGTATTCACATTGTTCATATCCAGTATAGCGACAATTTCCTTAGGTTTGGCTCCTTTAGCAAATAGCTTTAGCAGACGTTGGCAATGATCTGATAACAAATCAAAACTGCTGTCTAGTTTTCGCTGAAGCAATTCATCTTGTTCTATTTTTTCTAGAAGCAAAGTAAAAGCCTCTTCCCTATCCTCTAATCGTTGATTCAGCGCATTTCTTACCTTTTTTTGTGTTTTCTTTTTTCTCAGTTCATCCATCCACTTGTTTTTTGAGATTTGAAATATCAACCCTCCAATGGGATAAGTTAGCTGAAAATCAGGATCATGCGCTTTTCTTATAATGGAAATTATCGTCTCTTGGAAAATGTCCTTGGCATCTTCTACCGTACCGCTGTTGTTGAGAATCCACCTTTTAACCTGTGGTACATTTTTTTCGTAAAGTTCATCCAGAAGGCGGTAGTCCCCTTTTCGGAATGCTTCGATGTACTTATGATCTGAATGTAGACTCATCTGAACAAAGAAAGTTATTTTAAATAAAAAAAATTGGAAAAGAGGGTAAGTAATTCATATCGCATACGATAGTAGTACGAGATCAAAATTATTGCAATCAGTTTTTTAACGGCAATGAAGTGATTGACAGTATGTTGTCTAATCACTTTAAATACTTGGTGCCAAGATCATAGTCCATTCCCCTGAATATTAATGTATGCCTGATTCACTGAATTAGCAATAATCCTACTATTATTTTTTAACTCTTAAAATGAATCGATATGAGATTGAAATTACTTATGACCCTCTTTGTGGTCACTTCTTTCTTTTCAAGTTCTTATGCTGATGCGAAATTGGCAATGCTTTCGATCACCGGAAGTACGACAGCCTGCACAGGTGAAGCCTATTCCTACAGCGTTGTGAATGATCCTACTGTCTATTATGAATGGACCATCACGAATGGAACGTTTATTACTTCACCCATTGGCTCTAATCAAGTGGATGTCGCCTGGTATGGTTCCGGAACAATTACGGTTTCTACCTATAGTGATCCCGGATTGACCATTTTGGTAGGTACAACTTCACTTTCTGTTACAGTAGATGTGTTGAGTCCCTACATCACCATGGACCCACAAGTGGGCTGTTTGGATGAAAACGGGGAACAGGAATCTGCTCCTGACCCTCACAAGAAAGAAGACGAATGTACAAAAGCATGCGAGGATAACCTGATCAAGTATTTTTCAAACGGTAATCCCGGAAGTACGTTTACCTGGCAAGTCATTGGAGACGCTTTTGTTTCGCTAAATACAAGCAGTCAACTTAATGTAACATGGCAAAGTGTAGGATTCGGGATTGTCAAATTGACCGAAACCTCTGTCAACGGATGTGTTGAAGAAACAGAAATTTGTGTTGAAATTATTGCTAAACCTAAAGCGGACTTTAATGTGATTCCAGGGTTTACCGTATGCCTGGGACAGACAGTATATTTCGAAGATCTATCCATGGCTATTGGAGATTCTGATTTGACAGCATGGGAATGGAAAGTTTCGGATGGTACATTTCAGTCGTATACAGAATCCACAGATTTTTCACATATATTCAACAGCCCGGGAACATTTACAGTAACCCTCAGAGTGTATAACGATTGCGGATGTTATGATGATCATGATGTAACCATCGACGTACTCTCTGATCCCGGCCCTGAAATTTTCTGCCCCAAAGTGGTTTGTCCCAATGAAAAAACAGAGATCTATACCAATTCGGGCTGCGGCGTATACAATTGGTCCGTAGTAAACGGTACAATTGTAAGTGGTTTGGGTACACCAAACATTACTGTAATGTGGAATGATGATCCTAGTGGGGTAGGGTATGTATATTTATCCACACCTTGTGGTGGATGTCCGGTCCCTTCCGTACTAGAAATTCCAATTGTAAGCACCAGTCTTGATATCGATGGACCCATAGAGGCATGTGTGGGAGACCAGGTCACACTCACAGCTCCGCTAATACCCGGCACATTCTATAACTGGAATGTTTATTCTACTCCCACAAGTGCATTTATTGTCCAGCAAATTCATAATCAAGTAATTATCAGTGTCACAGGTGCTGCGCCAATTACCGTAGAAGTGATTTACAACAATGAATTAGCAGGTTGTGGTGATGGCTGTGGAGGAGAAGCAACACATACATTAATTGCAGTAGATCCTTCTTTTGTAGTTGGCGATGAAGATGTCTGTGTTGGAGACAGTAAACCCTATACGATTGCCGGACCGGCAACGGGTAACATTACAGTAGAATTACCCAATGGATCGACTACGACAACAGGAAATGGAAGCAATTTTAACTTTACCTCTGAAGGTACGTATGTCTTTACACCCTCCAATGCGGGTTGTCAGGGACCTCCACTTATAGTTACTGCCCATCCAATACCTCCTGCGCCCGATGTAATCACCGGACCAACGGAAGTATGCCCCGGAATGCCGTATGAATATGAAGCCGGAAATGATGTGGATGGAACCATTTATGCATGGACTGTAAGCAATGGTACACCTGCCACAGGAGTAGGAAAAGAGATTACAGTTACCTGGAATCTAACTGGACCTTATTTGCTTAAAGTACGAAGGATCAACATACAACCGCCAAATTGTGAAGGTCCGTCAGATTCGTTGAGTGTAGACCCCATTACGATTTCTCCAAATCTGTCAGGTCCAAGTACAGTTTGTGCAAACCAGAGTTATAGCTATTCGTTGGATTATTTAGATGGTGAAGAGTACAAATGGGCTATTGATGCTGAAAGTCAGGGAAGTGTAATAACAGATCCAAATAATAGTTCAGTGGATATTCTTTGGAACAATACAACGGGTACTGCAATTGTCACGGGTTCCGTTAGAAAATGTAATTTGTGGTTTGATGTATCCGATACCATTACCATTAATCCCGTCAATAACGTGAGTTTTACAGCGGACCAGACTCTGATCTGTCAGAATGAAACAGTTGTTTTCACGGCAGACCCCGGATATTCCAATTATGATTGGTCTTTTGATCCTGCATTTACTTCTCCACCTGGAAATGTTCAAAGTTTTTCTCAAACGTTTACCCAAGCAGGTACCTTTATCGTAACGCTTGTTGCCACCGACAATTGTGGTAATATATCTGTAGATTCTGAAGTGATTACTGTCCTTCCAGAGCCACCAGCTGTATTGAGTATTACTGGGAATACATTAGCTTGTCCGCCAGTAGGACCAGTGACGGGTTCTGCGACATTGGTAACTACCATAATCGGAGGAGTTGCCGGACATACGTTTTCTTGGAAAAAAGATGGATCCTCAGTTCCGGGTACTTCTTCCACGTTATTGATAACGGATACTGGAACCTACGAAGTTACAGTTACTAATACTGCAACCGGATGTAAGAAGGTTTTAACCATAAAAGTTAAATGCCCGTCTGGACCCGGTTGTTCGATGCCGGCAGGAAATACAGGAACATTTGATTTTACGTATGATAATATTACATGCGGAGAAGTCACATTCAATGAAACCAGCATAAGTACTGCTGCAGGCTGGACCTTTTTGGGGGGAACATTCGTCCATAATGGAGTTAATGCGTTTTCAGCTCCCGGACCTACATTTACGTATTCCAGTTTTAATGATGCAGGTTATTATGACGTAGGATATGAGATTTGTTTTAGTTCTGGAAGTGGAGCGTGCTGCAGAACCATTGTCGAATCCGTACCGATTCCGGTTGTGGCAGAAGCGGAAGCAGTTGCTTTCTGTGACGGTTCAGGAAACTACATGATTCAGCTGGATGATTTTAGCAGTTCGTTGGGCAACCTCTCTGGCTACGATTATCAATGGTTTATCGATGGTACGATGGTAGGTTCGGGAATCAACGCAACTTCTGCTACCTCAACCGTACCGTTGGGTGCTTTGGTGCCGGGTAATACCTATACTGTAAGGTTAGAAGTCTTTGTTCCGATGTCATATCTCTCTGGATTACCGAGCGATTATGGATGTGAATTTACGACAAGTGTGGTAATACCTGCTTTGCCAGATGCTACATTTACCGATAATACTCCAATATGTGAAGATCTGGATGTTGAATTTACAGCAGCACTCAATAGTCCCAATTCTACGTATTTCTGGAATTTTGGTGATGGTGCCACTCTCATTCAGACCACGAATACCGCAGCTAGAAAATACGATGGGCCAAATGGAGCTCCCGGATATAATGTTACCTTGACCGTAACCAATGCAGCGGGATGTACGGATACACAATCCAACTACGTGGACGTGGAATCAAATGATTTTGGCGCTCCAACAGTGACTGTTACACCTACCGCTCCAATTTGCAAACCCAACCCTGCCTCACTTAATTTTACCCATTCTGGTACAGCAACAGCTTCAATATTTGCCTGGTCAGATGGTGCTACTGTCAACCCTAATGTTGTATTTGATGCTGGCGCCTATACGGTTACTGCTACCGATGCATTCGGTTGTACTTCTGTTTCTAATTTGACCCCTGTAGATATTCGACCTTCCCCAAATGCGTTTATTTTAGGAGAGGGAGATTACTGTTGGCAAGATGGTCTTCCGGTTAGACTCTTTGGTTATGCTGGCCCGGGCTTGACCTATCAGTGGAGAAAGAAGCCGAATGGAGGTTCGTGGTTTGTTATTTCTTCGAGTGATGAAATATCGGATTCTTCTGTAAACCCATGGCAGTCGCCTTATATGTATGAACTGACCGTTACGGATCCGGCTACCGGATGTAGTGCTGTTACCGTCAAAACGATTGAGGTTCATTCTCCACCACCAGCACCTTCAATTACTGAAACGCTGTTGAATTGTGATCCTTTTGTTGTAAATCTTACGGCTACAGCGACCATTTCACCGGCATACTTCAATTGGAGCAATGGTACGACTGGCGCCTCGAATGATGTTATGTATGGAGGAAAGTTTGAGGTTACACTTACCGACGATAAAGGTTGTACGAGCACCAGTGTTATTGATGTAGAAGGACCACCAAACTTTGATTTCTTCCCGGCGGGATGTTATGAATATTGTCGAGAAGATATGCCATTATTCTACCCTGGCCCGTATGGGAATTTTGACAGTTGGGATTTGTATTTGGATAATGGATCATCCGTGATGATAGTTCAATCGGGTGCTGGACCAATAACAAATCTTGCAGTTACAGATGAGGGCAAATATTGGCTTGAAGTGATTGTCAATGGATGTACATACACCAGTGATATTATGCATGTGGTCTTCAATGAAGAGAAGTGTGAAATGTTCTGTAAAGAGGAGTGTTATGTCAAGGTTACAAATATTACCCCAAATCAAATTCAGGATTGCCTGTATGAATTCACGGCGGATGTATTCCTTGGAGAATGTACCGATATTATCGATTATAAATGGACCGTAAATGGTAGCCCTGTACCGGGTGGAGCCGTAATGTCCTATGTGTTTCCAAATGCAGGGGGCGGGTACTCTATCTGTTTAACCGTTGTTGGAGAAGACGACTATGGCAATACATGTGATGATACCTATTGCATCGATTTTTCTCCAACTTGCAAATGCAGTTGTGATGTTACTGCCGATTTCGAGATTATTCAGCTTTCACAATGTGAGTATACTTTTCAAAGTACTTCCATAACCAGTGAGTGTACGGAGATTTATAAGTACGTTTGGTCTGTTGCTATTGGTGGTAATGTAATATTTGATACCAACGGTTCTAAGTTCTCGTATGGCTTTGAATCTACCAAGCCTGCTGAGATTTGTTTGTACATCTACGGCACCGATGGTAAAACGAAGTGCAAGGACAAGATATGTAAGACTATTCAACCATGCGTTGAATCTATCAAAGACGATTCAGATTCATCAGCCAGCCGGGATAAAGAACTCTCGGATATACAAGTAAGCCCTAATCCGACTACCGATGTGCTCCGAATTGAAGGAGTAGGACCTATCGGAAATGAATGGCGCATTTTAGTAGTTGATATTAGTGGAAGAGTCGTAGCGAATAGTACCGTTCAGGTTGATTCTCCTCAATTGAACATGTCTACTGAAGCGTGGAAAGCGGGTATGTATCAAGTAATCGTTTCGGATGAACTTGGAAATCGATTTATTCGAAAAGTTATTAAGGTAGAATAATAGCAATGAATATAATTATTTAAAAATAACCGTTGGGGGCGAACTATAATTCGCCCCCTTTTTCATACATTTATAATACAAAATGAAAAGGTGTTTCGCTTGACAAGCGTTGATTGTCGAAATTCTTAAAATAGTAGTTCCTAAGGGTAAGAAATATCATTCTTCAACGATAAATAATTGACTAATTTATCTCTTTAATAGAATTGATAATATCAAGTTCCCCAATTGAGTGGTAGTTATCATTCTTTCAAATCTATATTTATGTGTTTAAGATCGTCTGTTTTATTTGTAGTTGTATTATTAGCCATTGGTGTGGAGGCACAAAATATTATTTACTCTTATTCTTTTGAGAATGGGGTAGACGGCTGGGAAACTGTACCTATTTCCAATGATGGATTCTGGGCCTGGTCTCAAAATGGAAAAGCCGACCAAGGTACCTATTGGGACAACAGACCGGCAATTGATGATTCAGAAAATGGCGCATTGGTATATGATGGTGATTATATTGTCAGTGCGGGCTTTGGAGACCCCAATAGTGACTATAGCACAGCCATATATTCTCCTCGTTTGGATTTTTCGGAGCACTCCGAGGTTTTTATAAAATTTAATCAATATTATAGAAACTATGATTCAGAAACCTATTTGGAAATATCCACTGATTTTGGAAATAGCTGGAATTCTATACCACTCAATGAAGGAATTAATCGCAATGTGGAAACCAGCAATAAAAACTTTGAAATAATCGATATTTCAACTTACGTAGCGGATGAACCCAATGTCTATATTCGGTTTTTATTTGAAGGTAAGTTTTATTATTGGATACTGGATGATATTGAGTTTTATAATGACTTTCCGGTGATTGAAACAAATCCCAGAAACGTTGGCGAATACCTCACTTTGCACGGCTACCCATATGAGGTAGACGATTTAGGATGGCCCTATGTACCAAAAGAGGCGATCGTGAATTTCGCACCCGGAACACCGCATTTTATAAAAGCCCAATTGAGGGAAGAAGTCGGTGCCATTGTGAAGGATTCGTGTGTATGCAATACCATTGAGACCTGGTTGTTCCTGGATAGTTTGTTGCATGGACCGATTGGACTGTCTTCAACCGGGCCAACAGCGGGTACAGACGACCATATCAGTACTTCAACCACCGCTTCGGAAATTGATGATATTGACTTCAATAAATATGTAAAAGGAGAACTCACCGAAGGGCCATTTAATCAACCCCCTGCCATTGGGGATATTATCAATGCCCATCAACCTCCAAAAGGGAATGAAATGTTGAAGATCGCTATTGTTGATACGGGTATTGATATTTTACATACGAAGCTGGATAACCATCTCTATTTATCGTATGATGAACCCAACAATGAAATGGATGATGATAAAAATTGCTATCCGGATAATGCTGTAGGATGGAATTTTATCGATGACAATAACAATGCAAGCGATGATCATGGACATGGTACACACGTGGCAGGTATAGTCGCAAAATATTGCAGTGCCTTCTCGGATAAAAATCTGATTCAGTTTATACCGTATAAAACACATGACTCCAAAGGCCTGGCCAACTTGTTCGATATTTCTTGTGCCATGTATCAATCTATTCGTGACAAGGTTTCTGTGATAAACTGCAGTTGGGGGTTTTATGGACACCCGAGTCCTGTGCTCAGAACGGCCATTGAAGAGGCACATAAACAAAACATTACCGTTGTGGCGGCTACTGGGAATGATTCGCTTTATTTGGATGATCTACAGCAATATCCGGCCTGTTACCAACTACCCAATCTCATCTCTGTTGGATCGTATAATTTCGATGAAAGAAAAGAGCTCATTGTCAATTCACCATTTTCAAATTTCGGAGCTCAGTACGTGGATGTATTAGCCCCTGGAGTCAACATATTAAGTACAATTCCCTACGATGATTTTGATAACAAATCGGGTACATCAATGGCCGCTCCTGTGGTTGCTGGGATAGCAGCCACCAAGTATTTGATGGGATTCACTGATCCGGTTGATGTTAAAGATGAGATCCTGTATGATGCCCAAGACCATGATCATCTCACATTTGAAGTGCTTTCTGGTAATGTACTAATAGATGAGACGTATACGGGCTTAGAACCTGATCCTGACGGTGGTTATGAAGGAAGGAGCTCATTTGGGAATATTAGTATTGATTCTGATTTAGAATTAATGGGGAACCAAGGCGAGTTGGAAGTGGTTGTTGAAAATTATAATTCTTACTTGGAGTTGATGTTCCATGTGGAGGTTGACCATGTTTCTGTTTTTGTATTGAATACTCAGGGGCAGGTTTTCAGCCGTAAAAATCTTCATGCCATTACGGAAGGAGCAATGGAGCAAGTAGATATTAATGATTTACCATCCGGATTGTATTTTTTGAAGGTGAACGAGAAAGTCTTTCAATTTATCGTCTTTTAAATGGTTCAATAGAAATTATACATATGCGTTTACGATTGAAGCTGTTCTTAGGTCGTTTGATTAAAAGAAGTATGATAGGCGTAACAGCTCTAATATGCTTTAGCTTCCAATTGACTGCTCAGGATTCTTCAAAGAAGAGTATAGATGTAGCGCTTATGGATAGAGATAGCCTGATCGGTTTAGCTTATGAACACCACATGTGGGCGGTGCGCAATTACACAGAACCAGGGATGCTAGATTCATCTATTATTCGAGCCGAGAAAGCTTTGGCCATTAGAGAGGAGTTGTGGAAGGATAGTGTTACGATTAACTTGGGAAAAGCTTACCATAATTTGGGAGCCTTCGAAAAGGAAAGAGGGAATTTTGACAAAGCCAAGAGATATTTGAATAACGCATTGGCCGTTTACATGAACGAAGATCTGGTAATTCTCACTAAAAAGGACAGTAATCGTGTATTGATAAGTTTATTGGAGCTAGGGAAAGTATACAAAGAAGAAGGTGATTTTATCTCTGCTGAGGAGTATTTTAATTTGGTTATTGAGCAAGCAAAGGACAGAAAAAATACGGACAAGATAAGAGGTGGAGTCGTGAATTTAACTTCAACCTATGTCGATGCTTATCAATTCGAACGAACAATACGTTTATCAGAAGAGTACAAGAGTTATTTTGATGACAATCAGGAAATCAAAGAAGAGCTTATTTGCAAATATTACAATAATCTGGGTTCAGCGTATTTCCGAAGTGGAGTATTCGATAAAGCCATTTCAAACTTTAATAAGGCGAAACTCTACAACAAGTCTGATGCAAAGACTCAAACCGAAATTTACACAAATCTTGCTACAGCCTTAAGAAACGAAAATAGAATGCAGGAATGCAGAGCTGCATCAGAGCAAGGTAGAATTTATGCACTTCGCACACAGAATCCCAAATTGATAGCAATAAGTCATTTGATATGGGCCAGATATTATGAGCATCAATCTCAGGGCAAAAAGGCATTATCTGCTATTCAGGATGCCATTAAATCGATGGTTCCTACATTTCGGGCGATGAACGATTTGGTCAACCCAAATCCAATTGATTTGGGCTATGTTGTTGAAAAAAACTTACTTCTACGCATATTTTTTCGTAAAACCCAGATACTGGCAGTATTTGGAGAAAAGGATAATCAAAAGGAAATCATTGAATTGTTCAAATTAGGAGATGCTGTCATTGACAATATGCAGAGCGATCATTTTATGGACGACACAAAATTGCATTGGAGATCGGCTGCTTTCCCTTTTTATGAAAAGGCCTTAACCTATTGCTATGAAGAAGGCCTGTATGATGATGCTTTTTATTACCTGGAAAAGAGTAAGGCAGTCCTTTTGTTAGAAGGGTATTCCTTCAATGAGGCCATTTCAAAGACAAAACCAGCTGAAAGAGATCGATTTTTATCGTTAAAAATGGAGGTTCGGCAATTGCTAAAAGAAAAAGAAAGCAACAGTGTCGAAACCATTGTAAATGCGCAGCGAAGTTTTGAAAACTATATCGATAGCCTATCAATTAAGTATCCTCGTCTATTCCAGAAATTTGATGATCAGGTATTACTTTCTCTTGGTGAATTTCGCAACCGTTTTGTGTCGGATTCTACCGTTTTTATTCATTATTTTCATGGAAAAGAGAGGGTGTATGCTTTGGGTGTCGAAAGCGAGTCGAGTATATTTTTAGACTTGGGAGATGCAAAGGAAATTGATACGTTGATTGCTGAGCTCAAAGATTTTTTCTTTCATCCATCGCAAATCGACAACAATTTTGCGGCATATAAAAAGACTTCATTAGATGTATACACGCTCTTGCTGAAACCATTTATCAAACCCGAGCTCTCAGAAGTGGTCATCCTGCCCGATGGTCCCATCGCAACTATTCCATTTGAATGCCTTATCTCCTCTGGAATAGTCGAACCCGAACCAAGGTATGTAATTCAAGATAGGCTGATTCGTTATTCTTTTTCCGGATCGATATTGAGCAATTTGAAAGATTCGGAGTTCAGGGCCCCACTCGATGTAGTTACATTTATGCCGTTTGCCGATAAGAAGAATAAACAAGGTTCTCAATTTTCCGGAATCGGCGATGAAGATTTAGCAACTGCCAAAAAGAATGGTCTTCGAGTGAAGTCTTATATAGGAAAGAATGCTTCTCGGAGTCGGCTTATTTCATTTAATGAACGGTTGCCCATATTGCATTTTTCCAGCCACGGTTTTGAGGAAGAGGGGACTGAACCCCAGATGTTACTTGCCGATTCGTCATTTGCATTGTCAGAGCTATTTGCCACTTCACTACCAGCCGATATGGTTTTTCTTAGTGCTTGCCGAACCAATTTGGGAGAGAATGCGTATGGTGAGGGGATACAGAGCATGGCGCGTGGATTTACTTTTGCGGGTGCAAATAGCGTGATTTCGAGTTTGTGGAATGTGCTTGCCGCACCCAATTCAAATATTGTAAGTCGATTTTATGAAAATCTCAGTACTGGACAGACCAAACATCTTTCTCTGCATAATGCAAAACTATCTTATCTCAATGATGCCGGGATTCCTGCTTTTGAAAAGACTCCTTATTATTGGGCAGGATTAGTCTATTATGGCGAGTCGGATCATATCCTAAAACCGAAACGCGAAAGCGGAATTTCGTGGATGCATGGCCTAGCTGCTTTCCTGATCGTGGTACTAGGATATTTTACCACGCGAAAAATTTTCAATTCTTAAACGTATCTGTTGCGAACAGGCATATTTTGGAGATGAGTTTCAAATAGGATTCGCAGTTTCTATGAAGCCAGGGTTCTCCACTATGGTCGAAATGGAAGTCAGGGCAAAATGCCATTTCTCTACGCACCTTGGTTGGTCGAATCAATAAGACTGTATACTTGCTTGTCGAAGAAGAATGTAGATGATCTGTGTTCAACCCGAAATACTAGTAAGAAGCCCCAATTCTGTCGGTATTTTGTCAGAAAAGATGACAAATTTAATTTGATCTAATACGTTTATCCATACACCTAGTAGGTACATTCCGTCAAATCAAATGCAACAAATAAATCCGTTTGCATCTAATTGCTTGCCAGTTTTTTAGGTATAGAAACCAACTAGCATTAGGAATTTACCGTCGGTACTTTAACGGTAATTCCAACTCATTAATTCGTATATCTTTATCGCTGAAAAGTAATATTAACCGTCTTAAACGGACGTAAGCGAGAAGTAAATTTAAAATTTGAAAAGATGAAATTTGGAAAGAAATTAGTATGTACAATGATTGCGATCTACTCATTGATGCTTTGGGGTAATGCCCAAGATATTGAGTTAGATTACGTTGAAAACAATGTTGCAATGTTTAGCCTGGATGAATTTACGGCTGATCATATCATTTGGTTTTTCGGCGACGGACATTTTAGTAACGGACCAAGCCCCAGACATCATTTTGAGCAATACGGAACCAATTCACCCCATACCATAACTGCGTATTATATGGACCCATACATTCCAATGCCACCAGACGATTTGGAGCCGGAATCCACTTCGGATGGTATAGTTGTCAATCCTCCAACTCAACCGTATAGTAATCCATCATATCATGCTCCCGGTACAGATCCAATCAGAGTCAATCTCTCTGCCCATTGGAGTCCGGTTGCGGGCAAACACATCATTTACACTGTAGTAGTGACAAACGATACAGGAAATGACTTTGCAGGTGACGTATTTTTCTGCAATCCAGGAGGAAAGCTTACTCCATTGGCTAATTATTTTGATTCCAATATCAATAATAGTAATTGGTTTGCGCCGTATACTTCAAATACGAGTTGCAATGGCGACTGGAATGATATAGGATTAAGAGTAGGGAATGTTCCACCGGGACAGCAACGGGTTGCGCATCTAAAATTGCAAGTTGATTCAGGCCTCAGTATCGGAACTGAGATTATAACCGAAGCAAGCTTATACCATAAGACGGGTGCTTTTGTTTCGGGTACATCCATGAGAGCTCGAACTGCTGGCACCCCTCATGATCCTAATTTTAAAATTACGGATCGGTATAAAATATGTATTAATTCTATGAATACCCAAGAGATCATCTATGAGATTCATTATCAAAATGAGGGCGATTTTTTTGCGAATAAAATAGATATCAAGGATGAATTTTCGAATACAGATCTTATTTCTCACGTAGAAGTACTGGATTACACATTTGAACCAGAACCTCCCGTTATTAATTCAAACGGCATACGTTTCAAATTTAATAATGTGGAGTTGCCTGGAAGCAATCAATACTATCCTACAGTATACACGTTTGAACAGTCTCAGGGTTTTATTCGCTATAAAGTACATTTAAAATCCTGTCTGCTTGATAACTTCCTGACTACCAGAGCTCATATTTTTTTCAACAATATTGGACCAGTATCAACAAATGAACTTATCACTTATATTGCGGGTTGTTATCAAGAGCCACAGTGCTCGTCAGATTTTACGGGTGGTAATGGAGATGGTACACATGGTGGTAACGGAGGAAATCCTTCTGCTCAAGATGTAGTAGATGTGGGATTATATCCGAACCCTTTTGGCAATCAAATTACTTTGGAAATAGATGGTGAAATTGCTTTAGGAGGACGTCTGGTTGTCGTTACCGATGTATTAGGAAACGAAATCAGCAGATTTAAAGATAGTGGTAATAATTTTGTTGCGATTAATACCGAAGAATGGAATCAAGGTGTACATTTGGTGACTGTGATCAATGGTTCCTTTCAGAAAACAATAAAATGCATAAAGCAGAACTAATCAAGTTAAAAGAAACAATATGGAAGGGTGTGATCATAATCATACCCTTTTTTTATTTCTGTAGTCCGTGTAAACTCTGGGCCTCGGACAGTTTGAAGTACGAATTATATTTGGAGCAAGCCAAAATCAAATATGGCAAGGCTGAATATGACAGTAGTGTGTTCTATGGTGAAAAAGTAATGGAGGAAAGCTTTAAAACAGGTAACTGGGATGTTTGGTATAAGGGAATGATGTATGGAGTTCGTAGTTACTATACTAAAAAAGAGTTTGACAAAATTGTTGCATTATGCAATGAGGGTATTGAAATTATTAGTGAAGCCAGAAGTGATTCATTGCTATTGGCTAAATTGCACGGATGGGTCGGTTTTTCATATTATTATTTAGAAAATGAAGAAAAAATTCTTGAGTCTAATCTTCGGGCAATTCGGATTCTGGAGGCCATTGGGAAACAACAAGAAGGGATAAGTTATTATCAAAATGCAGGAATCGAATTTACTAAAATTGGAGAATATGATAAGGCGATTTCTTACTTGAAAAATGCAGAACAGTATAGCCTGGAACTGGATAAAATATCTAAACTCTATCTTATTTGGACAAATCTTGCGATAGCGTACAAATCCAAAGGTAACTTTGAAGAATACATCAAAATTTGCAAAAAAGTTATAGATCAATTTGGTCTTGAATTTCGTGAAGCACTGAATTTGGCCGAGGCCTATAGAAAGCTGGGAAATACAGACGAAGCCAGGGAATATCTCAAGAGCGCCAGGGAATTAATGAAATCAGAACCCGGACAACGTTTTAATTATCTGAAAGAGCTGGCTGAATTTTTCAGAAAGGAAAATCCAAAACAGATTGAACAGACCTATCTGGAGGCAATTGACGAAGCCATAAAATCCCCTGAAGTTTCTAAACGTGAATTGGCAAAAGTCAAAATTGATCTGGCCAAGTACTACATCGAGTTAAATAAATTTGACGACGCAAAAAACCATTTTAAGGAATCCCTCAAATTGTTGGATTCTACATTTGTCCTTAAAGATTTTGAACATCAAAAAGAGATAAAATCGCTGAAGCTATCCAATGGTGTATGGATCATGGAGTCTCTTTATGGCTTGGCTCAATGTACAGAAGGGTTGATCGATGAGGAAAATAAGAACACACTCCTGGAGAAGGCTAAAAATTATTACGTCAACAGCTTTTTTGTCATTGATTTTTTACGGTTGAGTTATGATACTGAAGAATCCAAACTTCTGCTTTCAGGATATGTAAATTCCATTTATGAAGACGGCTTGAATTTTATTTATGAGCATTCTTCTCATTTTGAAAACCAAGATGAAATCAATGATATCATACTTTTCACCTTGGAAAAATCAAGAAGCTTTGTGTTATCTTCGACGCTGAAAGAAGTAAAGGCAAAAGCACAAACCGGTATTCCGGATTCGCTATTGGAAAAGGAAAAGATACTCGTCCAATCCATTTTTGAGTGGGAACGTGAAACTTTGAATCAACATTCTGGAAACGATTCCCTGTTTTCGCTCAAGCGGGAATTGGAAGATTTGAATCGTTACTTTGAAGATGAATATCCGTTGTATTTTAAATCAAAATTTGCATCAACTGTTCCGAGTACTGAGATAGTTCAGCAGCAGTATTTAGCTGATAATCAGGCGTGCCTTTACTATTTTTGGGGTAAGAATGGCTTGTTTATAGCGCTACTTACCAAGAGCAGATTATCCCTCAGGAAGATAGCTGTTGCAAATATCTCTGAAGTGTTGAGTACGTATCTTAATGCCTTAAAAAATCGAGATTTTGATTCTGATCCTAAATTTTATTTTGAACAACTTACTAACGCTTCGTTCGAACTGTATCAGCATCTGATTGAAGACAATTTGATAACGATTGATGCGGGAGTAGATGAACTTATTTTACTTCCCGATGGCGCGTTAAACTATCTGCCATTTGAATCACTTTTGACGAAAGAGCCTGGCGATGAAATTCGTTTTTCGATGGATAATCTGGATTATCTTTTGGAAGAGTATGCGATTTCATATTCATTTTCGCTGGATTTTCTTTTTAGCATGAAGGACAATGAAAACGTTGATTTTTCTTCAGTTTATTCCGGATTTGCGCCTTCATTTATTAAAATTCAAGGTGATGGATCAAGAAGATCTTGCACGGTTGAATTGCTCTCAGAACTCAAGTTCAATAAAAGTGAAGTAGAAAATATTCATTCGATTGTGGGGGGCAATAATTATGTCGGTGCTGAAGCTAGTCTGAAGCATTTCTTGGTCGAAGCTCAGCAGTCGAAGGTATTGCATTTGGCAACACACGCGTGTGCCAATTCAGAAAATGTGGAAGACAATCGAATCTATTTTTCCGATGAAGA
Source organism: Bacteroidota bacterium (assembly GCA_039194925.1). Lineage (GTDB taxonomy): Bacteria > Bacteroidota > Bacteroidia > Chitinophagales > Saprospiraceae > CAJXUU01. The sequence continues at coordinate 18,826 of JBCCVV010000095.1, forward strand.
ATTTCTGACAACGTATGACATTTACCAATTGGAGACCAAGGCCGAAATGGTCGTCTTAAGTGCGTGTGAAACCGGGATCGGAAAATATGAGGCAGGTGAAGGGGTAATGAGTTTGGCCAGAAGTTTCGCCTTTGCTGGTACCCCTTCAATAATCATGAGTCTTTGGGCCATTCCGGATAGATCAACCAGTACCATTATGGCCGATTATTACAAATACCTCGAAATGGGTATGAAAAAGAGTAAGGCCCTGCAAAATGCCAAACTGGACTTCCTGTCAAGTACGGACTACCTCTATCAACATCCGCATTATTGGGCATCTATGGTGGTCATTGGGAATTCAGATAAAATTGACATGAAGACTTTTACCTTTGAATGGTATTATTTTGCCATTGTTTTCGTTTTCCTCTTTGCCGCAGTTTGGGCCATGAGAAAAAGATCTACTTAATTGAATGCGTATTCAACGTAATCTGGAAACGTCTCCTTGACAATCTACGGACAATTTTGTTTTCATAGGTCGGGACTGGAGGTTCAACAATGCTTCAACAAATTAGTTAGTATGAATCATGGAAGTTTTGAGTGCTTGATTTCATCCCTAAGCCAATAAAGGCTAAATCTTCTTTAGAATTTCGATCGATTGATCGCGGAATCTACTTTCGCTTCGACTGATTATTTTGAAAAATTTTTGAGCATTGGTTACATCATCCTCTTTTAAATAAGAAAGTCCAATGTACCAGTTGGCTTGATCGCGATAGAAGGCATTCTCCATGAGCTTCTTAAAATTTGTTCGGGCTTCACTTGCTTCTCCAATCTCCAAATGTGCAATTCCTTTGGCAAGCATAAGCCTGGGGTTGGATGTAAGCAGTGAATCCCTATCATCAACCTGCTTGATAAAATCATTGTATTTTCCTTCTTCATAGCTGGATTCCAACAACTGAAAAAATCGATCAGTTGAGCCACCACGATACGTAAAATCCAATTTTGGGACAGCAAAGTTTTGAGCATAGATGGTCTGTGTTACCGGTTCTTCATTCATCAACATCTTAGCGGCAGCCCAAATGAGAAGTACGGCTAGTAATCCAATCACTATGGCTGGTATTACATTTCGGCGGGATGCTTGCTCAAATTCTTCAACGTTATCTTTGGTGCTATCGAAATGCGTTTGATGAATTACATCCAATTCTTGTTTTAATCTGGCTTTAACACTGAGTTCGGCACTGGAATGGATGGCTTTGGCAATTTCCAGTTCGCTTCTTAATGCTTCATTTTGCGTGAGTTCTTTCTCAAAATTAGAGCGCTCTTCAGTTGACATTTTGTCCAGAAGATAATTTTCACATCGTTCGAAATATTCTTGATTCATAACTATAGATTCTGAAATTGAGAATAAACGGAAGGGTTTTGCTGAATAAGTGCTCTAAGCCTTTTCAGACATTTGGATTTTTTGTTCTTGGCCGATTGTTCTCCTTTAAATCCGAATTCCTGAGCGATTTCAGTCATGGATAGCTTTTCAAAATAAAACAATTCCAAAACCTTTTGACAATCTTTTTCCAGTGTGTTGAAAAGCTTAAAGACCGCAAGTGTTTTGTCACTCTCTAAAGGTTCATCGACGTATTGGTCTGTATCTTGTGCATGATCTTTTTTCATTTGGTTCGATTTTTTGTTTTTCTTAATCTCCTTAAACCATAAATTTCTACAGATAGAAAATAGATAGGTATTTATACTCGACTCACCTCTGAATTTGTCTTTAATAAGTTGAGCATAAAGAATCGCTATTCCGTCTTGAAAAATATCTTTGGCTTCCGCGGATATCCCTCCATTTGCCAGGACATATTTTTCAATGATCGGAAAATTGTGGACATAAATATCTTCGAATGCCTGAGATCGAGTCCTTTGATCCCTTGACTTCAGTGCATCCACTAGCGATTTCGTCTGATCATTTTGTGAAGATTCCACCATACGTTTACTTAATTTCTTAGCAAGATGCAAAATTGAAAACTTCTTTGTAAAATGTCCTTCGAAACGAATAAGTTTTTCATAATTGTCTTAATTCTTGATAAAAATATTTACCAGATTGATAAGATTGCAGTTAGAATAATTCTTCCAATTTCTCACATCGCTCGAAAGTACAATTTCCTAAAAAACTCCGAAACACCTTCGTTACTTCTCAGCGAAACGCTGTGAAGTCCCTCTCCAATCTTTCCAATCTTTCAACCTTTTCCTTTCATAACCAGATCGCCCAATTTTTAATCTTGTCCAATAAAAAGGGCAGACGTCTTCTGGATACAGGAATTCGTGCTGTATTATTGATAATTGCATATGGACTCGAACTTTTCTTAACAATATTCAAATAAGCCAAATTAATGACGTGCGAATTATGCACCCGTACAAATTCGAAGTCTGAAAACGATTGTTCGATTTGTTTTAGTGTAAGGGAGATAAAGATGCTTCTTCCATCGTAGAGATAGATGAAGACATAATTATGATTGGATTCAATACGAATGATATCATTTAATGAAATGAGATGAATGCCATCATCCAATTGCAACGCTATTTTTTTATCGTTTCTGGATTCTATCACTCGTACACTTTCTCTTTTGCTCTCTCGCTGAGGATTAGAATTTTTACTGTTTAAAATTCCCATTTGGAAGTCTTTCGTTTTGTGTTTTATTACCAGGTTTTGACTGAGTACAGATTGTGACTTTAGTACCATTTTTATTTATTAGTCTTCCGTTGTTAAAAAGGTAACCAGTAAATCGTAACCTCTTTTTTTAAAAACTTGCCTTCGGTATCTAAACCAAAGGCAAGCGATCTATACAACACCCTTTTTTACCATTAGAGACTAAAGCGAAGAAAAGGTAACCGCTAAGAAGTTGATCAAGCGAATTTCTTTATTGCTACAATACAATTATATTTGACGACACAATTTGCGATGCATTAAATCCATGAAAAGAATAAACATCTTATCGATCTTACTAATCCTTAGCTTATCAAGTTGGGCTCAATCAAACAAGCATAGCCTGGAACCAGGGTCGGAAGTACTTTTCAAAGGAGCCAATCAAACTGCTGAAAAAGTGAATGATACACTGTACATTTTGAAACGATTTAATACTGAAACCAAGTCATTAGTGCGGTATGTATCTTTTAACTCGAAGGACTTCAAAACTAAAAACGGGCTTTATAAAAGTTTGTATGATGATGGTACTGTAGTTACCACAGGACACTTTAGAAATAATGTCAAACACGGACTTTGGATTGAAAATCAGCGTGAAAGAGGGATATATGTCAAAGGCAAGAAAGAGGGGAGGTGGGAAGAAATATACGCTTCGGAAAATGATAGAGTGATCAAAGAGGAGTATTATGTAAATGGAAGATTGCATGGTAAAACAATGCGCTTTGATTCCTTAAATAATGTGGAATGGGAAGCGGAATACATTGAAGGTAAATTGATTTCTACCACGCAGGATACTTCAACAAAGATGGATGAAGAACTTCCGCGATTTCCCGGTTGTGAGAATGAAGATATGACCGTCAAGGAAAAGGAAAAGTGTGCAACAGAAAAATTAAAAAAGTTTATTTACAAAAATTTGAAATATCCCAAAAGTGCCAGAAAACGTGATATTCAGGGACAAGCTTTGGTTCAATTCAATATCAATGAAGGTGGAAATATAGTAGATAATGTATTTTTACGAGGAGTGTCAAAAAGTATAAGGAAGGAGTGTCTTCGACTGCTCAAGAAAATGCCCAAATGGCGGCCGGGACATGTAGATGGAAAAGCTGTGAAAGTACAATACAAACTTCCAATACGGTTCAATTTAGAATAGCATAATTTGTTTAATATAGAAGATGAAATTAAAGCGCAAACATATTTTACCGATTCTTGGAGTAGTTTTTTTGTTAATCCAATTTATTAGAATTGATAAAACCAATCCACCAATTGTTGAAGGACAAGATCTATTCGCAATCCATAATGCACCAGCGGCCATAAAATCAAAAATAGTGGATGCGTGTTATGATTGCCATGCTCACACGACTAAGTATCCCTGGTATACGAATATAGCGCCATTTTCTTGGTGGATCAAAGGGCACATTGACAATGGGAGAAGACACCTAAATTTTAGCGTTTGGGGTGGGTATGATGCCAAAACAAAAGGTCATAAACTGGAAGAATGCATCGAATACGTAGAAAACGCGTGGATGCCTCTAGGTTCCTATACTTG
>JBCCVV010000096.1:0-22929 GCA_039194925.1 Bacteroidota bacterium
GATCAAATATCATTTTCTACATCCACGAATTCCTTTGCAAAGAGAAGAAAGTAATATTTCGGAAGTTATTAATTCCTTTGGTATTCGTTCAATTCATGCGTTCCTTACCTTTTTACAAAATATTTTTGTCTACAATTAGGATATCAGATTTGCCACCTACAATTTGATTACATTGGGAATGAAGTAATATTTCAAAGGGTTTCAATTTGTTGAAATTTTCATTTTTTTCAACTCTATCTTGATTTTCGTTTTGAAATTCAATAATGTTTTTTTTTGTTAAACTCTTCATAATTTTAATACTTGTATGAATGATAAATTTTCTATATAACATATGTTGAACACTTAATAAACTAAAAAGGAATTTTTTTAAAAGTGGAAGCGTGTGCGTTTTTTCCATAAACGTGTCTAAATTAATTTGTTTTGATTTTGAATTGTGATGAAAGCGCTGGAGTGGTATAATATTTCATTGATGCATTATTCAGTAGCCACAAAGAGTTGATTTTCTGAAGCCATTACTTTTTAATTCTTTTTATGGTTTATCATATGTTTAATTAATAAATCAGTATCTTTGCGGCCGATTAAAATCCGGCGGTTCGATTTTCGAATTAAGCAGGAATGGTTTAACCAAGTAAATTTTAATAAAAATGGCCGTAAAAATTAGATTAGCCAGAAGAGGTCGAAAAAAAAGACCGTATTACCATATCGTAGTGGCAGACGCAAGAGCGCCTAGAGATGGTAAATTTATTGAGCAAATTGGATCATACAATCCTATGACAAAACCAGCAACCATTGAGTTGGACCGTGATAAGGCATACGATTGGTTGACAAAAGGTGCTCAACCTACCGATACTGCACGAGCAATTTTACGCTTCAAAGGAGTACTTTACAGAAAACATCTACAAAGAGGGGTTGCCAAAGGTGCGTTAACACAAGAAGCAGCAGATGCGAAATTGGCATCATGGATTGAAGCGAAAGAAGCGAAGATTGCAGAAAGAGTTGAGGAGACAAGAAAAGAAATGGAGGAGTTCAGAAAGATGGTAAGTGGTGAAGTTAAGTCTAGACCAAAAGTGGAGGAGGAGAACGAAACTGCAGAAGCTTTTAGAGAAGAACCTAAAACGCTGGCAGAAGAAGCTGAGGCTAAGTTTAAAGAAGAGGAAGAAGCTGCCGCTGAAGCTCCAGCTTCTGAAGAAGCACCTACTGAGGAAGCTCCGGCAACTGAAGAAGTACCTGCTGCAGAAGCACCAGCAGCTGAGGAGGCACCTGCAACTGAAGAGGAAGCACCGGCTGCCGAAACTCCAGAAGAGCAACCCGCAGCTGAGGAAGCACCTGCAACTGAAGAGGAAGCACCAGCAGCTGAAGCTCCAACTAAGGAACCGACAGCAGAAACACCAGCAGCAACAGAAGAGGCTCCGGCGGAAGAAACACCAACAGCTGAAGCACCTGCTGCTGAAGAAACTAAGGAGGAAGAAGAACCACCTGCTGAATAGAATAAAGAAATTGGAATCTACAAGTTAATATTAATCTATCTATTAATATTTTGTAGTATATTCGCGTGAGCATCGCCGAGCAAGATGCTTGCGATAAAACCTTCAAGTCTAAATTTTGGGACCTGATAAGCTTAAATGCCTTATCAGGTTTCGATTTTTTATAAAGGAGGATTTTGTGTTAACTGTCATAATAATATAAAATGGAAAATTTAGATCCTAAATATCAGAAAGCAATTGATGATATAGCCAATAGAATACAAGAATCAGATGCTTTGTCAGCGTACCTGGATACGGAAGAGTATGAAGAATATAAAGCACTGATTGAAGAATTTGAATACGAGATTCAGGAGTTATATCTATCTGTTGCTGATGAATTTCCTTTACAAATTCTTGCTTTAGAGAAGGCACTTCTGGTGGATGAATTAGAAGGGCTTTATGTTCCGAAAATCGTGGGTTATTCAGTGTTGAGAGGAGAGGCCAATGAAAACATGAAATATCGAAAACCACAAGATCATTTCAAACATGTATTGTTAAAAGCTGCGAATTCTTCCAATTTTGAAATGATCAAACTAAGGGTAGGGCAATCGATACAAATGGGATTTGGATTAAGCAGCGATATTTGGATTACCAATTTGATCGAGTCGGTAAAAAATACGCGTGTTAAATATTTCCTCCAGTCTCAAAAACTAGCTAAATACCGAGACATCCGGGAACGAAAAATGGGGGTTATAAAGTACAAGAAGCAATTTGAAAGTCTCAATTACTATACCGCTGAGTTTCCAGTAAATGCGATGGAGCTCAAGGGGAATTATTATGAATTGCGTTCTTTTTTGTTAGAAAGAGGTAAAAATGATTATAACAACACCAGCTTAAGTTCTTACCTAAATGACTTCATCACAAATGATTCTCTAAAAACGGAAGAAGAGTATTTGAAGATCATCTTAATTATTGGATTATTCTTTGATCTTGACGACATTGGTTCCAAGGGTTTTGCGGATGCTTTTACATATATGAAGAAAAATAACCCTGAATTATCCGTAGAATATTTTGAAGTATTGGATGAAATGTTTACGTCGGATGAGATTAACATTACACCGGATGCAGATAAACGATTGGCGAAATTGATTGATGGAAAAGCGGACGATGAAATCAACTCTTACTATAATTTAATGAATACTATTCATGGCAAAGGATTTGTTCATGAAGATGCGATCGATTCTGTTCAAGCATATTATGCGCAGCACGAAGGATTGTCTCTTAATAATAAATGCCTTAGAGCAGGTCTTTTAAACTACTTTACCCAAATCATGGAGAACCTTCCACCGGAGAGTTATCAGGACTATTTTGAGATCAATAAGACCTTTGTGCAATACATCAATATTTTTGATAATCAGAAATTCAACCAGGCTGTCAAAGACCTAAGCATGAGGTACGTGAAACGGTTGTTGAAACGATTTACGGATAAGCGAGGTAGAGACTACCAGGATATCAAGAAATTCGTAAAGGCTACTTTCCTTGATTTAGGTTTTATGAAAGAGAAAGAGCTGGTAGAATTGTTTAAAACGAAAAGAAAAAAGAAGGTAGCTTCTTAAAAGCTGGAAATAATAAATTAAGCCCGACTTATGATATATAGGTCGGGCTTTTTCTTTCTCATATTTTTACAAAGGGATGCTTTTCAATTACCGAGATGGTTTTTATCTCCAACCAATACTTGCCTTGAGGCAAATTGTTGGTGTCAATTTTTCGATACTGATTTTCAGGAACTTTTATTTTATGCCCGGATATATCTGAAATGTAGATGAATTCAATTTCGTTGATGTCGCCATTCATGAGATGAAGTCGATTAGAAACAGGATTTGGGCCAATATTGAATGAAGTGCTACTAATTTCTTTATTGGTTAGCGTTATGATGTCGGCAGTTAGCGAGTTGTCATCTATATTGCTGTCGAGTGCAAAATCAGCGCCCACCAAATGAAGGGTTATACTTGTCAATTCGTGAAAGAAAAATTTTCCACTGCCCTTATAGGATTCTCCAGGCGCTAATTCTATATTAATCGTTTGATTGATTAATTGCTTAGGTATAGAATTCAGGCCTGCCATATTGGTAGAGTATAAACTGAAATAATTTACTGTTTCAGAACTGTTGTTGGTTACCGTAAATGAGTATTCGAAATCCCAATCATTCCACGGATTTGGCCCTTCTGGGAATCCAACTACTGAGAAAGAATCCAAACTTAAATCTTTGCGAAGCGGTTCGAAAGGTAAAGATCTGTTTCTTTTTTGCACATAGCTGTACGTCGTCTCTATATCTGACCTTTCTAAGATTCCAAAGAAATAGATATCATCTTCAATCACTTCAAAATTGGAAATGTCGTAATTATCTAATTCTTCTGCTTTTATATATTCGTACCAAACTTCCGATGATAGCAGTTCATCATTGTAGTGATAGACAATATAGCTGTCTTCGTTATCCACTAGGTAATAAAATCCATCCTCGCTAAAGTTTACTACCATGGGGGCATCTTCAAGTAGGTCCATTCTTAAGAATCCGCAATCCTCTATTGAATATCTCCACATTTCATTTTGGTAGATTACGGCTATGTTATTTCTGTATGGATCATTTTCGATCATATCCACATTATCCAATTCGATTCCCGATATATGATCTGGGTCAGCACGCGGAATAAGTTTACCTCCTTCAATTTGAAAGAGTTTGTCCGCAGTTTCGTGAAAGAAAAACAAAGGGTTTAGATCAGTTTTATCCAAAATATTGTCGTCTTTATCTAAAATGATCCACTCACTTTCATCCGTGATGCATTCGTTATTTTGAGTACTATCCAAAGGAAGATAAGCGTCCAACACATGATAAGGTGATTGGCCTTCGATTGTATAAATATCGCGAATCGAAAAAGCATCATCCTGTTTACGAACGGAATAAATCCCATACCCGTAAATATCGTAACTGAAGGGTCTTAGTATGAGGATTTCTTTTTCTCCTATTCCTAGGGTAGTTGTTTTTATGCGCTCATATGTGCTGTTGGGAGAAACGACAATTACGTCTTTTTTTACATTGCCGGTGAGGGTTTCGAGTGTGTTTGTTGGCCCTTCCCAATTCCCCATAAATAGTACAATTTGACCATCCACGACAAATTGTCCGTGATGACTGTACGCATTGCGGTCATGCGAAAAATGCTCTTGCCATTCCTGGGCTTTGGAATATTGAAATAGAAATAGAAAGCAACAGATTAAGTAGAAGTTTTTCATAATAGATAGTTTGCGATAAATTTGGCTGATCTTAATATATCTAACTTAATCTATTTTATATAAAAATGCCACATCTGATCGCTCAAACGTGACATTCTTACTGTCTTTTGCCCTAAAAGTGTCGGCCGTGCTATGTGATATGGTTATTTTTTTATCAACGTATGAGCTTCAATTTTATCCTTAGTAGAGATTTGCAACCAATAAACACCAGAAGGAAAGTCACTGATATCGATTCGATTTGATACCTTGATGGGTATTGGTTTCTCTGCCGCATTTGCAGAAATCAAAGAGATTGAGATAATGTCATCTGGTGCATTTATAATCTCTATATAATCTGTACTCGGATTGGGAGCAATTCTGAATTCATTCCATGCTATTTCTTTGCTTGAAACGGTTTCAAAATTGACCGTGAATGAATTGTTACTCATATCGCTATCAATGGCAAAATCAACTCCTGCAATATGAAAAGAAAAAGAACTCAGCTCCGAATAAATGAAATCACCGCTGAATTCCATAGACTCTCCTGGCGCTAATTCCTGCGTAAAGTCGTGTTTAATAAATTGATCCGCCACATTTTCAAAAAGTCCTAGTCGTTCTGAATAAATTGTGAAATTTTGGATTGTTTCATCACCCAAATTGGTGATAGTGCCCTTATACTTATATTCAAATTGATTTTCTTCAAGTGTTTCGAGTACTTCAATCTCCAGATCAGTGAATTCCAGATTTTTCCGAGTAGGATTATATACTTCATTCACATATCTTCTTTGGACGTAACTGAAATTTTCTTTTATATGAGGCGCATGCCATAGTCCTAAAAAGATTACTTCATCTTGCCAAATGTTAAACTCCGTTATTTTAAAATCCTGAATTTCTTCACTCTTTGGCAAGTCATAATACAATTCCGATTGTGAAGTTTCATCAGAAAAGAAATAAATGCTGTACGACTGCTCAGATTCTATCAGGTAATAAAATCCATTTTCTACAAATAAGTGGTGTAAAGGTGCGGCAGACAGATCATCTGAGCGCGTAAGCGAATAATCATCAAAAGAATATCGCTCAACAGTAGAATTATGAATCACGATCAGTTCGTTGTTAAATGGATTATTATCCAGTTTGTCAAATTCCCCCAAAGAAAGGCTTCCGGTAGTTGGATCATCCAAATTGCTAAATACACCATCATGAATTTTATACGACTTGTGATCAAGTCCATTATGGAACTTTAATTCTCCTTCAAAATCCTCAATCGAAATCACTTCTTGAATTAAATCTAAATGGTATAATTTGTTTTCGTCCGTAATAAAATAGGTGTTATTCAGAAAAATTGGGAATGTTATGTCTACGATATTCAATGAAGTCAAAACCGGGTTATAAATTCTTCTTAGAATTATATCATTTTTATTAGACTGTGTAATGGAGTGTACTCCGTTTTCCGTAAATTCTCCTTCTATTGAGGTAGTTAATGTGATATGACTTTCTTCTTTCCCTAATCGTGCAGATCGAGATGAGTATATTTTTAGATCAGATGGCTCATTAATGCCAAAATTCGTCCAATAAACTATGCTTTTTCTATTAAGCCCAATTTGTTCGGTCGTATTCATAGGAGAGGTATGGTTTCCCATAGTTAGAATAATATTTCCATATTCATTTAAAAAATGTCCATGATATGCATAGGCAGTTCTATCGTGCGATAAATGTTCTTTCCAATCGTTTTGAGCAATATTTTTTTGCAATAGCAAGAATAATAATAGAAGTGTAAATGCTGATTTCATAGTCTAAATTCTTAATTTAATGAATTACTTTATTACCAAACCACAATTAATGCCGTTTTTGAACCGCCCAATAAAAATGCCGAACACTTTGCATAGTGTCCGGCATTTTTTCGGTTGATTTATAGATTTTTTACGATTCCGTTTACTTCTTAAATTCCAAAATAGTCTTTTCAATGATATCACAACACTGATGCAATTCCTCTTCATTCATCACTAATGGTGGGGCAAATCGAATAATATTTCCATGCGTTGGTTTGGCCAGCAGTCCATTGTCTCGAAGTGCCATACAAATGTTCCAGGCTGTCTTACTGGTCTCATCGTCATTAATAACAATGGCATTGAGCAATCCTTTACCTCTTACCAATGTCACCAAATCAGATTTGTCGACAAGTTTTTGCATGCGTTCTCTGAATATTCTACCCAATCGCATCGCATTTTGCGCCAATTCCTCATCTTTCACAACCTCCAAAGCAGCCATAGCTACTTTTCCAGCGATTGGGTTCCCTCCGAAAGTGCTTCCATGTTCTCCTGGTTTGATACACAACATGATCTCATCGTCGGCCAAAACCGCTGAAACTGGGAACACACCTCCTGATAATGCTTTTCCAAGAACTAGAATATCTGCCTTTACATCTTCATGATCAACAGCGAGTAATCTTCCGGTACGAGCAATTCCGGTTTGCACTTCGTCTGCAATGAACAAGACATTATTTTCTTCACACAATGACCTAGCTTTAGATAGATAACCGTCATCTGGCACATAGACACCTGCCTCGCCCTGTATAGGTTCTATCATGAATCCTGCTACATGTGGGTCTTTTAATGCGTTTTTGAGGGCAGGAATACTGTTGTATTCAATTACTTCTATTCCAGGAAGGTAAGGTCCAAAGTCTTTTCTTGCATCAGGATCAATTGAAGCAGAAACTACAGCTAATGTTCTTCCATGAAAATTACCTTTAGCAAAAATTATTTTGGCTTGATTGCTTGGAATCCCTTTTTTGAGATAAGCCCATTTTCTACAAAGCTTTAATGCAGTTTCCACCGCTTCAACACCGGTATTTATGGGTAACATCTTATCATAGCCGAAATATTCTGTGATGTATTTTTCATATTGACCCAGCACGTCATTGTGAAACGCTCGCGAAGTGAGACATAACTTCTCCGCTTGTTCCTTTAAGGCATTTACGATTTTTGGATGACAGTGTCCTTGGTTAACGGCAGAATAAGCCGATAAGAAGTCAAAGTACTTTTTGCCTTCTACATCCCAAACGTATACTCCCTCTCCACGTTCTAAAACTACAGGTAGAGGATGGTAATTATGGGCTCCGTACTTGTCTTCCATGGCGATCAACTGCTCAGAAGATAATTTAGTTATAGTTTGCATAATGAGTTTTTATTTGATTAGGGAAGGATTGAAAGTTGAGGATGAAACTCTTGCCTGTTTATCACTTCAACCTCGAATAATAGTCTTTTATTGTGTCAAAAATTTAAAACAAATCAACGGTAAAATTGATCAATGATATTTAGTCGCAAGTTATAAATCTAGCTGAAGAGTGCAAAATGAATAAGACAATATCCAGATACTTGGATCGAAATATACTATATCCCCCCCTGATTGACAATCCACCTCAAGATACCCTTGGGATAATTGTGGTGATTCCCTGTTTTGACGAACCTGATATTGTGCGAAGTGTTGAAGCAATAGCCAATTGCACACCACCACAGTGTAAAGTAGAAGTGATCGTGTCCATTAATGCTGGGGTGAGTGCTACGGCAGAAGTGAAAACAAGAAATCAAAGAGGTCATGAGCAACTAAAAGCGCTACAAGCCACTACTCCCGATTGGATAGACGTATACTCCATTTTGCATAATGAACTTCCTGATAAAAAAGCAGGAGTTGGTCTTGGAAGAAAGATTGGTATGGATGAAGCCGTACGCAGATTCGTAACTGCAAAGAATGAAAACGGGATTGTCGTTTGTTTTGATGCCGATAGTCTTTGCGATCCTAATTATTTGAATGAGATCGCTGCTCATTTCAATAATAAAAAGGTAGAATCTGCAAGTATTTATTACGAACACCCCATTTCTGGTTTAGAATATTCCGACGATATATATGATGGCATCATACAATATGAACTGCATTTGAGGTATTTTATTCGTCAACAAAAGAGACTCAAACTTCCTTATGCATTTCATACCGTGGGAAGCAGCATGGCGTGTACAATTGATGCGTATTGTTCTGTCGGTGGAATGAATCAGAGAAAAGCAGGAGAAGATTTTTATTTTATTCATAAATTGGTCAAATACGGGAGACACTCTGAGTTAAATTCGACACGGGTGATACCATCTCCCAGAACTTCGCAGAGGGTGCCGTTTGGTACAGGAAAGGCCATTGGGACGATGCAGGAAAATAGAGAAAAATATTATTCTACCTATCAACCCCGATCATTTATTGAGCTCAGAAAACTAGCAGATAGCGTGCACGAAATCTATAATAAAAAGTCATTTGATTTTCTATCTTCAGAAGCGTTGATTTCTTTTTTGGCTGCTAACAAAGGAAAACGCGAACTGGAACGCATTCTATCTAATACGTCTGATTTTCTATCTTTTGAAAAAAAGTTTTGGCATTGGTTTGATGCATTTGTCTTAATGAAGTTTTTACACTTTATGAGGGACACATACAATCCAGACATTCCGGTTTTGGAAGCGATTAATCTCGTGGAGAATCAACCATTCGCTTCGGCCAGAGATGCATTGATATATTATCGCGAAATGGATAGATTATCTTGAAGTGATTTTAACACACGTTAGTAACACCATTTTAGGACATCATTCTTAAACCGCAGGGAACGCCAAGGAAAACGAAAAGTGCACAACGATATTTGTACTATATGATTCAATCTTTGTCACCCTTTGTAAATTCTTTGATTACAAATCTAAAGGAATGTTGTGGTTAAAGTCAATATTAAGCTTAGCGAAATAACCAATCTCTTAACGTATAATTAAGTCACTTCCTTAATTAACCATATTTTAGAGGTCTCCTTTGATATTAAAATGTTCAAATTATACCTTCAATGAAATCTATCTATGTATGTCTCTTTTCTATAGTTCTCACTTTCACTTCTTGCTCAACTATAGAAAAGCAGAGTATGGATCAATTGATTGTAGAGTTCGAAAAGCTACAAGATGAATTGGACACTGATTTACCCTGGCCTACGTTTGACGAAACAGTACTTTCGAGTGAAAAGGAAAACCTGAGCTCTTTGCTGGAAAAGTTAGGTGAATTGGCGGATGACGACCTTTCAGAGGAAGATCGTATAAATAAAGATATGTTGGTTCTCATTATTCAGGACAGGATCGAAGCACTTAAATTTCGTATTCATGAATTTCCGTTAAATGCGGAAGGTGGTTTTCTCACAGGGATCATTTATAGCATCAATGGTACCCGTATATCGGACGAGGAATCGAAAAAGGAGTATCTGGAAAAACTAAATGAACTTCCTGGGTATATTGATGAACGCATTGGACATCTCAGATCCGGAATAGAAAGAAAAGTAGTTTCTCCCAAGTTAATTACAGAATTGTGTTTGAGCATGGTAGAAGATGTAGCCAAAGGAACTGTAGAAGAAAGTTTTTTTCTTCATCCGGCCAAAGGTTCAACGATTGAAGAAGAGGTGAAAGAAATAATAAGTACCTTGATTATCCCCGCTTATCAAAGGCTGTCAGCTTTCATCTCACAAGAATACCTTCAAAATGCTCAGGATGAAATCGGTGTCCGATCAATTCCCGGGGGAGAGGTATATTACGAACATCGTGTAAGATATTTTGCTACCGATGACATTACACCTGAAGAAGTATTTGAGATTGGAATGTCGGAAGTGAAGCGAATTAGAGCTGAAATGGAAGAAATAATTAAAGAGGTGAATTTTGAGGGTAGTTTTAGTGAATTTCAAGATTACCTGCGCACCTCACCGCAATTTTATGCGAAGTCTCCCGAAGAAATATTAAGTAAGGCCGCATGGATAACAAAACAAATGGAAGGTAAATTGCCCAGGTTTTTTGGAAAACTTCCTCGAATGCCTTTAACGGTGAAACCTGTTCCTGCAGCCATTGCTCCCAATTATACCTCGGGGCGATATTCGGAGGGATCTTATGATGACAAGAAAGCAGGTGAATATTGGGTGAATACCACAAAATTAGATTGTCGGCCGCTTTATTCCCTTACCGCTCTGTCACTTCATGAAGGGGTGCCCGGACATCATACACAGATCATGTTGGCAGCCGAAATGGATATGCCAGACTTTAGAAGGAATACTTATCTGTCTGCATTTGGAGAAGGCTGGGCTCTTTATTGTGAATATCTTGGTAAAGAAGCTGTAGCCTATACAACTGCCTATGAAAACTTTGGTCGATTGGTTTACGAAATGTGGCGCGCATGTCGATTGGTGGTTGATCCCGGAATGCACTATCTGGGTTGGAGCAGGGAGGAAGCCTTTAATTTTATGAAAGAGAATACAGCGCTTTCAATTCTCGAGATTGAGAATGAGATCAATCGATACATTGGTTGGCCCGCTCAAGCCATTTCATATAAACTTGGAGAATTGAAAATTAAGGAATTGCGAAGTCATGCAGAAGTAGAATTGGGAGATAATTTTGAGATCACGGACTTCCACGATGCTATTCTTGGCAACGGATCTGTACCATTGAATACGTTGGATCGTATCATCAAAAATTGGGTAAAAGATCAGAAAATGCAGTGACCTCCCTAAGGGCTCTGAGCTCTTAGGGAGGTTTTAAAAAGCAATTACTCTACAGTGAACACAAAATTGTAGGGGTAATACTTCAATTCTTCATCCACATCGATAATAATATTGTCAATGTAGATGGAAGTGTTGATATCAACTTTGTTCAACGTTTCTCGTATGGCCAGTGTGCTTAAATTATTCGTTCGGATTCGCTCAATTTTTCCATTTTCAGGAATGATCAACAAGTCGAAACGTACCATATTGATCTCTCGAGTACCAACAAAGAGGTTCAGTTTTTCTTTTGAAGAGCGTTTGAATTCCTTAATGCTATAGTTCCCAATATTTGGCATGGACACCATCTTTCCCCAATCCATTCGAATCAGCTGATCATCGCTAGTATAGTAATCATTCAACGATAAGATATTCAATTCACGAACCTCAAGGTCATCCCAAATCTCATTTTCCATTGCTCCTCTGGGTAGGGTATGTTCCTTGACTCTGTATTTCGTTTTGAAATCATCGATATGAATAAGTTCGTAGGATTCACTTCCGGAATAGGCCTCTACAATCTTTTGATTTTCTGGATCTTTTGTGTCTACTCGGATAAAAGACTTTCCTGAATCATTCATGATCAATTGGAAATTGCTGAATACGTCTGTGGTATGCGGCATATCAATTGGGAAGGGTGCGGAAATGGCTTCATTATCGTCTCTATACCGAAGATTGAAATCATAACTGCCAAATTCATCATTTGTACTTTCTAATTTGACACGAATAAAATCGCCGTTTTTACATGTAGAAATCCAGTTTTTGAAATCATCCTTATTCGTATAAAATTCATGGAGTGTAAATTGCTTTGATTCTTCTTGAATCGTATATTTCTTACCGTGGTAATAACTGACCATGGCCACCGCATCTCTATGAGAATCATTATGGGATAAAAGGGTCTGTATTCTTTCCGCATCAAGACTCGCAAGTTTTGAATTGTCTGCACGACTTACAGTGAAAAATATGGTCGCATCATCTGGAAATTGCGCAAATGTTTTGGAATCTTGGCTGATCTCAATTTTGTTGTCTAACATATTGGTAATCTCTTCATCGGTGACGGAAAGATCCAGATTAAACCTTCTACCGTCGACTGTATATTTGGAGGTGAATTCAATTTTCCGATTACCCCATCTGAGGGTCTCATCCATAAGTGCATGATCTACATTATATTTCATTGATTGATTTTCATGCAGAGCAAGGTGGAGTTTGATAAAAAGAGAATCCGTATCGCTAAATGTTTTAAATCCAAAGGTGATTTGATCGTGCTTCTCAAGAGAGTCGACTAGAAACTTACGGAATTCAGCGTCTTGTAGAGTGTTAGGTGAAATGTGTTTTTTACCATTCTTGGTGATCATCTCAATTGTATCGATATAAATTGGCATATCCTTACCGTTTTGAGAGATATTTGGCTCGGAACCTAGAAGTTGTTCGAGATCAGATTTAGAGTAGGAAAACAGAAAATCTTGAATTTCAAAGGTTTGATGTAGCTTCATTTTCATGCTTTCTCCCCATTTCAAAAGGAAAACATTTTTCTCGTTTTCTTCATCTACATTGAGTGAGATGACGCTGGTTTCAATTGCCGCCAACATAGAGTTTTCCATGTGTTGCAATGAATTTTTAATGGGTTGTGGCAGACGGTCACTCAAATCGAAAGAGAAGAGAGAGAAAAGAACAAGGGTCATCGGAATTATGGCGAAGTACTTCAGTTGTTGCATTCGTGAAGACTGTTTTGTGCCCAACATTTTTATCCTTTCTTTAATATTTCCATAAAAATGATTGGAAATGGGCGGCATATTTGTCGGAGCAGAATTTTTGAGTAAAATACTTGCGTATTTAAATTTATCGCCCATTTGATTGGTAACATATCGATCGGCTATGAATTCGTGTGTCTTTTTGAGACTGTTTCTAAACAAATAGATCAATGGGTTAAACCATTTTACGATGACCATGATCTCCATTATGATGACGTCCAGACTATGCCATTGCCGAACATGAACCATTTCGTGATCAAGAATTGTCTTTTGAATTGGATCCGATTTATCGTGCTTGTCTTTCCAAAAAATATAAGAGAAAAATGATGCCGCGGGTACGTCTTCTGATATCAACAGGGTATGATCTTGATCCTTTAACTTGGGTGACCGGTTAATAATCCCAAACAATTTAAATAGACCGCTGAAAAGTTTTAGAGTCATTATAAAAAATCCAGCCATATAAATCCAATTGATCACATCGGAGATAGAAATGTGGAGGACATTTGATTCTTGTGAAATGGTTTGTTGAATGCCTATCTGTAAATCATTGACTTGTGACAGGATAGGGTAAATCTGTGAAGCACCGGTAATTGCACTGGCTGTATGAAAATCAACATTTAGCAAGGGGATGCTCAAGGAAAGAAGTGCGGTTCCTAAAAGATACAATCGGTTGAATTGAAAGTATGTCTCCTTTTTTAAAAAGATTAGATAAAATAGATAGAAAACTGCCAAACAAAAGGATGATTCCAGGAGATATTGTGGTATGGAAAGATGATTAATCATGACTGTTGTTTTAATTCGTTAAGCAATTGATCAATTTCGGAAGGGGATAATTTTTCTTCTTTGACAAAGTAGGAGAGTAATTGAGTGGGTGAGCCTCCAAAGTAATTACGCATAAAGTTTTGAAAAGATTGTTTGCGATAATTTTCCTTCTTCAGAATGGGAAAGTATCTGTGCGTTTTGCCAAATGCTTCGTAACCAACCAACCCCATACTTTCCAGCTTGCGTACGATGGACGATACCGTATTGTAAGGAGGTTTTGGTTCTGACATCTGCTCCAGGACCTCTTTTACAAATGCATTTTCGAGTGCCCATAAAATCTGCATAATCTCTTCTTCTTTATGTGTCAATCTATTCATATCATGGCTGATTTTTATCTAATTTAAAACAAATATGTTGATTGTAAACTAAGATTTAGTTATAAAATTAAAATTTAGTTGATGGAAATAGGCATCTGAAGTTTTATTAACGAATTATTATCAAAATTAGAATTGTACAGGCAGTGATCATCAACCTTTGAAAAGGATACTTGTTTTGTTTTGGAATAGACTTAAAAGAAGGACATTCTTTTTATCTTTGCACCACTTTTTGACAATCTAAAAAATAAGTATCCATATGAACTTTGATTTAATAGTAATTGGCTCGGGTCCGGGCGGATATGTAGCCGCAATTAGAGCTTCACAATTAGGCATGAAGGTAGCCGTGGTAGAACGTGAAAGCCTTGGTGGAATTTGCTTGAATTGGGGATGTATCCCTACAAAAGCATTGTTGAAATCGGCTCAAGTTTTCAATTATGTCAATCACGCGGAAGACTATGGTATCAAAGTAGGAAAGCCTAAAGCAAATTTTGAATCCATGATATCCAGGAGTAGGGGAGTTGCAGACGGAATGAGCAAAGGGGTCACGTTTTTGATGAAGAAAAATAAGATTACCGTTATCGAAGGTACTGGGAAGTTGGCCAGAGGTAAGAAAGTGGTCGTTACGGATAACGATGGAAAGAAAAAAGAATATACGGCAGAACATATTATCGTAGCTACTGGTGGAAGAGCAAAGGAATTGCCCAACCTTCCAATTGACGGAAAGAAGATTATCGGTTATCGTCAAGCTATGACACTCGAAAAACAACCTAAGAAAATGGTAGTTGTGGGTGCAGGGGCTATTGGAGTGGAGTTTGCTCATTTTTATAATTCTATTGGCACCGAAGTTACTGTAGTCGAGTTCATGAAGGGCGGATTGCTTCCAAGGGAGGATAGAGATGTAGTGAGGGAGATTACAAAAGTATTCAAAAAAGCGGGAGTGAATGTGTTGGACAATCATGCTGTAGAGACCGTAGATACCAAAGGCAAGCAATGCAAGGTGACTATAAAAAATAGAAAAGACGATTCGGAAGTTGTAATTGATTGCGATGTAGTGCTTTCTGCTGCCGGTGTAACTCCTAATACTGAAGACATAGGTCTGGAAGCTTTGGGCATTAAGACGGATAGAGGTATGATCCTTGTCGATGACTATTATCAAACAAATGTAAATGGTATTTATGCCATTGGAGATGTTATACCTACTCAGGCTTTGGCGCATGTGGCCAGTGCTGAGGGAATTGTTTGTGTAGAAAAAATCGCTGGACATCATCCCGAGCCAATTGATTACAACAACATTCCATCGTGTACCTATTGCGATCCGGAAGTATCCAGTGTTGGGTATACAGAAGCTGCGGCAAAAGAAGCAGGATATGAATTAAAAGTGGGAAAATTCCCATTCTCTGCTTCTGGTAAGGCGAGTGCTTCGGGAGCAAAAGACGGGTTTGTGAAGGTAATTTACGATGCAAAGTACGGCGAACTTCTTGGAGCGCACATGGTAGGGGCCAATGTAACCGAAATGATTGCCGAGATGGTGGCAGCTAAAAAACTGGAAACTACGGGGCATGAAATCTTAAAGGCTGTACATCCGCATCCAACGATGAGTGAGGCGGTGATGGAAGCTACGGCAGCTGCTTATGATGAGGTGATACATTTATAAGATTTAGGATTTAAAGTTTTAAACCTTAAATCCTAATCCTCTTTGTATGCATTATTTTGATATATTGATCAAAGTCATCGTTCAAGGTAAATGAAAGTAATTATTACCACTACGTTCGTATTGTTGATCAATCTCTCACTTTTAGGGCAAGATTTCTCTTTATTAGGTCTGATGAATAACGAACTCATCAAGATAAACCCCAATACCTTACAAGCAGAAGTTCTTGGTCCGTTAGTTCCTGTACCTGAAGACGCTGTACGTTTTTTAACTTTCGTAGAGGAAGAGTGTCTTTTTTATGCAATTGTAAGTGGATCGGATAATCCAACTTTGGTCACGATTGATTTGGATTTAAATTATCAAGTGATTGGACGATTAACGTTGCCAGGAGAAGAGGTTTACTTCATTGAGGCGCTGTCTTATAATACCACGGATAACACACTTTATGCAGGAGTTAGCTTGAATGGGGCCATTGCCAGTGGTGACTTTTCTTCTGAAAGTATAGTTAAAATCAATCGATCAACAGCTGTTTGTGAGTTTGTTACAAGAATCATAGGAAATGTTTCTTCTCCTGATATCGACAGAATGTCTTTTTGTGGCAATACGGTTTATTTTCATGATGGGCAACCGGGGCAGTGGTCAAGATATTTTTCATTGGAGTTTACCGGATTTGGAGCGACTGTTCAAGCAGAGGAATTATTGTTCTCAAATTATATTCCAATAAAAGATGTAGAGTGCGTTGAGAATAGAGTCTATTACTCAACAGGAAGGGATTTGGGGTATTTTGATCCTACTACTGATATGCGTATACATCTTGGAGATATTCAGATGCCAAGCGGTTTTGAGGGTGAAGATATATTTGGAATTGGAATAAATCCAATACCTGACTTTACGGCATTGATTACTGATCAGACTCCTTGTGTTAATGATACGGTACTTATAGAGTTGGAATATCCTTATGAAGATGTTGTTTGGAATAATGGCTCTACAGGCAGCTCCATATTGGCCATCGAATCTGGTCAGTATTGGGCGGAAATCACCTATAATTCATGCGTATTCATAACGGATACAATATCCCTTTCGCTAATTGAAAACGAGGAATTCAATATAAATTCTGACACGAGTATATGCGTAGGGCAAACCATAATATTGGCTCCTAATAATCCGCAGCTTGAAATTATGTGGAGTGATGGTAGTACTGGTAATTCGTTGGAAGTCAGTGAATCAGGTACGTATTGGGGGGCGTATGAAAAAGAAGGTTGTTTGTTTTACAGCGATACGATTTCAGTGATGGTAGTTGAAAATTTTGTTTCAATAGGCAATAACATTGTATTATGTGAAGGGGAAAGTCATACCGTATTTATTGAAGGTGTCGGGTTTGATGTCAATTGGAGCAATGGTTTTACCGGAAATCCCATTGAGATATCTGAGCCAGGTACATATTGGGCAGAATTTAACGTCAATAATTGTGAGTCAAGGACGGATACGATTGATGTTGTTGTAATCGAGCCTGTACATAATGAGCTTCCTCAGGATACCGTGATCTGTTTCAATGAAAATATTGTCATAAACTTGGATAATGCTTCAAACGTCATTTGGAACGATGGAACTTTTAGTAATACCATAACTATTGAAAATGAGGGCAAATATTGGGCACAATATAGCATAGATGGGTGTACGTATATTACAGACACAATTGATGTGATTGTCGTTGGTGAGAATTTTGAAGTCCCGTCGCAAGTTAGAATTTGTGAGGGGGAGAGCTATCGAATTGAACTTGTCGGAGTGGGGCAAAATGTCATTTGGAATGATGGCACTGTAGGCAATATATTAGAGGTTTATGAAGAGGGCCAATATTGGGCGGAAATAAACTTGGGCAACTGCGTAGTCGAAACCAACAAAATTTCAGTAACGCTAGTGGAGCGAGAAATGATTGAAATTGGAAGCGATACTGTAGTATGCGGAGAAGAAGAATTACAATTACAAGTATTAAATTCTGATTTGAATTATGAATGGAATACTGGCGAGGTTTCTAATGTAATATCCGTTGGAGAAAATGGTATGTTTTGGGCTACAGGTATAAATAGCGAATGTCCTTCCAGCAGCGATACGATCGAAGTTAGATTTATTCGTGACCCAAAAGTAATTTTGGACATAGATTCAATTTTCTGTTTGGAAGAAATTTTTGATTGGCAGCATTCTACATACGATATTACTTGGTATGATGCAAACGGAATACTCGTGGAAACAATAAGTGAATCGGGACAATTTGTAGGTGCGTATACGGTAGAGGAATGTCTTTTTGATACAGATTCATTGAACGTTACATTTGTAGATTGCTCTCCCTGTCACTATTTTATCCCTAATGTAATATCACCCAACTACGATAGGGTTAACGATGCGTTTCAAGTAGTGTTTTCCGAAACATGTACCATTGATGTTCTTAAGATTTCAATTTTTGACAGGTGGGGGAATCTGGTAGGGAAGTCCAATGAAAATTACTGGAATGGAGAGTTCAATGCAAAACCCGTCGAAAATGGGGTGTATACTTATCTAATTGACATGCTTGCCAGCGATAATATCGGAAATATCCAAGAAGTAAGAGTATTTGGGGATGTGACTGTCCTTAAATAATGGGAACAGCACAAAGACGAATGAAATTTAATATGCGTTAAAATTCGAAATGAAATGCATCCTCGATTTTACCTGTAAACTTGTATTCGAGCCAAGCCCTCTGAATAATCTCTGACCTCCATATATTTTGGAGAGTGTACTTCTTTGCCGCTTTTATCAATAAAGCCAAAGCCGTATCTACCTATGATTCGAGCATATCCATTGACAAAATCCCAGGCCAATGGGTATTGGGCTGGAATAGTGGCAGATCCTGTTTCATCGAGATAACCCCAAGTGTCATTAATGGAAAATCCAGCTCTGCCTTCCTGGAAACGCATGAGTAAATCATATTGAGGAAGACATAAAACGGAGCCATCGTTGTTTAAAAAGCCAAATCGATCATCCGCAGCATACATCCATTTGCCCTCTCCTCCAACATCCACAAAATTATACGGAAGTATTTTTTTTGTTCCATTTTTATCAAGTAATGAATAATTATTGCCATCATTTATTACAGCATATTGATGATGAAAGTCAGTAGCAGAAGCGAAACCAGTCATAATCTCGCTTTTTGATTTCAGATCCAAAAATCCGTACTTTCCTTCTTTTTTGAATCGAATCATACCCTCTTGAGGATACCATATTTTATCGTATTGTAAAGGAATTACTACACTATCTTGAGAATCAATAAAACCATATTTTCCAGATTTTTGAACCAATGCCAACCCATTTGAAAATGCTTTTGCAGATTCGTAAGTAGGTTTAATAGTTAATTCCCCTTTTTTGTTTATAAAACCGAAAAGATAACTTTGATTTACCAGACTCAAGCCCTCATGAAATTTACCAACATCTAAATAATCCAAACTATCTGCCAGCACTTTTCCATCGCCTGATAAAAGCATAAAATGTTTGTTCAATTTCTGAACCACAGCAATATCTTCTGAAAAGGTTTTTACGATTCGGTATCGAGCAGGAATAACCTCCGTTCCAGATTTATCAACATAGCCCCAAAGACCCAAGACATTCATGGCAGCCAACCCCTCATTGAACTCTCTCAAATCATCGTACTTATCTTCTATTGCCAGTTGACCTTGTTCGGTTAAAAATCCCCACTTGTATTTTGGAGGCTCAAAATCCGCCAGAATTTTGTTGTATTCGTCCAATTCGAAGTTGTCAAAAACAGGTTTAGCTCTTTCATCCGCGCATGCCAAGAGCAACATTAAAGAAATCATAAAGGCAAATCTGAAGGCCATGATTTAGTTTTAGATTTGGTTATTATTGTGTTTGCCAAGTTATATACACTTATCGAAATAGTAACGTTTTGAATTTGTAATTTTTGAATTTAATGAAGATCGTTTTCCGAAATATCATTTTCCTCACCTTGTTTTTTATCATTTATAATGATGGATTTGGTCAAGAGGATTGGATTAATTTTAAAGCACCAAATGGATTCCTTTTTTCAGTGGATGTTCCGGGAGAAATGGAAGAAAGTAGCCAGACAATTAAAACAGCAGTGGGGGATTTGAAAGCGGTTACCTATGCGTATCAAGGGAATACAGAAGATCCTAATTATCTTTATCTTATCAACTTGGTACAATATCCTGAGGGTACATTTCCTGTGGATAGTATCGATCTAATCGACGAGTACCTGGAAAATGCAATTTTATCTTCTATTGAAAAGGTAAATGGCGAATTGTCGTATTCGTCTAATTTGGAGAGAAATAATGGGAAGTTGTTTCGTGTGAAATACAACAATGGACAAGCTGTTCTGAAAGCAAAATCTTTCATTACAAAAGATGTGTTTATCAGTTTGCAGGTCTTCACCGTCCAAAGTAAATCATTGAATGACGAAATGGACTACTTTTTAGACAGCTTTAGGATCAATCCGTAGCTTATAATGTTGTTGCTTGCTTATAATTTAGTGCAAGCAAGTGAAGAGAGTAGTACCACCATTCCCGTCAATTTATGAGAGTCAAAGCTTTTTCTACATCTTCTACTGGTAACTTACATACTTTGTTCTGGCATACATAGATCATTGTTCGTTCTTCCTGGAGCTTGTCTGTAAGTAGCTCTAGCCCTTCTTCAGAATTACCACCTAGAAAAATCGAATTGGGCAGGTAGGTCTTTTGCATGGCATTTGCCTTTAGTAATGCATCATCACCAAGAATTGCAATTTCGTACGGTGGATCTATCATGGAAGCGATCAGCTGGCACCAGTTGCTATAATAGCTGGGATATTCGGTATTCAAAATATCTGTACCCATGTTATTGATCATCTGTTTAGATAGTCTTAGCATATCTTGATTGTACAATAATGTACCCAATTTAAGCAGGTTTCTGGCCATCATAGAGTTAGAAGCCGGGATGGCATTATCCGAAAGCTCCATTTTACGAGCGATCAATTCCGGATCCAGATCCGATGTATAAAAGAACATACGATTCTCTTTATTCAGAAAATGATCTATGGTGTATTCTGTAAGATGTTGAGCTTTAGTCAGCCATTTCAAATCAAAAGTGACCTCATACAAGGCGGTAAAGGCATCAATGACAGTTGCATAATCGTCCAGAAACCCGTTGATACTTGATTTTCCGTCTTTATAGTTTCGCGTAAGACTACCATCCTTTTGAAAACTGTTGTTTAGTATGAATTCAGCATTTTTAAGTGCGATGTCCAGGTAATGGTTATTGCCAAATGCCTGATACGCATCAATATAACCTCTAAGCATCAGTCCGTTCCAACTTGTGAGCACTTTATCATCCAGACCTGGTCTTATCCTTTTATCACGTGCAACCATGAGTTTGGCCTTGTTTCGTGCAATAATATCCTCTAGTTCAGATGGGGTTATACCAAGATCTTTTGTATCAAATTCTTCATTAACTACCAAAATATTGGTGTGTTCCCAGTTGCCGTTCTGTTTGACAGAAAAATACTTTTTGAAAATTTCGGATTCATTCTTATCACCGATTATTGAATCAATTTCATCTGAGCTCCAAACATAAAATTTCCCCTCTTCCCCTTCACTGTCCGCATCAAGTGAAGAATAAAAACCATATTCATTATTCATAAGTTCACGTTCTACAAAAGTCAGGGACTCCTCCACGATTTTTTTATAAAGCGGTTTTTGAGTGATTTGGTAAGCATGACTGTAGAGACTTACCAATGGTCCATTATCGTAAAGCATTTTTTCAAAGTGAGGTGCAATCCAAAAGGCATCTGTAGAATATCTAGCAAATCCTCCACCCAATTGATCATAAATGCCACCTGCAGCCATCTTGTCCAAGGTAACGGTTGCAGCTTCCAGCGACCTTTCATCCCCAGTCATATAATAATACTGAAGAAAAAATTCGAATTCATTTGGTTTGGGAAATTTGGGCGCACCTTGTCTTCCACCATCTACAAAATCGATGGTTTTGATGTAGTGTTCCATTATGGATTTAAGAGAGGCATTTGTGAAGCTTTTTTCTTCGGTTTGTACTTCAATGGATTCGTAGCTTTTGATGCCATTCGTAATACTTTCTGCGGATTGTTGCAATTTAGGCATATCTTCTTCTTGCAACTGATTGAATCGATTCAGGATTTTGGTCCATTGATCTTTAGGAAAGTAGGTCCCCGCCCATACGGGCCTGCCATCAGGAAGAGCAAATGCATTTAATGGCCAACCACAACCGCGATTATTGATCAAGTTGCAGGCAGTCATATAAACATCATCCACATCGGGTCTTTCTTCTCGATCTACCTTGATGCATATGAAGTTGTCGTTCATGATCTGAGCGACCGTGCTGTCTTCAAATGACTCATGTTCCATCACATGACACCAATGACATGCTGCATAACCAATGCTGATTATCAAAAGTTTATTTTCTTTTTTTGCTTTTGCAAGTGTCTCCTCATTCCATGGATGCCAATCCACTGGATTATGGGCATGTTGCAGCAAATAGGGCGAGCTTTCGTCGATAAGAGCGTTGGTATATTTATGCTCTGAAGCCCCTATATTTTGAGTCTTTTTATTGCAGGAAATCATTAGAATTCCAAGTGCAAAAAGTAACAGTATTCTAGTCATTGTATTTATATGTACTGCGAAGATAAACAAGCAATTGGATAAGTATTGAAATTATATGGTATGTAACATTTTCTTAGAAAATAACCGGGCTTGGTCCGTTTAAAAACCAAAATACTTTACAACGTATATATAAAGTATAAATATGTATTCAATTGTATAAAAACAGTTAACGTATAACGATTTACTTTAATATTATAAGGCGTTTTGGGAAATTTTTCTCATTTTTTGAGCGCATTTTTATGAACCGCTACATTGTTATTTTCTTATTGTATAATTCCTCTTTAGAAAGTCTTTTATTTATGATGTAATGTTTAGAAATACATGTAATTATATATTAATCAAAATCATTATTTGTATGTACTTATAACAATAGCATAAACGCGTCGAATTTCATATTGAAA
>JBCCVV010000097.1:0-22323 GCA_039194925.1 Bacteroidota bacterium
CTATATCCTGAAGGAAAACTTTGTCTACAGGATGTGTATAGATATCCATCATGTGGTTGGCGGATAAATAGAGTTTTTTTGCCTTTTGGAGATGAAGTATAGTGGCCTCTAGAGCAATGAATGATCAAGAGGACACTATACTTCATCTCCAAAAGGCAAAAAAACTCTATTTATCCGCCAACCACATGATGGATATCTATACACATCCTGTAGACAAAGTTTTCCTTCAGGATATAGAAAATGAGCTGAATAAAAATTGAATAGTCCTGACTGACCTGCATTTTTCTGGTGCTTATTTTAATACAACTTACCCTCAAAATCGTATTCGTTGGCAGCCAGTTGATGGTGCATAGAAAGACCAGATAAAACCCTTTACAGAAATCAAGAAACAGATTTGGTTAATAGTTCCACAATTTCAATCCAATAAAGCCTATATCCATAAGGTAATAGGATAGGAAAATGGCTCCAATGGTCGTTGTGATATAGAACTTTTTGAACCTACCGCTCCCAGTAATTTTAAACGATCTGAATATGGCAAGCATACACATAAGAATAAGGATGTAGGAACTTAAATAATACAAAAGCGAACTGGCATTCATATGCATAGCAGTCTCCAAATTGCTCATTGTAAGTCCAAAACCGACAAACATCGCAATGAAACTGCATCCTACTCCGACTAACACAATGTGATTCAACGGATTGATCTTCTTTTTTCTAAAGAGATTTCTAATCAACCACCATACTCCATAAACAAAGAAGGCAGACACTAAAAGAAATGATATCACTAATCCGAAAAAGATAAGCAGTCTTTTCCATCTTGATTTTTTTGCAGCATAATTTTCATTAATCCAAAATGCGGATTCTCCTTTTTCAGTTTCTATGAGGATGGCTGCAGGAATGGTTTCATCCTCAAAGTAAAATTGATTATTTCCGGCATAGTACAATGTATCCTTAGGGCGACCCAGAAGTCGTCTTCTTACAATTTTATCCATCTGAAAATCCAAACTGAATCCTCCGAAGAGCTGATCAGAAAAAGCAAAAAGCTCATTCTTGGGGCTATCGAGCTCATAAAAGCCACAAAATTTATTTTTTAGAGAATCTGGAATTGGAACTATTTTTCGTTCATAATTGGCTTGACTTTCATTGCCCAACATAAAGTCCAGGATTTCATCTACTAGAGCATTTGCATCTCCATTTCTATTCATACTTATTGAAATCCCCAAGTCCGCTTCGCGGGAATAGATGTACCGAGAAGCGAAACCATCAATTTGTCCACCATGACCATGAAACAAAAATCCATTTTTCCATATGGTATAATTTCCTAATCCATATCCGGTTTCCAATCCCTTTTCCGAAGCTATATTTGTTTTAGGCAATTCAATTCTATCAAACATAGATATGTCAAATAAGAGTGTATCCCTTTGGAGCATAAATTGCAGATAATTAGCCATGTCTATGGCATTGGCACAAAAATCTCCAGCCGGACTTCCATTGATTGTGGCAAATGATAACGCTTGAAGTGTTTTTCCAATTCTTTGATATCCTTGAGCGAAATAGGCATCGTCTGTTTTTTTAAAAAAATAACCTGATGATGTCATATCTAATGGCAATAGGACATTATCCCTTATATACGTATCAAACGACGTTTCAGAAAGGACCTCGATGATATGACCCGCTACAATATAATTCGGATTAGCGTACGCTTTTTTGGTTCCTGGAGTCCATCTTGAATGCAATGATTGGCGATGATCATAAACCATATTGGTAATCGGAGGCATTAAACTATCTTTTCTATTGTAAACAGCATGGGCATGAAAATCTTCAAAGCCTGAAGTATGCTCCAATAAGTGAGATACAAGCACGGGACTTTCATCCTCCCAATCATTTCTAAATGGGATATTTTGGTCAATTTCTTTTATTGCGCTGTTTAATTCAAAAGGCGAATCCTCTAAGATCTTCAATACTCCCAGAGCAGTAAAAGACTTAGAAACAGAGCCCATGCGAAAAAGATGTTCCCCTGTTACGCTCTCTTTTTTTTCAATATTGGCATACCCTATACCTCCTACAAAGTAAATCGAATCTGAAGAGACAATGCTTACGGATAATCCTGGTATATTCTTATGCTCAATATAGTCTTCCAGATAATCAATCAAACTAATAGCAGATTGCCCGTTCTGACCAAAGGAAAGACAGGACAAATGGAGTAGACAATAGAGTGATAGAAAAATTTTGTAAATCATATCATTTAACTTAATCATGAAATAATTAGACGGTTAATTGCTTCAGAATATATCTTTTAAATTTCAAGAATAAGTTATTTCTATTGTTACGAGGCAAATCTTTTTAATCTGCTATTAAAGTGATTTAAAACATATTGTTAAGTCCTTGCCATACATTTTTTAAATCACTTCATTATCAAAGGTCCTCATTTCATAAAAAATGGCTCCTTTCGGGCAGTCCCTCTGGCAAACCAAGTCATTGAATGTTTTTGCGGCACTCTCCTCAGGACTTCTTTTGTATTTCTATCCATCCAAATCGCATCAAAATCACCTTTAGTTGTCAGTACCACTCTCCATTCCCGATTTGTGAAAGTGCTATCCACATAACTGGCCGTTAGTGTGTTCCAATCAACCCTTGAAAACACTTGTGGATCAAGATGAACCGTTACTTCGGATTCGTTAAGTACGGCCAACCATCGGGGTTCGGATAAATGCTCGATTCGACGCGTTTTTCCCTTTGAGCCCCAACCAATCTTAATATCCGCGCCACCACGTATGTAATCTATTAGTTGTTGCTTACTTCCCAATACAGTATTTCCTTCCTTATCATTTTTATAAACAATTTTATACTCCATAGAACCTTGAGGCGATTGGCAGGACATTAAAAAAATCAAGAATACCAATGTCAATATTTTATTTATCATATTAAGTGTTTTGGATACCATTGTGAAATGTAAAGAGTGAAGTGACACAACCACTCTTAAATCCTTTTCGACAGGATCAGATAGATTAAGTGTTACTTAAACGAATAAATTCTAATCTCAGCAACAGATTACATGCGTTCTGCAAGCAGAAAATGCACAATAATTATTATATTTTGACTCAGGTCATTATTTATTGCAACCTATGTATATTTCAATTACTCCAACCAAAACCCTACAGGTGCTTTCATAAGAAATCCTACATTTTTGGAATTGTAATTCAAAGGAGTAAATCCATCAAGCGTAGAGGAAATAAAAGCACGTTTGGCCTCTTCGTCACATTCGGGTAATAGGCTTTGATCAATACTTACTCGTTGAACTTGTCCGGATTCATCAATTACTACCGACAAAATTACAATTCCCTCGATTCCTTTTTCTCTGGCATTAGGTGGATACTTTATTGTTTTATAAAAATCTTTCATCCATTGAATCCTCCCTTGAACAGGTTCTGGTTTTGAATCTAAAAACACCTGAGTAGAATAGGTGCCATTCCCATCTGCATCCACAAAATATTGATACTCCGGAATCTTTTTTCGCTCAAGTTGACTATTCTGAGCGTTAAACTGATTTGGAGCATGGCAGCCAATAAGAATAAGTAGTACCATAAAAAGGGGATATCCTAAGAACTGCTTAACTGTTTTCATTTCTTCGTATTTAATCCATTAAACGGGTCGAAGTTGCCTGAATAATTTCTTCGGAACTACCTTCTCTATTTGCAATGAAGGCCACAATTGTCATATTCTGTTGTTCCCAATCCGTCTGTTGCGTTTCAGAAAAGGTATAGCTATATTCAATTGTTTTGTTTTCATTTTCTTCAAACGAATCCGTAAAAAAATCACCTCTGAAGTGAGTAATGGTTTCTCTTAATACGTGATTGTGTTCATACTCGTCTTCAATTTTATCGATATTTAACTGAGCATCTACAATGTTGTCTTCCAACAGCATAATTGTGATATAATAATCACCCTGCATCGCCTCCAATGCCTGTACTCCCGCGTTAAATTTGAGCGTAGCCGTGACGGGATCAAAAGTCTTTGCCACTCGCAATTCTATTAATTGAGGTGTTTCCAATTCATTTTGAATAAGTGTTTGCCATTGACCGGTTATAGAATTTCCCCAAAAACCTTCATTTCCCTCAAATACCCTTCTATTAATATACGCAGCTGGTTTTCCAACAAACGGTTTTAAAAATTCTTCCAATTCCCTTGCATCCTGATTTCTAAAATCATACAAACTTTCTTCCAGAGGCTCCGTCAAAAGATTGCCATGAATCCCAACAACTACCATATTATCGGGGAAATTATTTTTAAGAATTGAGGCTAACCTTTCGTCTCCCCGTGGGCAATGAGCACATTCTACTCCAGTAAGTTTTTCTACAAGCACTACCTTACCGGTGACAGGCGGTGGCGGTGGTGGCGGGATTAGTACTTCCTCTTCTCCACAACCGATGAATAAAGTGAGGAAAAGAATACCAAATACACAAAAGGATTTCTTTGTTCCGTTTATTAAGTATGTCATAAGAAGTTATCTATTAAACATTAAATTTTAACAAACTTGAATGTACGAAAAACTTCACCCTCCAACACCCGAATCAAATAATGACCTGGCGCCAAATGAGAAATATCTACTTCAGATTTAAAAAAAGAATGTACCAAATGTCCTTTTGCATCTAGTATTTGACCATATTCAACAACTCCATCGACATGCAACATGAAACTAGCAGGATTGGGATAAACGAACGGTCCTGTATTTTGTACGTAAACATTATCACTTAAAAGCATAAAATCATTTCTAAACCATGAAAAAGGCTGTACTTCACTCATAAATCGGTGTCCGTAAGAAAAGATATCGATATCACCATCCAGATCAAAATCGGATAGTGTAAGTCCCTTGCTCGCCTTATAGCCCGAACCAGCAATCAATTGGATAGGCTCTTCTTCATCAAAAGAGAAACCTTGGCCTCCTTTTTTCCAAAAAACTCCTCCATGTCCAGACCATAATACATCCAACATCCCATCATTATCCAAATCTGCTACTTCAAAACCAGATGGGAAATCGTAGTAATTGGCAATTTGAATAAATTCAGAAAATTCACCCGCCACGTTCTGAAACCACCCAATATTACGCGGACCTAAATGGACAGCCACGTCCAAATCTCCGTTGTTGTCCAGATCTGATACAAAGGTAAAGGCACGATCATCACCAGGAAATGAATCAATAAGAACAAGCTCGTTTGGGAAGATAAAATCCCCATTATTTTCTAACAAGACCACCTGATTGTATCTGTCTCCAACCCCACGATTGAGTAGTATATCTTTATCGGCATCATTATCCCAATCAACAAATACCAGTTCTCTGGTACTTGTATGTTTGGAATCAACTTTATACACCAATTCTTCTGCTTTAAATGCAAAATCTCCCAGATTTTCAAACCAAGAAATTCCATCTGTAAAAAAGTCCATATCTCCATCCTTATCCACATCTTCAAAGTTTCCAAAATTAAAGACGCTAATATGAGAAATGGTATAAATAAGGGTTTTTACCCCAAATGCACCCTTACCATCTAAATTTTCAAAATAACCAAATTCCAATTGTGAATTGTAAAAGAAATCAAGATCTCCATCGCCATCACCATCAGACAATATTACCTGATTTTCGTCTACTCCAGACACTACATGTCTGCCCACCGCTTCATAATCCTCAAATTCCAACCAATAGATTTCCTCGTCACTAATCAAAACATCATTGTCTCCATCCAAATCGATATCTCCAACCGATATTGAAGAAGGTGATTTTATATCCGAAAAAAGCCATTTATGAGTTAATTGGCCCATCATTGACAAGGGCATAAAAACTGCTAATACTAGAAAACCTCTGCGCATCATTCTTTCTTATATTTTCTAAACTTAAAAGCAACTTCAAGTATAAAAGAAAAAGCATAGTAGGTGCTCATGCCAAACAGTTAAAAGTGTAAACGCGTCATCTCTTAAAGGTTTTAGTGAATTTTTATGCTTTTTTACTAAAAAGACTACTCAATGAAAGGGTTCGCAAATCAACCTTATCTTCAATAAGTCATTGTTCTTCAATAAATCAAAAAAATCAGGATGCAATTGCATACCAAAACAAAAGCGGTTTCGCACAAATTGACGAGTAATTACATAAGATTAAATAGGTTGAATACGTCGAAACTAATGTTGGTCGATTTGGATAAATCCTTTGGTAAAGTGTCCTGGGAAGCGAATTTTAAAGATGTAGATTACTATAGCATAAACTTTCAAATGGAACTTGGAATGAGTTCAAGTGGGTACAGGAATGGAAACTCAATTTCGACTAATTGGTTTTTTTCAAGTGAAATATAATAAACACAGGACGTTTGGATAAAATCTCATATTCCTTGGGAAACCTCTCCTTGCAAGAGGGCAATGGAAAGGGTTCTACCATATCCAATATACTGAATCCGGCTGATATTATCTCACGATACATTTCTCCCAGACTTCTTCTATAATACCGCATGATTACGGGTTTTTCCGTAAATCCTTCCCAAGGTTCTTCTACAATTTGCCTTTCAAAATATTTCATATCGATTAAATGAGAATGATCAAGAAAAGGATGGTGGGTAGAAAATATTAACTCACCATTTGGAAGTAATACTCTATTAATTTCTTGGAGGATCACAGACCAATCTTCGATATAATGAAGGGTCAGAGAACTTACAACAAGATTGAAATTTTCGGTTTTGAGTGCGGTCAGGGGAGCGGATAAATCCATTTGCATCAGCGTACCTTTTGACCCCAATCGTTCTTTGGCTATCTCCAGCATTTCGGGACTCCGGTCCACGGCTACGACATGGGCACCTCTGGAAATCATCAATTCTGACAATCCACCGACTCCACAACCGGCATCAAGTACACGCATTCCTTCCAATGATGGTAACTTGCTGATCAGAGCAGGTCGCTCATATAGTGCATTATAAGCATTGACCTCTACTTTTTCAGCATAAGCTCTTGCAAACTGTTCATAATCACCGATGCGCTTATTCATTTAGTTATTTTTTATAATTACACACTGACCTGTTGGGAGATAAATGGGCATAACATTTTCATTTTGGAAGTATTCGTCGACTGCCTTTTTAGCTCCCGGGCATTTTCTATAGCCATAGTCGTCAAAAATCATAATCCCGCCAATACTCAAACGCGGAAAGAAAAATTCACAACAATCTCTCGCTGATTGGAGTATATCTACGTCAATGTGTACAAAACAAAATTTTCTTGAATTTACGGGAATTGCAGTTTGTGGAAAGAATCCCGGATGATAATTGACATTGGAAAATTCGGATAAATATTCTTTTACAGCTACCAGCGAAGTATCGCTAAATGAACCCTGCTGGAAATAGTCGATTGATTTATCTACCGCGGGCATGCCTTGAAAAGTATCGAATAGATGTATGTCCTTTTTACCATCGTTAAATATTAATGACAACAACTTGGCTGATCCCCCCTTGTATGTGCCAACCTCTGCTACATCCCCATCGATATTTTTTGCATTGGTTGCAAATTGATAAAGCATATAGCAACTTGGGATTTCAACTTTTGTAGCTTCAATAATTGCTTCCATGATCGGCAGGAAGCTTTCATCTTCAAACCATAATTTTATTGGTGAGCGGTCTATAACTTTCATTTCATGGATATTTTTAAAAAACTTTTATGTGATATTTTTTTTCAAAAGCCAGGATGTCATTTTGATCATTTAAAATCGGCATTCCTTTGATATTCAGACTGGTATTGAGCATCATAGGACAACCGGTTTTTTGATAAAAAGATTTTAGGAGATTGTAAACTCGATTGTTCTGTTCAGAATTTATGGTTTGTACCCGACTGGAACCATCTGAATGTACTATACCCGGAAAGGAATTCGGTTTTTTGCACCGAACTACGTATTGCATGTATGGAGAAGTATCAAAAGGAAGATCAAAATATTCATGAGCATGTTCTTCCAATACAATGGGAGCGAAGGGACGAAAAGATTGCCTTTTTTTTATGTGATTCACTCGATCCTTGATATCCGGAATGGTGGGATTGGCAAGCAAGCTTCTATTCCCAAGAGCTCGGGGACCAAACTCGGATCGTCCATGCGCAAAGCCAATAATTCCGGTTTTCATCAACTCCTCCAATGCTTCATTTTCTTGTAAAAATGGCCGATCAAGGTTATACCCCAAATAAGGACCATTCCAGTTGACCCAATCGTTTTTGTAGGCCAAGGCCGCACCAAGGCTGCTGCCCGAGTCGCCCGGATTTGGCATAATCCATACATTTTCGAAAAATCCTTTTTGTACGAGTTTTGCATTGGCAACGCAGTTTAAAGCCACTCCTCCTGAATAGACCAGATTTGTCATTCCCGTATTTTGACTTGTCCATTTCCAAAGGTCAATCAAAAAGTCCTCGGTGATTTGTTGGACACTGGCTGCAATATTCTTATCATCCTTTAGATCCGGGCGCCAATCTAAAATCCCCCGATGCATTGATCTCTTAAGTTCGAAGTTAGGCGGATCGGTATCTTCAATGAAGTCATTTTTTATCAGTTCGGCATATTTGGGTTCTCCAAGGGTGGCAAGCCCCATCATGATATACTCTTCTTCATTTGGCTTGTAGCCGATGCGTTGTGTAAAGGCGGAATAAAACAAACCCAGACTATTTGGATAATTGCATGTATAAATCTTCTTGAGATCATTGCCTCTTGCCTCCCATACCGTGATCGTATTCCATTCTCCAATTGCATCCACAACGATTATTGCAGCTTCTTTAAATGATGAGGTATAATATCCACCGGCAGCATGAGAAAGATGGTGTCCGACACTATGGATTGGGACGTCACTCAAGCTTGTAAAACTGCGGATGTAACGTTTGGGCCATGTTCCGAAAAAGGCGCTTTTCCACTGTCCTGCGACCAATTGTCTCAATTTTTTTTGCAGAGGATTTTCGTAATAAACAATAAGGTCCGGACTTCCTCCGACATCAATTGCATTTTGAATTATTTCATGATTGAGATAAGAATCATTTTTCTGCTTGCTATATCGTTCAGTCTGTGCAGCAAAGCAGATTTCCTTGCCTTTAACAATTGCGACACCCGCATCGTGTCCAAGACAACTTATACCCATTATAGTCTTCATAGCCTAGGGATAAATAAATGGATTTTTACGCTTTGCCTTGCGAATCTTTCGCCACTGTTTCCACGATTTCCGTATCGACCTGAACCACATTACTATTTTCTTCATTTGATCTTTATTTTTTTTTCAATAAAACTATTCAATTCCTGGGCCCAATAGAGATGACCTTTTTTGCTAGGATGTCTTTTTTTCCACTTGGGAAATTCCAATGCTACTTGCGAACGCATATCCATACCGGACTGATCAAAACCATAATATCTGGTCTTATCAATTTGTGATTTATAATTTTCCCAATGTGACGTATCAGCAGATACAATCTCTTTACTAGGCATAAATGCATCAAAGAAGAAGTATCTAATATCATAGAAACATAAAAACGACTGAAGCGCCAATAACTGATAAGCAAATCGATGCGAAGCTTCTTCCTCACTCCATGCCACCGATCTATAAATTTTATTTAATTTGTTCATTTCGGGCGATTTCGGATAGTTGTGGTAGGGTATAATTTGTACCCATTTCCCATCTATTAGAAATTCTCTTCGGCTGTTGTCCGTCCAACCGACAATTACAGTTAAATCTGATGTACTCCTATTTTTACCAATCCATTGATTGAGAATCCAGTCGATTGTAGTTCGTAAAATTCGATCATTTGAACCTCCTGCTAATCCATGATTAAAAACATCATCGAGACCCATCAACTCGCACAACTTTTGTGGCCAGGCGTGTGGATGTATGAAGGCATAATCCTCATTTGATTCTGTATCTTCAGAACCGTAACCCGTGGTAAAAGAACAGCCATTTGCGTATAGGTACATGTTGAGATAGATTTAATAAAAATTTCTTACCAAATAGTGGATCATTCTACCACCGCGTTGAAGCAAGCTATCGGCAATCTGTACAAGTAAAAAGTTGGGCATGTTTTCCCTATCGTTGTCGAATGCCTTAATAAGTGCTTCTTTTTCTTTTTTATATCCTAATTTCCAACACCAAAGTATGTAAGCTATTGCCGGAGAACGAGAATACCCTTTAGAACAAAATACTATTATTTCATTTTCAAAACGTTCAATTTTTTCGGCGAACTTAAATAACTTTTTCAGATGCTTTTTTCTTGGACCATGTGGAAAATCCGGATCGTATACATCGTAGAACGCAAGTTCCAGTTTGTTTTTTTGGGGAATGTTTTTCAATACAGTCTTTTGTGCTACTCCTGGGTCCGCAATTGAAATAACATAGATTTCTTTAGGATCGCACAAGGAGATGTACTTCAATGCTTTTTTCCTTGAAAAAAATTTGACCTTCACTCTTCCCCTATGAAATACAAAAAAACAACCTGTGTGGTCCCAAGCCACAAACATCAATACAAATAATGTCGAAATGACAATACATAAATATTTTAACTACTATTTTCTTGTTGATTTAGTACTAGGCTTATAGAATGTTACGACCAGCGTATTTCTGCTATCTCTCATGCTAGCTTTAACCGGAGATACAGTATGCCAAGAGTTTTTTGATCGTACTATCACAGCCGCGCTTCCTAATTTTGGGACTAAATTGCCAGCAGGAGACTTGCTTTTTTGACTTTTAAGAATATGAAATTCGCCACCATTCCTTGCAGACCATTTGTCATTTAGATAAAAAGTTACTCGCACAGCGGCAGCTTTTATATCTTCATGTGCACTAAATGTGGTAAAATGTCCAGTCCTAAATAACACTGCTTCCATCGGATGATTTTTTAGGGGTACTCCTGTAAATTTCTCTACCGATCTTCTAAATTTTGCCGAGCCAAGTTCTTTCCCTAGTTGTACGTATGATTTAGCAAGTGTTCGTTTATTACTAGCGGACTTTCTTCCTAATTTAACAAGAACCCTTTTTAAATAAAAACCTTTCCCGTACAAACGATATGAAAATCCTTCTGTAGGAAAATCCGAAGCTAAAGATCGTGCTATTTTATTGTTTTCAAAGACGCCATTCATAACGCCCCATTTGAAAGGTTTTGTAGATAGTTTACCTTTTGAAATTGAACTTAAATTTAACATAGGTATTGATTTTTGTATCTCTCTGAGAAAGAGAGATGGGTTAAGTATATTTATGATTTGTTTTCTTTATTCCAGAATTCTACTTGTACTGTTTTGCGAAATGATTTTGCCTCATTAGATACTTGAGTAACCATATGCCAGGAATCATCCGATCTTATAATTCCTACCGTGTTTCCAACAAGTGGCAGACTTTCCGCTACTACACTCGAAGATAGGTTGGATTTTAGTATTTGTATACATCCTCCCCATGACGAATGCCATTCTCTATTAAAATATAAGACAAAGGTTAGCTTTTTATTTTCTCGATCGGTATGGGGAGAAACCCAATCGCCTTGTTCAAATTTAAAAAAACCAATATCCTTTTCATCGTCTTTTAAGGAGAGCCCGGTTACAGATTCCAGCATTTCGACTAGTTCCATGCTATTGAGAAAGTCCAAAAACTCAATCCATTCCGACGATAGGTCTTCTCTGGCTTCCCATTTATTTTTATTCAATACATGCCTTACCGAAAATTGATACTGTTTATTTCCTCCGGATTCTCGTTTGAACATTTGAAATCCTGATTGCGGATAAGAGTCCGACAGCTTGCTTCCTGACTGAAGATCGATAAATTCTTCCATTCTAAACCACTTATATGGGTTTTGATTGAATTCAACTTTTAGATGCTTATTGTTTTTTATTTCGTTCATATCTAAGTAGGGATTTCTGGTTTTTGGGGACCATATTTTATTATTGGATCCGAACCGATTACAACAGGTTTTTTACGTAAAATTTGGACTTCTTGAAAGACCGTTTTTTGGTTGAGCACATGATCCCAAATAATATCGGCGACCTTATCGGGGTTTAAAAAACCGGCGGTATCTATGTTTTCATTCTTCCAAAAGTTTGGAGTATTCAGGCCTCCGGGATTAATCAATAATGATTTCGAGCCAGGTAGTTGTTCGGCTATATCTTCTGCCAGATTTCTGGAAAAACATGCCTGCGCGGCCTTAAGACCAGTATACAAGGATTCGTTTTTTCTCAAGCGCCAGGACGAACACGAAGCAATAGTTATAAGATGAAAAGGAGTGGTTTGGACTTTGAGAAAATTGCGGAGATAGGTGACAGGCCCCAAGAAATGAATATCTGTCATTCGGCGTATTTCAAAATCAGAAACTTCGTTCAACGGTTTTTTCAAAAATACTCCTGAAATCCAAAAAAGATAATCAATACTTCCCGTTCCATAGGCAGCGCCATCTACATCGTTCATATTGCACAAATCGACCGTATAAGCCTCATTATCATCTGGAAAATCTTTGCTGACCTCCTCTTCTTGAGCGGACGACCCAAGGATTATTGGTTTCATCCCAAGGTGAGCGGCTTTTTTGGCTAAACTTAGCCCCAATCCCTTTGTACCCCCGAGAAAAATTGCTTTTTTATTCATTTTAATAGTTATAGATTCATATTTTTTAGATTAATTCTGACTTCAATAAGGAATACTTTTCAAAGACTTCAACCATTCTGTCAATCGCCGATGATGCGGGCACGGTCAATCGTAAATAATTTTCATATCCGGGATAGCCAAACATATTTTTAACAGCAAAATTCAGGTCGTTTGCAATACTTATGAATGCATTTACATTTTCGACAGAGAAAAAATCAAAGAGTAAAAAATTTGTTTTGGTATCAAAACATTTCACTTTGTTGTCAAGCGCACTAACCTTTTCGATAATGATTTTTTTTCGCTGATCAATCGAAGCGGAGATATGTTGAAACAATTCATTTTCGAAAATGAACTTATAGTATTCCAGTGTCATTCGTGAGATACT
This sequence comes from Bacteroidota bacterium, assembly GCA_039194925.1. Classification (GTDB taxonomy): domain Bacteria; phylum Bacteroidota; class Bacteroidia; order Chitinophagales; family Saprospiraceae; genus CAJXUU01. The sequence continues at coordinate 12,988 of JBCCVV010000097.1, forward strand.
ATTCATTGGGTTCAATTTTTCCAAATGCCACATTATATCTTCACTGGCAAATACAACAGATAATCTTGCGCCTGCCAAACCAGGAAATTTTGAGAAACTTCTTACGATGACAAGATTTTGAAATTGCCCCAGAAAACCAAGATGATCAAATGATCCAAATTTTACATAGGCTTCGTCAATAATTACCAAATGACCTTTCTCATGAGCCCATCTAAGAATTTTTTCCATTTCATTTATTTCCAGACATTGCCCGGAAATTCCGCAAGGATTCGTTAGGACCAAAATCGATGATGGAGCATTCTCCAGAGCATCTTTTACTTTCTCAACAAAGGCATTTTTATGTGTAAACAGAAAAGGGATGAATTGAATGGAATAATCATAAGTAACAGCATAATTTTGATAATTATAGTAATTGGGATGTTGGACGATTACACTTTTGCTATTAGATGCCAGTACAAATAATAGGTCTTTGATGGCAGCATCTGATCCTGGATAAAGAAGTGTTTCTTCTTTTTTTGAATTGAATGATTCCGCAATGTATTCTCTGAAATAAGGATAGTATGGATATAAATGAAACCAGGAATAATCTGCAGAGTTCAAAAATTTGGAAGTCATCCGTTCTACATCTGCATCATGCAGCTCGTTGCTGCCCAGGTTGATCTGATTACGATAATCCTTTTTTACGTAAGCCTGCCCCTGAAAGAGATTTTTTGATATGTGTTTGTTTAAGTCCAATGTATTGTTCCATTTTTTAGGCCAATTCTCCGGTACGCAGAGGAATTTGGTTCATCACCTGAGTCTCAAAATCATCTTGGTTGTTATAGAATAGGTTGTAGTAAAGCAGTTTGTCCGTTTCGGAAATTGTTTCTTTATCTTCACGAACGAAAAACTGGCGGTTAAAGTTATTGACTTCATCCACGGTCATATCTTCCCTCAACAAGTGATATGGTGTGTAGATCGTAGGACGCACTCTTCCATTGAAACGCAATATTTTTTGGACCGTATATCGTACTCCTTCTATCGAATCACCCGGTAGGCCCAAAATAATAAAACAGTTTACCTCTATATCAAATTCTTCACACCATTGGATCACCAACTCAAGATGTGTTTCCCCCTTTTGTTTGACCTTAGGGAGACCATTGCTTGCATTTTCGTCCAGCGTTTCTATGCCCATACTGATACGAATACAACCTGCCTGGCTCATAATTTTCACAAGATCTCTAGTAAGCGTACCAGCAACAGTTACACATTTCCAGGGATAAATAAGTTCTTGTTCAATGACGCTCTTACAAAAATCCAGGACCCAGTTTCTATCCAGGGTAAAGGTTGGACAATAGAATGAGTAGTATTCCATTGGATGCCTGTTAAAGGACGAACGAATATATTCAATCACCCGTTTTACGGACACCCTTCTCTCTTGTTTTCCTTGCATTCTTGGAACATCGCAAAAAGAACAATTTACCGGGCAACCTCGGGCAATCGGAATGACCAATTCTCTTCTTTCCGGGATTCCACAAAATTTGTTCAGATCATTAAGGTACATTTTGTCATAAGCGGCATATGGAATTTCTTCGATGTCCGGGAATGCCCATTCAGAAGGATTTAGATAATGACCTTTGGATTGAGGTTCTAGATAATTGTCCTCTTCTTTTACAAAAAAACCTGTTCTTTCAGTGGTATGTCTATTCAAATAATCTATGGAGGATTTGACTCCTGCTTCATAGTCTCCGGAATTAACGATGCAATCAAACTCAAATCTTGTGAAAAACAAAGGGATTTGATGACTAAGCCTTCCGAATGTTATCAACTTGGCTGTGGGATTCAATTCTTTGCAATAGGAAACGAAGCGCTTAAACGTATCAATGGCATCAAAATCATTCATTACCACGATGAAATCGAACCCTTCAATTAATACATCGCATATGTCTTTCCAGGTCGAATTCAAGGCTGCACAATCCAATGCCTTCACTTCAAAAGCAGTGTCTTTGCGAAGATAATTAGCTACTGAGAAAATAGGCAGGTGATGACCGGCATTGAAGTAACTTGGAATATATGGCGGGATTATACAAAGTATTCTAGTCATGGTGTGTATATTTTTTAGCTATGATGGCTCTGGAATCATTAGAAATATTCAAGGTATTGGAAATGTATAATTCCAGCGATCCATACCTCCTATTGATTTCTAGCATGAGCGCATCAAAATAAGTTTCTTCTAGACGAATTCGTTGTAAGTATTCTTCTTTGGACATTTTTCTTTTGGTCCAGTTATTTTCGAAATGATGAGCATGATTTTGAAGTTCTTCATTCGTGGTCATAAAGTCCTGATAAGTGACCTCATTGCTAACTCCCAGGATATTATGAATTAGAATAGACATTATTCCGGTTCTGTCTTTACCGGCATGGCAACCAAAAACAAATCTTTCATTTTCGGATACTTCAAGTAGGTTCAGGAATTTTTTGAAGGCTTGCGCACCATGGGTCATTATTCTAAGTGCATAGTGTACATAATCTTGAGTTGATGGCGAATGGATATCTCTGAAAGCACCCTGGTATCCTGCAATCGGGAAATTAATGTACTTCATTTCGTGATCAGACTTGACTAGCTCAAAAAGGTCTTGTTTCTGAATTTCTTCAGAATTTCTGAAATCCACAACACACGTGATTTTCTTTTCCTTTAGGAATTCGATATCCTCCTTCCTGTAGACATGGACATGGGCCGTCCGATACAAACTTAGACTTCCGGCAATGTTTCTAAAATTGACCAAAGAAGCAGTATTTATATGTTGGTCAGCGGTCATAGGGCTACTTTATTTGTCGTATATAATTTATCATCCGCTATCCTGTTCAATTCAATAAACTGACGCAACATTGTTGTAGCATATGACCCTTTGAATAAAAAGAAGCTCATTTTAAACTTGAACTTTCCCTTGCTGTTTTCGTCTTCTTCGATATCCTGTACGCGGATATTGGTTTGTAGCACGGTGGGTCTAAATCCGATTTTTTCTTCTATCGATAAGTCTTCACCCACTGAATATCTTTTGTATTCCAGCTTTTCATTTTTCATCATTAATTTGACCAGCTGTTTTTTCTTCTTCGCATAAACGTATGGTATCCCTTCCTCATGGGAGTGGTGCAAGTCTTTTGGTTTGGATAGTGAAGTGAGCAATTTGCTCAAATCCATATTCCATTGGAAAGAACTATAAGCACTCAGATAGAAAAGGAACAGACGAGAATCAATTGATTTAAAAAAGTCTTTGCTATTGCCCACAAATAATTTTGCGGACTTTGATTCCATGGCTCCGCTCTGTTTTACCAGGTTGAGTGCCTTATCAAAATTATTATGAATTAAAGCTTCGCCGATTAAATGGGTCAACTTTTTTTCCTTGGGTAATCCAAATCTTTGTTCCCCATAATAATTGAGGTATAAAGAAGTGATACTTGATTTTTGTATATGATTCAATTCGCTACTGATATTCCTTACCGTAACCAAAAAGCCATTCCCATTGAGACCTCCGATCCTTAGTGACGTGGACCCTCTACCCAGGAAGGTGATTTTCATAAGGGCTTCTTGATTTTGATTTGCTTGGTTGAAATGGGTTAACCTTTTTTCATCCAATAGATCTACCACAGAAAAAGATTGTTGCGTGCATCCGTCTTCATCCTTTAGTCCAGCATATCGAATCGATTCTGCTGGCAAATCAAAGTATTCAGAGATGATACTTACGGCATCAAATGTGCTATACCCTATTTTGTAAAGATTATAGTATGCATAATTGCCATCTTTGTTGAATTGCATCGAAATATTTTCGTGAACAGCAAATTCTTCCGGTCGATATTTTAATATGATCTTATCCATATTCACCTTATTTTTATGCATTGACAATCGGATTTCGAAATGGAATCCAACATCAATTGTTTGGTTTTTTTATTAAAGTTGAGGATCAATCGGTAAAACTTGGGATCAAATCTGAATCTGGCTGCTTTTTTACCTTTTCTGACATTAATCGGGAGGCTGGAAGGGTCAACAAATTTTCGAAGTAAGGCTCTTTTTATTACTCTGAAGAGACAAACAATCGTTGAGCTTTCTATGAAGAGCACCATATCTGCCCGTTGCAGACGAATATCAAAAAAACGACTGTAGTTGCCTTCAATGATCCAATTTTCTCTTGCTACAATGGAAGATAGAATTTTAATAAACTCAGGATCCGGGGTTCGCTGCCAATTTTCTTTCCAGTAGAGATCATCCATAGAATAAAGTGGATAATTTAACGCCCTATTTATTTTTCTGCTCAATGTGCTCTTTCCACTTCCGGGACACCCAACAATCAATATTCTTTTATACGCTTTCAAATCATCCATATCAATTCAAATTGTAAAAAGAAAAAAGAGTCTTTTTTTGAACCCGTTTATTATAGTAGTAAAGATTGCTAAAACTATCTTTGAGCAATCCTTTATGAAAGGCCCTCGTAATGTCATTTGCAGCATTCAAAATTCCAAATTGAGGCATAAAATTCAGATCCACCTTTACCTTTTCCGAGATGACATGATAGGATCTTTTGTCCATCGAATCATTGTGAATAATGATTGGATTTTTTTCCATTTTCCGGGCCAATCGAATTGCATTTTCCGATACAGTGAAGTTTTCAAATGCCAGATTATAAATAGTACCGGAGAGGTCAGTTCTGTCGTTGGCTAAAACATTCAAATAGGCCCTTACCATATCGTTAATGTGTAGAGAGGGTCGAATACAGTTGCCTCCATTAATTACAATTTCTTCCAGATGGAGAATTTTATTGATCAGCTCATTTACGGATAAGTCAAAGCGCATGCGTGGGGCATAACCGCATACTGTTGCTGGCCGGAAAATGATGGTATTAAAAGAAGAATTGGAATTTTCGATCAATATGTTTTCACATTTATATTTGCTTTTGGCATATTCTGTGAGGGGTGCTGGAATTGTGGTTTCGTCCACGATGCCATTTCCTACATTTCCGTAAACACTGCACGAAGAAGGATAGATGAATTTACTTATTTTGGCATCAATCGCAGCTTTTACAAAGGGTTCAAAAGCGGTATAGTTAATCTCCTCTCCAACTTCCGGATCCATTTCATAACCCGGATCATTGGAGACACAAGCCAGATATATTACATAGTCGATGTTTTGTAATGATGTTCTTACCGCTTGAATATCCCGAATATCTCCCGTCTGTATTTCCAGATTTTGATTTGGTTTAAATTTGTGCTTGTAAATAAAGATATCCAATACACGCACCTTGTATCCTACCCGCAATAACTCAGGAACCAAATTGGATCCTATATACCCCCCGCCACCAACTACTAGAATACTCTTGTTTTTCATATGGAGGTAGATTTAAAGATTATTTGGAGCCCTTTCCTGGGTGAATGTGCTTCCGGCTTAACCGCGGCGACCGAATGCCATGAATTATTGGTTGTGATCAGTATCAACGAATTATCTACTACAGGGAGAATTTTTTCACATATCGATTCCTGACTTTTTTCAGTATGAATGCAAAAATGACCACCCCAGGAATCTTTCCAAATATCATTCATGTATATGAGGTGGGTTACTACTTTTTCGTCCTTATCCTTGTGTACAGAGAGATTAGAGCCATTCGTGTATTTCCATAAATTGACTTCCACTTCGCAATCATCCAAAGAAATCCCGGTTATAGTGCTGATCAGGTTTCTGTATTCTGCTGACTTTAGCTCTTCGATGAGTTGTATCCACAGACTATCCAATTGAGACGCAGAGACGATGGCATTTGATCCCGGCTTTAAGATTGGTCTGATATTCATTTCATAGGACTTGTCTTGAGTTGATTTCACTACGCGAGTAAAATTGCTCTCTGGAAATCTTGCCAAGAGTTGTTTTTGATACGATTTATGGACTACATGCTCAATAGTACCCAACTTATAAGGATAGGTTCTGAATGAAGCTTTTTCAATCGCCTGTTTATTTAGAATATGCAGTCCCATTCAATTTATCAATTTTATATTGGCATTGAGTTGAATCAAATCACCGATCAGGTTTTCGTATCCTCTTGCGAGATGATCGATATTTTCTACCATGGTAGAACCCTCCACACCCAGAGATGCCAGGAGAAGAACCGCTGCAGATCTCAAATCCTCGGCCACCAGAATCTTGGACCCGTTACTTAACATAGCAGGTTGTATTTCTAATTTTCTTCCATCGTCAGTAAATGGATTTATAGAGGATAGTTTATTCAATTCTCTGGCATAGGAAAATCTTTTTTTCCAAACGTATTCAGTTATTGAGCTTTTATCATTGGCCTTGGTTAAAAGAAGCGCAAAAAAAGGTTGGTGATCAGAGTAAATGCTCATACTGGTCACTTCAATATTTGTAGACTTTATTTCTTGATTTTTTGGAATAATAAGAAGATTGTCATTCCAAATTAATTTTACACCCATCTTTCTGAATACCTCCATTTCTGCTTTTAATCCTTTTTGTACTTTTTGAGGCTGCCGTAGTCGGATTTTTATAGAGATTTCATTGTATAAGGCTGTAGTGATATATGTCATTATGGTGCTGATATCATCCAACAGATCATGGGTTTTTAGTTTGACATGCTCCTTATTTTTATAGATTTTAATTCTTTCAGTGGTAAAATCAACGTCGTAGCCGTTATTTGAAGCAAACTCAAGAAGCTCGGTGACATCGGGTTTCTGATATGGATTTTTAATTGTGGTAACTCCTTCTTCGGTCAATAAAGCTGCTAGTATTGCCGTCTTTGTCGCACCAGAAATCAGAGGTCCTGTCACTACATCCTGTCTGGTCGAATAATCGGAAATATCAATTTCGCACGCCGTAAATGTGTTTGATGTTCCATGAATGAATCCCGACGACTCGTTAAATGTGGCGCCAAATTTGGAAAGCACGCTCAACATGTGATTCACCGGTCTTTCACCATTTTTTTTATCATCCCCAATCATACATCCTCCGGTTTTCCCGATTTTTACCTTCCCTAACTTTCCCAGGATGACCGGCATCAAATAAATGGATGCATGGCTCAAAATACTGAGGTCGGCAGGAATTTCCCATTGGTCGAGATCGGAACAATCTACGATCAGAGATTCTCCTTCAAACTGGCTTGCCCCACCTAAGATTTTAATTATTTGGCAAAGAACCTCTGTATCACTTATTTTTGGAATATTATTAATCTGTATACTCCCAGCTGTCGCCATTGCTGCACAGATTACCACATTACTGGCATGTTTATACCCGCTCACTTTAAACTCACCATCGATAAGATCTGATCTTCTTATAACCACCTTTTTCATAGTGTATACTATTACATTTATTAAAGGTAAAGATTAATTATTCCGAGCACAACACGTATAAATACCTATTTTTTATACCCAGCTTTGAGGTGTTCATGGATGGAAGGGAAAGTATCGCTATACACGTCTAATAGATTCTTTAGCCAGGTTTTTAGATAGAAAATTGAGAGAAGGGTATTCATCCACATCAAGTCTCGATATGAAAATACATAGATCAAACTCTTAACAGTGAGCCTTGGCAAACGCTACTTATCTATTCCCCAGCTACTAATTGACAAAGAGAGATTCAACTCCCGAATCAGGTCAAAAATAAAATCCGAATCGTTATCGCTGCATTACTTTTTGAGGGACAAGATGCAATCATAATAGAATTTGAACAAAAGAAAAAGCACTTACAAAATTTCTTCGTAAGTGCTTGATTATGTGGGCGGTCCTTCAAGGACGCTAAACAAGATGAATTTTCCATAGTTTTCCGCAATATTGGTCTGATTTAGACCAATATTGGTACTATTTCAGCCAATTTCATGACATAGAAGGAAAACCAAGGAACAGAAACGACTACTAAACGACTGCTATTGATATAGAGAAAATCAGAGAATAGTTTTGGCTTAAATCTTATCATCTTATGAATAAGTTACCAAAACCTAGATTCAATTTAAAATCTCCAAATTCAGAAAAAGAGACTTTAATTTTAATGATCTTCCGATATAGAGGAAAAAAGGTTCAATACTCTACTGGACTAAATATTTCACCTTCTGATTGGAATAAAAAAGACAACAGAGCATTCTTAAAAGAGAGGCGTTCAGATTTGATATTATTGAATAAAGAATTAGATAAATTATCATCATTCTGCACAGATATTTATATCACAAGTGAATACGGCAATATTAATGTTGACAGATTTAAGTATCAGTTAAAAATCAAAACTGGCGAAGCCTTGGAAAAAAGACTTTCAAGTCAAATTAATGTACCAAAAGATGGTATCAGTTTCTTTGAATTTATTGAAAAGGAGATAGCAGAATTAAGAGAAGCGAATATGAAAGAAAGCACACTTGAACCTCTTAGAATTCATGTAAAACTTTTGAAAGAATTCGCTATTGATTATGACATAAGTAATTTATTCACGTTTGAAGATGTGGATTGGAATTTCAGGCTTAAACTTATTGATTGGCTCGCAAGCAGAAACTTACAGCTTGCATATGGAAATAAGACTTTAAAAATATTAAAGAGATTTCTGGAATCAGCAAGAAGGCAGAAGCTTCATTTAAATACGGAGTATCAGGGGAAAGGATGGACTGTTCCAACAAAGAAAGCGAAAGGACAACATGTTTTCTTTAGCGTATCAGAGCTTTCACGACTTGCAGAATTGAGACTATCCAGTCGATTGAGTAAAATTAGGGACTTATGCTTGATAGGTGCGGGAACAGGTCAAAGATTTAGCGACTTCTCAAAATATAAGTCAGAGCAATTTTCAACTTCATTTAATGGTATTCCTTTGATAACTGTAATTTCTGATAAAACTGATATACCCGCCAAAATTCCACTAAATATATTCCCTTGGCTGATTCCCGTTCTCGAAAAGTATAATTACACAAGCCCTAAAATGTCAATGCAGAAATTCAATGATGGATTGAAGGAATTGGCTGACCTTGTTGGATTCAATGATAAGATTTTAGTTGTAAAACAGTTTATTGCAAGAAAAGCCAGAGTTGAGAAATGTTATGTTGAAAAGCACAAATTAGTCTCATCACATTTATGTAGAAGAAGCTTTGCGACTAATATGTATAGAATGGGTTTCAAACTCTCCCAAATAATGCCTATGACCGGACACTCAACAGAATCTCAACTTAGAGAATATATAGGCATCGACAACGAACAAAATGCTGAGGAAGTGGGAATGATGTTTATCTGAAATAATTTTGAATAGGAAAGGATATGAGAGTTTTATAACAGTATGCCGGAGAAAATGTACAAATATAGTGCTCAGACATTTCGATGGCATCTGGTTTTCTGATC
>JBCCVV010000098.1:0-22094 GCA_039194925.1 Bacteroidota bacterium
ATACGGGCTAGAAATCAAGCGACGTTAGGTTTGCTGCACGCCTCTTTCGAGGGCGAAGGCATGCAGCAAACCTAACTTCCCTGAAAAACTGAAAAAAGAAAAAATATTATAAAACCAGACACAGTTAAATGAACTATCCCTGACTTTCCGCTGGGATAAACAAGTTCATTAAAGCAAGCAGACAAACTGGAGCGAATAGCGAACCAATAATCAACCTAAAAAAGAAATTCAACTGTTGCTAAGGATCTCCACAACGCAAATTCCTATGCAAGCAAGCAAAACTTTACTTGGACATCCGAAAGGCCTTTTCTACCTCTTCTTTGCCGAGCTCTGGGAGCGATTTTCTTTTTATGGTATGCGAGCACTTTTGGTGTTGTATATGACAAAACAATTGTTGTATGAAGATACCATGTCATTTGGAATATTCGCGGCCTATATGTCATTGGTCTATTTCACACCGATTATTGGAGGTGTATTGGCAGATGCGTATTTGGGTTTTCGAAAATCGATTATTCTCGGAGGAGTGATGATGGCACTAGGGCACTTCTTTTTAACAATTGAGCAGCCGATTTTTTTCTTTGGATCTTTGGCTCTTATTATTGTGGGCAATGGATTTTTTAAACCCAATATTTCATCTTTTGTCGGAACCTTATATGAGAAAGATGATGTCCGTCGCGATTCAGGGTTTACCATTTTTTACATGGGAATAAATATTGGAGGGGCAGCGGCTCCACTACTTTGCGCTTGGTTGGCAGAAAGCTATGGTTGGCATTATGGATTTTTGCTCGCCGGAATTGGCATGTTGCTGGGGTTGTTTTATTTCTATCGAGGATTAAATGCAGATGTATTCGGAGAGAATGGAAAAGTGCCGAATCGGGAATTGTATGATAAGAAGATTTTTGGACTCAATAAAGGACAATTGATTACGATGATGGCATTTCTTTCTGTTCCTGCATTTGCGCTGATCGTCAAATTCAATCAATACGAGCATTACATCGTATGGGTGGCATCCATTGTGATTCTTGGGGCATTGGGATACATTTATTCCACGGTGGAAAAAGTGCAGAAGGGAAGGTTGATCGTTGCTTTTTACTTTACGGTATTAATGTCCATTTTTTGGGCCATTTTTGAGCAGGCCGGTAGTTCTTTGACCCTTTTTGCCGATCGGAATATCAATCTTATTTGGATGAATGCTGCTCAAACGAATAGCATCAATTCCAGTTTTATCATTGTACTGGCCATACCATTTTCCTGGTTATGGACTTTCTTGACCAAAAAGAATAGCAACCCTAACTCTGCCATTAAATCCGGGATAGGTCTTGTTCTACTTGGATTGGGGTTTATCATTTTTGCTTCTTCGGCAAATATGGCAGATGCATTTGCACAAACGCCTATGTGGTATTTGATTGTGGGGTATTTTATACTTACCGTAGGAGAGATGTTTATTTCTCCTATTGGATTGTCGAAAATGACAGAACTATCTCCGGCAAAGTATTTGGCATTTATTATGGGTGTATTTTTTACCTCGTCTTTCTACGGGCACTTTTTTGCTGGAAAAATCGCCAAACTGACTACAGTAGTTGAGGGTGAAACCAATCCTTTTTCGGTAGGAGTCTTGGGAGATATTACGGAAGTCATCACAGGGCTATCGCCAGAAGTTGCCAACAGTACTACCGAAGGGTTTCAGCAGTTGTACTCATACGTTTCAGTATACGCCGGTTTTGGAGTACTTACGGTGTTGATTGGTCTGTTTGCCATTTTAATATCTCCGATCATCAAACGATTAATGGGTGGAGTGCATTAAGAATGGATCGTCTTATTGAAGATTAGCTCTTATTTTTTTCTTTAAAGTTGAGAATTCTGATGGATTGAATACCGTTGTCTTAAAACCTTTTTCGATATGGATGATCTCATCACAAAACTCAAAAAGCATGCTTAGAATATGAGAAGATACCAAGGTGATCCTTCCTTCTTTGTCTTTCAGAAGTAATTGTTGTAAAATCTCATTGGATTCCAGATCAACTCCATTAAAAGGTTCGTCGTAGATGCTTATCGGTCGATCTTTAACATATTGAGATATAAAAGCCAGCTTTTTCTGCATCCCCGTAGAATAGGTTTCTACAAGATGATCAAGTGGTATATTCAATTGATTCGCCATATGAATACAACGTTGGATTTTTGTTTCATCCTGTTGAGTTATTTTATAATATTCAATTCCCTTCATATGAGGATAGAAATATGGACTGGTGGGCAGGAAAGATACCTTTGAAGAGTGACTAGGGATATCATCAAGTTTGATTTGTCCACTTTTTAATGTATATATACCGGCGAGAGATCTGAAGAACGTAGTTTTTCCCACTCCATTTGCACCAACGACTCCATACGTCTTTCCCTTTTGGAATTCTAAATTGAGTTCTTGAAATATTGGCTTTTTACCAAAACTGAACGATATGGAATTAATGGTTAGCATATAGATTTTTCATGTGTTTTTCGGCCTTCAAATAATAATAGATAAAGGCTGCGAGCGTGATGAATAGACCCCCTGGTACTAGCATTACTGCGGTTAGTATCATGGTTGAGGTAGCCGAAGAAGATAGTATTTGTACTCCAAAGTATGATGAATACTTTTTACTTATTGCAAGTGAGATACTTAGCACCAAAGCTATGATTCCATATAATATTATTAAACCATTCGAAGGGTTTGCAATCCATGTCGATAAGGTGGGAATTATTATGAAGAGTAAAAAGAACTGTAAAGCGTCAAATATCTTATTTCGCACATATCCCAATTTATAAAAGATCATTTCTCGCGATTCTTGTGGTGTATAAATTTCTACAGGAGTCATAAATAAGAACAGCATGCCAATGATCCAAAAACTGATATGCACTACTCCCAAAAAAAGAAGTATGGTTATGAAGATGAATAATCCTATTCTTTTTTCGATGTAAAATTTGATTTCGAAACGAGTTAAAGGAATGAAGTTTAGATCAATCTTTCTTTCCGCGTTGGTAATACTAATTCTATGAAAAGGAAGAAATGCCATTGCGCAACAACATCCTAAGATGAGAACAATTACATCCCACTGAAAGAAAAAAAGTTGGAAAGCGATAATCGGACTTACAATCACTACGTTCTCAACTATTTTATAACGTCTGAATTCCTTAATCGAATTAAAAATAGACAATAAAAACAAGGTGTCTTTTCGCTTCACTTCCACCAGCATCAACATAACCACTGCGAGCCATGACGCCGAAACAGACGGCATCGTTAATACGGATTGCAACGCATTAAACAGAATTCCAGTTAACACAAATATTGCAACCGCAAGGATCCCAAATCCAATTTCTCGCAGATAACGATAGCATTGCTTGCCTCGAAAAAATAAAAGTGTTAGGATCTGTTTCAAAATATGAATGAGTAATTAATTCAGAAGTTGACATATGATGATGCAAAATATGCATTCATTGGTTAGAACAAAGAAATAAATCGACAAGGAAAGGGGATTTAGAGATTTGAGAGATTGAAGAAATTGGGAAAATTTGAGAGGTTGGAAATATGGCCATGGGTGCGGAACCGAATATTTGAAGAGATTAGATGGAGTTCCTTCCAAACATTGCAAATGGATTGAAAATTTATGCTTCCGTGTCAGGTAAAAAAATCGAAAAAAGTAACCCACTCCAAAAAATCAATAACTCCATAACTGTGCCACTGTACAACTGTATTATTTTGCCACTAACCAACTCATCGAATAGAGCATTTCTGCAGTTTCAACGATTCAAGCAGTTGCACAATTCAAGGGATTCCAGCATTCCCACCAATTCGACCACCAACCATTTGCCTTCCAGAAAGAAAAAATTACATTTGTAACTTAACCGACCGTAATAAAATGAAACTGATTCCTTTCAAAGCCGTCTATCCCAATTTAGATCTAATCGCCTCTTCAGAATCATTTTTTGGTACTGTTAAACATCAATTCGTAGAGTATAAGAAAAGTGGGTTTTTCAAGAAATCAAATACAGAATCCATTTTTGTGTATCGATTGGAAACGAAATTATCGGTTCATCATGGAATTATTGCCTGTACCGACATTAAGGACGTTCTCGACGGAAAAGTGCTGAAACATGAAAATACTCTAGCACCCAAAGAGCAACAGATGATGAATTTAACATTGCAAAATCATGCCATGGTCAAACCTGTTCTTTTGGCCTATGACAAGGTAGATGAGATTGAAGAGATGCTCAGTCATGTAATCGATAATCAAAAGGTATTTTTTGAAGTCGCCTTTGAGGAAGTCGGAGAGAAACATTCGATCTGGAAGTTGAAAGATGAGAATCTGGCCAAAGAATTAATCAAGCTCTTTCGGAAGCAGGTGAAGTATTCCTACATTGCAGATGGCCATCATAGAGTCAAGACCGCTTTGATCCTTCACGAGACAGACAATAAGAATGAAATGATGGATACTCGGATCAAAAGTGTGCTCTCGTTATATTTTTCATGGGATAATCTGAGCATTTATGATTTTAATCGGTGCGCTGAAATATTTCAATCCATCTCTCCATTGCAGTTTATGGCAGCGTTGTCAAAAATTTGTAAGATCAAGAAAATTAAAGCCGGTCGAAAACCTAAAGAGAAGCACGAACTCACAATGCTCCTTTACAACGAATGGTATCGAATCAGGTGGAAGAAAAAGCTATTGCAGAAACATGCTGATCAGCCCGTTTTGTTCGATACATTTTTGCTCAACGAATACATTTTAAGAAAAATCGTGGGCCTTCAGGATGTAAGGGATGATTTTAGAGTGAAGTACGTGGATGGGGTAGCAGGAATTGCTGGTTTGGAAGAAGTCGTTTCAAAAAGTCAGAATAGAGTTGGTTTTTGTATTTATCCGATATCCCCCGACGAACTCAAAACAATGGCCAATTTGGGGCTTACCTTACCACCAAAAAGTACCTGGTTTGAGCCTCGAGTAAAGAATGGTCTTTTGGTCAAAGAATTCTAATACACAAAAAAGGAAGCATGAGACAGATTGAATTCGCCTTACCTGCCTACCGTCGAGGGTATCACATTGTTACGAATGAGATTCTATCCCAACTAAGTCCCTTGCCAGAAACCGGAATGTTGCATTTATTTATCAAACATACTTCGGCAGCCATTACCATTAATGAAAGCGCTGATCCGGACGTGTTAACCGATTTTGAATCTATTTTTAATTACCTGGTTCCCGAAAATCTTCCTTTTCTTGCCCATACGATTGAGGGGCCAGATGATATGCCCGCCCATATCAAAGCCGCATTGATCGGGCATTCCATTTCGGTCCCCATTTCCAAACACCGGTTGAATTTAGGAACATGGCAGGGCATCTATTTATGTGAATTTCGCAACCACGGGGGTAAGAGAAAGCTGGTTGCAACGATTATTGAGTAATACTAAGATTCTGATGAGAATTTTTCTTCTTCTAATAATGGTGTTTTCTTTTAATTGCAAAGAGCGTAATCGTCCGAATGTGGAAATTACGGAATCGATAAAAATAGGAGTAGAACTTGTCGTATTGGGTACTGTACAGGACGGAGGGGCACCTCATATAGGATGCACAAAAAAGTGTTGTGAGCGATTATGGATTGAGCCGGACGAACGGTTGAAAGTTGTTTCTTTAGGTGTCATAGATCATGATAATGATAAGACCTTCATATTTGAAGCAACCCCCGATTTTCCGGAGCAACTTGCACATCTCAATCGACTTGCCGGAAGACCAATGTCTAAGATGCCAGACGGTATTTTTATTACCCATGCGCATATCGGACATTATACGGGATTAATGTTTTTGGGTAGAGAAGCCAAAGGAGCCAAGGACGTCCCCGTATATGTGATGTCCAGGATGTTTGGATTTCTAAATGCATTTGGACCATGGAATCAATTGGTGGATCTTAAAAACATCAATCTAATAAAAATGGACCAGGTTATCGGACAAAAATTAACTGATAATGTAGAAGTTCAGCCCTTTTTGGTGCCGCATAGAGATGAATATTCAGAAACTGTTGGGTTTATTATTGCAGGGCCGGAAAGAAAAACGCTTTTTATTCCGGATATTGATAAATGGGCCAAGTGGAAAAATAATATTGTGGAGGAGATTGAAAAAGTAGATTTAGCCTTTGTCGATGCCACGTTTTACGATGCCAGGGAAATTAACAACCGAAATATTTCGGAGATACCCCATCCCTTTGTAATTGAAAGTATGGAACTTTTTGAAGAATTGGATGATAAAGAAAAAAGTAAGATTCATTTTATTCACCTGAATCATACCAACCCTTTATTAAACAGTGAAAGTGAGGCATATAAGAATGTTGTCACAAGAAAGTTTGAGGTGGCAGAATTCGGTGCTATGCTTGCCATTTGAAGGCGAAATTCAGCGGATAGTTAAAAAATGAAATACCATTTAAGACAACTGAATTGGATTCACGGATTACCTTTTTTGTTTTTTTGGTATTAAGTAATGGAACTTAACTTCAACGTGTTGAAATGGTGTTAAAATTATTCGGGAATTAAAATTTTAGAGCATTATTAAAAATATTGTTATAACTTTAATTCGATTTTAAGTCAAGGTGTTTAGATCCAATTTGTCTTTTCTTAAAATTTTAATTTCAATTTGAATCAGGTTTTGTGAATCTCTATTTAGGTGGAATTGCAAAGCATTTAGATTTACCATGCAATATATAATGAGTCCCATTGTAGTTTAATGTATATTAGATGAAGAATAGATCAATTGAGTTATCGGATATTCTGATATGGACTCTATTCTTCTTGCGAGGGTGTTATGTAGAGACGGATTTAAAATTTTTTGAATGTATAGATTAAGACTGATTATAGGTTTTTTATTTATTACGAGTTTAACTTTTGGACAATATAGCCTCAGTGGTATAGTCATAGGATCAGACAATAGTCCTGTTGAATTTGCCATTGTTAGCCTATCAAATGGATCTGAAATGATAGATCATGCGATTACGGATAGTTTGGGTCAATATGAGATGACCGGATTGGCAGCGGGAGAGTATACTTGCTTATTCCAATATGTTGCCTATCCGGATACTACCGTAACCATTAATTTAAACTCCGATGAGCAATTAGATATGTCATATGAGGGTACAGTGGTGTTGGATGAAGCTGTAATCGTAGCTAAAAAACCAGTATTGACCAGAAAAATTGATCGTGTCAGTTTTAATGTAGCAAATACGGATATTGTCTTCGGAAGCAATGTTTGGGAAGTGCTCCGCAAGACACCGCTGTTAGAAGTTTCCAACGAAGGAAGTATAAGCATAAATGGAACATCAGGGGTAGTTGTATACATCAATGACCGAAAGAAGTTGTTGTCGGGAGAAGCGTTGATGAATTATCTAAGTAGTATCCCTTCGGATAACATTGAGGCGATCGAGGTAATCACCACTCCACCAAGCCGATATGAAGCTCAGGGAGGAGCGGGAGTATTGAATATTGTCATGAAGAAAAATGAGCACGAAGGTGTCACAGGAAGTATTGTAGGTAATGTATTTCAAACTGTATTCAACTCACAAAGTAGTAGTTTGTCGATTAATTCACGAAAAGGGAAATGGAACATCTACGCAGATGGATACTTCGGTAATAATCATCGAAAACGATTATACGATAAACGTATTGAGTATGGTAACACAAGTTTTTTGGTCAATAGAGAGATCAATACCATTTTTGAAGCCAAAGGACAATCTTACGGAGCAAATCTTGGTATTGACTACGATATCGATAAAAATCACGTTGTGGGTCTGTTGGTTGATTATAGCGGATCCACCAATGACGACAATCGAAATGCCATAAGTTCGGATCAATTTGTTACGACAGATTCTCTTACTATTACGGATAATGTGGATGTCGGAGATCTTTATAATCTAGCGGTGAATTTAAACTACGTTGGTACTTTGGACAGCGAAGGCAAGAAGTTAAATCTAAATCTTGATTTCTTTGATTATTTCTCGGATGATGAATCCTCAAGTATAACCGGGGTTTATGATCCAAATACTCAGGACTTGTTATATACCAGAACATGGTTTAGAAGTTTTTCTCCTCAGAAAATACAGAATTATTCTTTTAGCCTGGATTATGAATGGCCAGTGAATGATAAATTGTACATAGAGCTTGGAGGCAAGACTTCCTTTTCAACCATTGACAACGATTTGCTCTTTGAAGATAGAATAGACGAGTCGGTATGGGTAAGAGATCCGCTGCGAAGTAATCTATTTAAGTACGATGAAGACGTACATGCGGTCTATGCTTCAATGGATTATGAAATAAATGATACCTGGGAGTATAAGATGGGTGTAAGATTGGAGAATACCATTTCCAAGGGCTTTCTGGAGGGAGTACAGGTGGTAGATAGAAATTTTATCAATGTATTTCCAACGATATTTTTAAAATATAATTCCAGTGCACAAAGTTCCTATGTGCTGTCCTTGTCAAGCAGGATTACACGACCTAGCTTTTGGAATGTCAATCCATTCCGTTTTTATACCTCGGATAATGCATATACCGAGGGGAACCCATTCTTACTACCCTCCAAGTATTTCAGACAAGAGCTGAATTATACCTTGAGAAATTCTGGAGGAACGTATATTTTTCAAACGGGGGCGAGTCAATTGATTGATGAGTTTTATGCTTTGCCCTATAATCCTGATGCGGATGTTATTGCAAATCAGCAGGTAAATTATGGGAATAAGTACTCATTTTTCGAATCCATAACCATGAGGAAGAGTTTTACGGATTGGTGGAGCTTGACTGGAAATATGTTGGCGGCATATGTGGTATCGCAGGGTGAGTACAATGATGTTATAATTGACAATAAAAGTTTCCTGCTCAGCTTAAGTGCCAATCAGTCATTTAATATTGCGCAGGAAAAAGGACTTTCGGCAACGTTGGTTTTGCGTAATGTATTCCCGGTTACCATTGTTAATACAGAAATCGGAAATCGATTGATCACAGAATTACAATTTCGCAAATCGATGGGAAGATTTAGTGCCGGGCTACATTTCCGGGACATGTTTAGAAGTAATAAAGATTTATACGAAATACAAGTCAATGATATATTGATTAATGATGTCAATTATCATGATACACGAGGTGTTTTATTTGTGCTTAGATACAGCTTTGGCAAATTAACGGTAAAAGATCAACGTTATCGCGATACGGGTAACGATGCCGAACAACAACGATTGTGAAGCTGTAATCTAGCTTGGATTAGACGATAAGGATACATATTCCCAAAGAGATCTATTCATTTAATGCAAATGAATGATGGGCACTTGTCATGTCCTCACTGATGACAAACTATTTTTTAACCTTAAATTTTTATGTTATGCCAAAGAAGGTAGTAATCACATCAAACGAGAAGCAAGAAGGTATCATCAATGATGCTTTAAATGCTTCAGACAACGAAAAGTTGGATCTTTTTAAAGCCATTTTCGGTGGTGCTAAGAAGAAGTGTGACATCGTAGTCGCTGCTAAAACCAATAATGGTAGAGTAGGTGCTGCAGGTGCATATTACAACACGTTCTTGCTAGCCACTGTATAGTTGTCAAGACAATGATGGATTTTCCTCATCTAATTGGCAGGCTGCTCGTTCCTAAGGATTAGTCCACACAATTAGATTCGGAAAATCTGTCTTTTGCTTTTGAAGTGATTTGAGCCATTTGATTCAAGTCACTTCGAAGCATTTTCTTAATCCGCACTCATTGTTGGATTAAGACGAATACTATTCATAACATAAAAAATACAAAATTATTCAATCATGGTAAAAGTAACCTCTTTTGTTGTGAAAATAGCGAGTCGCTGCAATTTGAATTGTTCTTATTGCTATATGTATAATATGGGCGATAATACTTATATGGATCAGCCCAAATTTATGTCGGAAGAAACGATTATTCAGCTGGCACGCAAGCTTAAGGCCTACACCGAAGAATGTGAAATAGACAATATTGCATTGGTCTTTCATGGTGGAGAACCTCTATTGTGTAAGAGAGAATATTATGAAAACTTTTTTAATATATTTCAGCGGGAAGCACCGGATTTGGGGGTAGAATATTTGGTACAGACAAATGGTGTGACCCTGGATCAGGAATGGTATGATTTTTTCAATGAGCATGGAGTTATTGTAGGGATTAGTATGGATGGCCCGGAGCAGTATCATGATAAATATCGTGTCGACCATAGAGGAAGAGGTTCATATCATGAGGTTTCCAAAGCCATACGACTCGGAAATACGAATAATCTTGCAAGTGTTATCATGGTGATCAATGAGGGGATTCCACCCGAAGAATTATATGCCGAGATGCATAATGTAGGTGCCAGACGATGGAATTTATTACTGCCTGATGCGCATTATCAACAATTGTCGGAAGGGTTTGATAAGAAACGATATGGAGACCCGGATCACACGCCATATGGCGATTGGCTTATCAAGTTGTATGATATTTGGAAATCTGACCCCAATCGCCCCAGCATTTATTTATTTGAAACCTTGATCAAAATGATTGTTGGCCAAAAGGGGGTGGGGGATCAACTCATTGGTAGACGACAAAATCAGGTGGCCGTTATTGAAACGGATGGCAGTATTGAGATTGTCGACTCCATACGAGCATGTTATGAAGGTATAACCAGAAACGATCTGTCTGTCCATACAAATGAAATAAAGGACTTATTCGATGAGCGTGTATTTGGTATTTATTACAATTCACACGATCAAGTTTGTGAAAAATGTTTGAATTGTCCAATCTTTGATGTCTGCGGAGGCGGTTTTCTCGGGCACCGGTATTCGGTCGTAAATGGATTTGACAACCCTACCGTGTATTGCAAGGATATGATTCGACTGATTACCTATCTGCAAAACGATTTTCTAGCCAGCTTTCCACCTGAAGTTCTTGAGCAATTGGATGTACCTATGTTGACCTATGATGAGGTATTGGCTGAATTAGAGAAGCCACCAGTGGAAAAGATTGATAAAAAAATACAAGAAGAGCTCACCTCTTTTAGTCAACCATTAATGCTGCCAGTGATATGAAATTAAAGAGAGGATTAAGCATTTACAGCAATCTGCCTGCGATTGAAGATCAGGTAGCCATAAACGGAGGAAGTGTTTCAGGGAAAAAAAATATTTCGGGATTTAAATATATTAAAGGGGCACATATTCCAAAATTAGATTGGCGACCATTGTCTCAGGCGGAAAAAGATAAATTAATAGCTACAGATTCTAATATTCCATATAGCAAAAGCCTATATATCGGTGATGTGCCTCCCAAGCTTAAGAAGGTTTTGCAGGACATGGAGTTGGACCAATGTGAAAAATTGGAAGAGATCAATATCAAATTGACTTCGGGATGGGATGCAGTACGAGCAGCTACGGATGAGCTGGATGTAGTGTTATCCGAAATTTCCACCAAGAAGGATTTCTATTTTCATAAGATTACAACCGCTGTCCCGAATAAAGAGACAGTTACGTATTTCAACAAACGGAAACAGCCCAGATACATTGGGTTACATATTGATAAAAGCAGAAATTTCAGAATACATACGGCGAATAAATCGCAAAATCGTATTTCGATCAATCTGAGTAAGGAGACAAGGTATTTGGTGTTTCTGAATCTCACATTGATTCAGGTGTACAATATGATAAAAAAGAAGGTGGATACGACCCAAGTACACATTCACCCGAATAATATAGTCGAATATTTCTTCAAGTATTATCCGGATTACCCTGTCACCCGGGTAGCTCAGAAACCTTACCAGTATTATGTCGCACCAACCGATAATTTTCTGCACGATGGATGTACGTTGGGAAATAAGAATATAGACGTTACGCTAGTTTACATTGGATCGTTCGATATGCCAGTTGTCATTTAATCATAAAATAACAGAGTTGGAAATTAAAAATGAACATCATGAAAATGCAACAAGGAATACGAGTACATAATCTTCTTCCTATTGGAAATGAAGCGGTAACCATCAACTCAGGAACGGTCTTGCATACGGAAAATGAAGCTGCCATGGTAAGCTATGCAGGAGTGGAGTATGTTCCAAAATATGAGTCTAATGCCTATGTTCCTAAAAAGGATTGGAGACCGTTGGATGCGCATGAAATAGAACTGCTTCTATCGACTGAAGATCGAAAAGTCTACGATACCGTTTATCTGGGTGAACTCCCCACCGAATTGAAGCGTACGTTCGAAGATCTGAATTTGGTTACTGCAAAAGACCGCCATGAAATAATTCCAATGATAGAACAGCAACCTGAATTGGCTGGTGTTTTAAACGAGCAATTGGGGCAATTTCTGCTTTCCATGTCTACGGATAATCAGTTTGAATTGTTTTGTGTAGGTGCCAATCTTCCCAATATGGAAACAATTGGATTCAATCCCAAAAATTACAAAGGAGGGTATGAAGATCAACACAAGCATTTTATGGGATTGCATATTGATCGATCAAAGGTAGCTGAGATAGATCAGGTGCATACCTTGGGAAATCGAATATGTCTCAATCTTGGCAGCGAAAGCAGATATTTATTATTTGTGAATCTATCCATCATCCAGGTGTATGAAATGCTGAAAGAGAAAATGGATGTAGTGGAAAAAAAAGTGGATTGTACCAATGTTGCTCAATTTTTCTTTACACATTATCCTGATTATCCAGTGGTTAGGGTCAAGCAAGATCCTTATCAATACTATATTGCTCCTACGGACAATTGTTTTCATGATGGATCCAGTTTGGGAAAGAAGGAATTGGATATAACCATGGTGTTTTTCGGAGCTTTTAAGGTGTAATTTGATTTTAACCGTGACGTAGATATGTTTAAAAGATACCCTTTTTATAAGCAATTGGATTCTATGGACTGTGGGGCAGTTTGTCTCAAGATGGTCTTGGAGTTTTATGGTAAAAAAATCAACCTTCCGGTTTTGAAGGAATTGTGCAATACCACCCGTATTGGCGTGCATGCCAACGATATTGTTTCTGCGGCGAAGGAAACGGGACTGAATGCTATGTTGTTCCAGACCACGGTGAATTACCTTAAGGAAAAGGAGCCATTTCCATGTATTTTACACTGGCAGCAAAATCATTTTGTGGTTTTGTACCAAATTAGAAACGGAAAGTACAGAATTGCGGATCCAGAACATGGCATTATCGATCTTGCGGAGAAAGATTTCCTAAAGGCCTGGGCAGAAGAAGAGGGTAGGGGTATTGCTATTTTCCTTGAACCCGATGCTCGATTTACAGAATACAAAGCATATGATGAAGCCACAAATCTAAGTGTGGCGCAACAGTTTAAAAACTTATTGTCACCTTATGCCAGGAAAATTGGATTGCTCTTTCTGGTTATTTTAGCCTCAACAGTATTTGCCTTTGTGATTCCAAAGACCATCGAATATATGATTGATGAAGGAATAGGTTCCAAAGATGTCGGTCTCATTTGGAAGGTGCTCTTGTTTCAGTTTGCACTTTTTGGAGGCATAACGTTGGCGTCCTATATTCAAAATCTTATTCAAGCTAAATTGAGTACAAAATTGGGAATACAGATCATTTCAAATTTTCTTTTCAAACTGTTGAATTTACCGATTGCGTTTTTTGATACTAAGAATTATTCTGATATTTATCAACGCGTTGAAGATCATTCTCGGATAGAATCCTTTTTGTCTACCAAAGTTGTCGCTTTCGTTTTTTCGGTTTCGTTATTCACGGCTTACAGCATACAATTGCTTTTGTTTGATTTTCAAATTATGTTGTGGTTCATTGCCCTTACTGTGGTGTCCTTTGTCTGGTTTTTTGTTTTTCAGAAACGAAGGAGGGAGTTGGATTATACTCGATTCAATCTATCGGCAGAAGAACGAGACAATCTAAATGATGTCATTGCGGGCATTACAGAAATCAAACTGAACAACGCACAAGGCAAGAGAGTAAAACAATGGGAAAAGCTGCAACTCAAAATGTATGATCTTAAAATTGCAGGATTGCACCTTACTTATCTACAGACCAACGGAATTGAAACCATAAGTCAAATTAAGAACATTGTAATTACATTTTTATGTGCCTATTGGGTGGTTCAGGATACAATTACATTCGGAATTATGATCAGTGTGGGGTACATCGTGGGACAGCTGAATGTGCCTTTACAACAAATCATGAATTACTTTCATACCTATCAGGATGCCAAAATGTCTTTGGAACGATTGAACGAGATACAACTCAAATCCAATGAAAATAATGATGAAAAAACACCATTCCCGGTGGAAACAGAAAAAGGATTTAAGTTGGAAAATGTATCGTTCAAATATTTGGGTGACTATAATCCATTTGTGCTGTCTGATATTACGCTCGACATACCCGCAGGAAAGACAACGGCAATTGTTGGTACCAGTGGTAGTGGAAAAACGACGCTGTTAAAACTGCTTTTGGCGTTTTACCATCCACAACGAGGAGCGATCAAAATGAATGGCATCGATCTAAAAGACTTAAATACGGATGAATTTCGAGACAATTGTGGTGTTGTGATGCAAGACGGATACATTTACAATGCTTCTATTGCTGAAAATATCGGATTGGCAGATGAAAAAATTGAGACCTCAAGAGTAAATGAGGCTTTGAAAGTGGCGTGTCTTTATGATTTTGTACAGAGTTTGCCGCATAAGGAAAAGACAAAAATTGGATCCATAGGTGTGGAATTGAGTGGGGGACAAAAACAGAGACTTTTAATCGCACGAGCGGTATACAAGAATCCGCAAATTCTCTTTTTTGATGAGGCGACAAGTTCATTGGATTCCAACAATGAAAAAGAGATCATGCACAATCTTACCAAATTTTTGAGAGGAAAGACCGTCATTATTATTGCCCATCGATTGAGTACCGTTAAAAATGCGGATCAGATCATCGTACTAAAAAATGGTCATATTATAGAGCAAGGTTCACATACCCAATTGGTTGAAGATCAGAAAGATTATTATCATTTGATCAAAAATCAGTTGGAGTTGGGGTTATAGTGGTACATCACCTTTTGCTTGAAATACATCCAGTATCTTTTTAGTAAATTCTTTGCGGTCCTTTGCTACCTTGGCAGTTTATAGTCAAGGCCACATATTGCAATATAATGAATGCCCTAAAGTAGAATTATATCACTTCAATAAATATTGGTGTATGAGAATTGTATAGAGCACAATTATTTTACTACTAATTGTTTTAGAGTAGAGTCATTGGAAGAAAGGATGTTTAGATAATATATACCAGATTGTAAATTAGATACATCCAGATTGAAGCTGGAAATATTCATAGAATTTGTTTTGATCAACTGTCCCTTATGGTCGTAGATTTCTATTTTTTGGATCTTTTTTTCATTCTCCACTTCTACATATACTTGATTCCATGCTGGATTTGGATATAATGAGACGGATTCGTTAGACTTTAAATTTGAAGTGGACAAAATCACCCCACCGTTTTCAGTTTTCAAAACCAGCCCCCCTATCCCCACAACGTATCCAATATCAAAGGACGGAAAATATAAATCCATAAGACCAATGGAATACTCGGGGCTGATATCTTCCCAGGTTTCACCGGCATCGATTGTTTTTTGAATTGACGTTACATCCATTTGACCACCTGCTACATAACCCGTGAGTTCATCCGTGAAAAATACTTTTATATTCCCAACCATTTCAACCGGGTTTTGGACGTTCCATGTACTTCCACAATCTTCTGTTTTGATTATTACTCCGTTCCATCCGACGGCATATCCTGTCTGCTCGGTAACGAAATAGACCGATTGGAGGTAATCATTTGTAGGAGGTTCAATTGGATTCCATTCATCACCACCATTAATTGTTTTCAGAATAATTGAGTTAAGAGGCTGGCCTCCAACAATAACTCCAACGGAATCATTCACAAAATGAACGGAGTTGAGAGTCAAACCCGTATCGGTTACTATTTGGTTCCATGAACTTCCTGCATCGACTGTCTTATAAAGCATTCCACTGCTTCCACAGACAAAACCCGTAGTTGAGGAGGTGAAAAATAAAGAATTCAGAATAAAATTGCTAATGCTGGAAACCAAGTTCCAATTTTCGCCCAGGTCCGTCGATTTAAGCACGATGTTACTATTCATATTAAAATCAAATCCTACTGCAATAAGAACCTCTTCTTCAACAAATGTGATGTCTCTGAGTAGAAGTGAGGTGGGGTGATCATAGCTAACTTCCCAGTTCTCGGCACCATCGGTTGTTTTATAAATTTTATCCGCTACTATTACAAAACCTAAATCTTCGTTCCAAAAGTCTACAGATTGAACGGGGTCACTTGTTGAGATACTTCTATCTTCCCATTGTGATATACCAATTTGGTTACTTGCTAAAATGAAAATGATTAGGGTAATTATTGATTTCATTATTCAATTTTTTATTGGATTATGGATGATTAAAGGATCTTCAGTAAATTCAATTGATTTGTCATTCATAACACGGATTATATTTAAAATACGCTCGGCAAATCGGATCGTTTCGATGTCTTTCTAATTCATAACGAGACAATAAATGTTAGTATTTTAAAAAAGTAATTATTTTCCTTGATAAAAGCCCCATATCCACCGTTTCAATGGGATGTTTGATTCCTTCCAAAATTTCCAATTCTCCGTTTAAAAGTAAATCAGCAGCATGGTTTGATTCTTCACGAGTAACCATTTTGTCCATTGCGCCTAATCCGATTAATACGGGAATTCCTATTTTTTGAAGGTCATCGTCTATTGCACCTCTGCCATCTCCCAGATCAATCATCATTTTAGCGGTTTTGTGCATTACTGTTTTCCAGTTGTTTGAAGCGTGTAACTCGTCCAGTCTTTTGGCAAAATTGGGTACTTTTTGTTCAATTTTTTCCGGATTGAGCATCTTGATTTCTTTTGCCGCTATTTCAGGAGTCCAATTGAATTTTGTGCCCAGTGTTATGATTTTTTGGACATTTACTGTGCCTTTGCATGCCAGACGTAGAGCAACATATCCACCCATGCTGTATCCAAAAATATGGGTTTGGGCGATTGCCTTTTTGTTTAAAAAGTCTTCTACATTCTGTGCGAATAATTCAATCGAAAAGTCTCTGTCCGAGGCAATTGATCCATGCCCTTCGAAATCCATGGCGTGAACAGTATAGGCTTCGGAAAGAAGCGATTGCAATTCGGAGAACTGAACTTTTGATCCTAATGCACCATGCAGCAGCAGTAGATTTTCTTTTTCCACGATCCGTTTTTTAGCTTTAAAGGTTTATTCTACAAGATACTATTTGGAATTGATTTTGGAATAAATATCTACACTAATGAATTGTCCATTTTTAATTTCACTATCTCGCATAGTACCTTCCAGCGTGAAGTTCAATCTCTTCATTGCTCTTTTGCAGTTTTCATTTTCGCTTTCTACAAATCCTTCTATTCGGTGTAAATGGAGCACATCAAAGGCGTAATTCAGGATTAAAGGCATGACCTCTGACATATAGCCTTTACCCCAATATTCTGGAAGCAACCAAAATCCTATTTCAGCTTTCTTGTGCTCTTTAGAGAGTTCGCACAAGCCTCCAGCTCCTAAAAATTCACCGCTTGACTCCTTGCATATTGCCCACCAGATTCCGGTTTCCGTACGTTCTAAGTCACGAAACCATTCCATCTGTTCCTTGGTAGCCTCAAGCGTAAGAAAACTGACTCCATAATATTTGATAACTTCGGGGTGAGATAACCCCTTGAATACATGTATAAGATCTGATGCATCGAATTGACGCAGAATCGTTCGTTCCGATTCCAAAATTGGATATGGATTGCTCATATTTTTATAGTTTAAAAGCTCGATGACACACTGCCACCGAGCTAAATTAATGACTTCGATTCGGAGATCGTGAAAAGAGATTCATAAAATGATTTTTGAAGCAATTTTACGAAATAATCCATCATAACAATCTCATAATTAATTTCCCAGCCAATTGAAAAAGTGTAGGTCGTACTGCTTTAGGTATTTTAGGCACTTTTCGTTTGACTGGTTTACTTACTTTTCGATTCAATCTATCAATTTCCTCTTTAAAGAAATCATAGTTGCTCTGAGTCAATGAGAAAAGCTTTCCATTTTTCATAATTCGGATCGCCTCCCCAATCCTGCCTTGATATTCATGGATCATTGCTGAGCGATGAATAATCGTTGCGCGGGACATCCCTTTTACACGTTTGCTTTTGTTGATTACGATTTGAGCTTTCTCAAAATCACTAATCCAGATTAAAAGCAATGAGTAATATTTATAGGTGTCGATATAATTCGTATCATAAAAAAGTGCATTTTCAAAACAATGTCTTGCTTCGTTGAAATTTTTCATGCAATCCATCATTAATCTGCCTTTCAGACACCAAGTAGGCGCATGTTCTTCATCATAACTCAAGGCATACCCAATATTCTCAACGACTTCTTCCAAATTATAATCGTAGGAGTCATAAGCTTTCAAAAAGTAAGTATCTGCAATGGTTAAAGTTTCCATTTTCTGATGCTTTAAAAAATTAAAAAAATGTACATCCTAATGTGAAAAATGATCGCAGGTGATCTTATTCCGCAGCGCAAGCGCTCACTTTTTACAACTAGAAGATGACTTTACTTGTGACATTTCGATTGAAATATCTTTTTGTTTATTCCATTGGAAATAGAATAAATGATTTCGATGGTGACAGATAAAAAGATGTAATTGATTTCTTACTTGATCAGCAAAGGAATACTTACATGATTATCCGCCCTAAATGCTTTGGTTTTTGCATAGGCAATTTTTTAATTGTTCCGATTAGAATTGAATTCCGAGCAGAACGTGTTTAAAAATAACGTTAACAGCAGCTAAGATTTAAGAAATAGAATGTTGAAAGTTTCCGTCTAAAAGCTGCATGACTGACAGCTACGGAATAATACGACGTGGCAATCAGTAAAAGTATGAATCGATTGGTTCTGTGGGTGACAAAACCTGTATCAAATTGCTCTCTCTAAACGAGATACAAATTAAAAATGACCGATATGAACTATTTTTTCTCATTAACGGGCGCAAAGGTAAACTCTAAAAATTATTCTCCAAATTTTTCATGACATTTTTGTGACAATTCTTTCAAGCTTATATTATTCACCCTAAATCTGAATCGCATGATTTAATGGAATTTTAATAACGACCAATGCATTCATAGATGAAATCCCTACGTTAATCCAACTTTCGAGAACAAGCGGCTAAAATGGTATTCTGATTGATTGCTTATTGCTATATTAAAGCTTAACAAAACAACTCTTTAAAGCCTCATAGTGCAAGCTGTAGTTACTCAATAAATCACTCGCTACAAACTGCGGCGTTGTGCTATCTAATTAATCTATTAAATGAAATCTATCTTTCGACTTAAAATTTAGTCAATGAAAAATCTATCAACCTTTGCTATCTGTACCATATTAAGTTTGGTATTAGTTCAAGTTTCGTGCAAAAAAGATACTGCAGAACTCCCCAAAGAGTATTCATCCGGTTTGTATTTGGAATATATGGATACGACCGTGAATCCGGGTGATGATTTTCAAAAATACATCAATGGCAAGTGGATGAACGAAACGGAAATTCCAAGTGATAAGTCCAGTTATGGAATCGGCATGATTTTGCACGAACAATCGCAAGATCATGTAAAATCCATTATTGAATATGCTTCAGAAAGCGACAATAAAGATGGATCGGATGAGCAGAAAGTAGGAGGGTTATATTCTTCATATTTGGATATGGATACCAGAAATGCTCTGGGAAAGAGTCCGCTTACTGAAGAGTTTGAAAAGGTGGAATCTATCGCTAATCATACGGATTTGGCAAAGTACTTTGCGTATGCTTCCAAGGTAGGTTATGACGTCCCATTTGGCACTTTTGTAATGGCAGATCTGAAAAAACCTGAAGAGCATGCATTGTATACCTGGCAAGGTGGTTTAGGTCTTCCGGATCGTGAATATTATCTCAAAGAAGATGAAAAATCTCAAAGCTTGAGGGTGTCATATCAAGAGCATGTTCAAAAAATGCTGGAGCTGGCTGAGATCGAAGAAGCAGACGAGGCGGCGGAAAGCATTATGGCACTCGAAACAAAAATGGCCGCTCAGCACATGAAAAAGGAAGATACCCGTGATATGATGCGACTTTATAATGCCGTGCCGGTAGATTCTTTAAATGATCTGATGCCCAATTTTGCGTGGAATGAGTATATGACAGAAGCGGGATCGAACGGAATGGTGGAATACATTGTAGTACCGCAGTTAGACTATTCAAAAGCAGTGGATGAGATAATTCATTCTACGGATATTGATACATGGAAAATGTACCTCAAGTGGTCGGTTATTAATCATACAGCGAGTCGTTTGAGCGCTGCTTTTGATCAGCAAAATTTTAGCTTTTATGGAACGACCATGAGAGGAATTGAGGAGCAACAACCCATGTGGCGTAGAGCAGTGGGTACAGTAAACGCGAATTTGGGTGAGGTCGTTGGTAAGGTATATGTAAAAAAGCACTTTCCGCCAGAAGCAAAAGAAAGAATGGTCACACTTGTTGATAATCTTCTAAAGGCCTATGAAGTAAGCATCAAAGAGTTGGATTGGATGGGGGAGGAAACCAAGAAAGAAGCACTGGATAAACTGGCTAAATTTACCCCTAAGATTGGTTATCCTGATGAGTGGAAGGAATATCCATCAGAAATTAAAAAAGATGATCTATTTGGAAATTTACATCGTTCCGAATTGGCAGAATATGATCGACAATTGGCCAAGTTAGGTCAGCCCGTGGATAAAAAAGAGTGGGGCATGAATCCTCAAACGGTGAATGCCTACTACAATCCTACGCAGAATGAAATTGTATTTCCAGCGGCCATTCTTCAGCCTCCATTTTTTGATATGGATGCGGATGATGCAGTTAATTACGGTGCGATAGGCGGCGTGATTGGTCACGAAATCGGCCATGGTTTTGATGATCAGGGAAGCACTTTTGACGGAGATGGAGTGCTTCGAAATTGGTGGACAGACGATGATCGAGAAGAATTTAAAAAGAGGACTCAGGCCCTAGTCAATCAGTACAGTTCGTTTAAGGTATTTGATGATTTGAACGTAAACGGGGAATTTACACTCGGTGAGAATATTGGCGATCTTGGAGGGTTGACCATAGCCCTTAAGGCATACCAGATGAGTCTGGAGGGGAAAGAGGCTCCGGTAATGGATGGATTTACAGGTGTGCAGCGTGTATTTATGGGATGGGGCCAGGCTTGGCGTAAAAAATCCAGAGAAGAGGCACTTCGAATGCAAATCAGTACAGATCCACATTCACCGGCTGATTATCGTGTGAATGGTGTGGTACGAAATATTCCCGAGTTTTATCAGGCGTTCAATGTGGGAGAGAAAAGTGAGCTGTATTTGCCTGCGGAGGAACGTGTGAAGATTTGGTAAAATTGAATAAAACAATAAATATACAATACATCAGGTTTGTTCCATCTTAAAGGGGGGGAGCAAGCCTGTTGTTTTATGTAAATAATGAACAAAGAGGGGAGGATCAAAATATGTCCAATCCAATACTACTGCCGAGACAAAGAAAAAACAGAGCCCAAAAAACAAAAGCCCATATAATGTCGACAATAATTCTTCTTAAATTAAATTCTTCTCTTACGTACTTACCATCCTTTTCCAGGATAGAATTGTAAATTGTAACAAAACCGTTGATATAAAAATTCAGAGCACCATCAGGTATATTAAAAGCTTTATCGCTGGAATTATTATTATCCAACATCACGATCATAGTTTTAATTATTGCTGAGGCTATTACTCTTGCCAAAATTGCTATCCAAAAGAATAAGCCTATAAAAGCCCAAATGATGATTACTATGAACCAAACGAAATATTTTATTATTTTTTCCATATCCAATAAATTATATATTGGCATCTATTTTCAAACACTGTAGCTTTAGATTTAATCACACTAAATCTTAAAAAGATTTGAAATCTTCACACCTTAAGTTGAAATTATTTGTAGTTGATATATGATTGAATCCGAC
>JBCCVV010000099.1:0-22055 GCA_039194925.1 Bacteroidota bacterium
CCTCGAAGTAAAAAGAAAATGTTTTAAAAAGATTTTTTTAATAAAATACGTATATCACCTGCCACTTCCAGGCCTGCATTGGTTCCGGAAGCGGTAAGAATCGATTTTCCGTTTTGCATCAAATTGCATTCCATAGTAGCTTGAAGACTCTCATTTACCTTTCCGGTCATCTTACCTACGATTGGACTTTTAAGATCAGCACCTATTCCCTTAACCGATTTCAAACTCAATCGTAAATTTCCTTTTTTAAAATCCAGAAACAATGCATCATTTTCAAGTTTTGACTTGAACTTTGCCCCATTATAAGTAGCAAATCGATAAAGTTTATCGTCTAACTGTATCGCGGCGATGTGGCCAACGAAATAGCTGCCCATCCAGGGAATATGCGCCACACTGGCAAAAACACTTATTTTTTGATTGCTTTGAAATGTATTGCAATGTGTCCAAAACCAGCATTTGGGAAATGATGTCCCCCAATCTTTCTCCAGGTAACCCGTACCTTTTGCATAATCCCATTGATTTCCATCGTGTTCTAAACGCCCATTGAGAAGATGATGCATGCTAACGATTCCATGATAACACTGCATAAATGGAGTGAATGAGTACCATCCCATAATACCGGGATTCAATGTAGTATTTTTCAAAGGAGTAAGATTTGAAATTTCCAATTCTCCTTTCATGTGAGGCAGGTTAACTTTTATTTTAGATTTTGAAAAAAAGTTATCCCCAATTCTAAAATTCAATTGTCTCCGATCTGCGGCAAACGCTTCAAATGGGAATTCATAATAATGGCTTTTCCCTCCGGTACCATCCATCAATTGTATAAAAGCATGTCGATCGCTCTTAGATTCAATGGAGACTCCCGGAATAAGAGCAAAAGCATGTTCACCGGATTGATGCACCATTTTATAATACCAGCCTTCAAAGTAGTTTTTTGTTCTTCGCTCTCCTTGATAGATTTCGGGATTCTGAATATTGTACCAACGTCCTCCCATTTACAATTTTATTTTATCCATTTCCATTCCTTTCTCCTCAAAAAAGGAAATTACACTTGGAAGAACAAACCTCAACTTATCAATCGCTTTAATAGAATCGTGAAAGACAATTATGGAACCTTCTTTGGCATTGTCCTTAACATTTGTCAAGCATTCCTGCGCTGAAATGGATGTATCAAAATCACCACTAAGGACATCCCACATCACGATATTGTACTTGTTTTTCAAACTCCTAATCAGCCCCGGCGAAAGTCTTCCATATGGCGGTCTAAAAAGAGAGGAATCGACCCATTTCGCCGCATCTTCCACGTTTTGTTGGTATTCAGTATAATTCGTTTTCCATGCATTCAAATGATTGTATGTATGATTGCCTACTGCATGCCCCTCATCCAATACGCGTTGATAGATTTCAGGATACTTCTTCACATTTTCACCCACACAAAAAAAAGTCGCTTTAACATTCTTTGCCTTTAATTGATCTAAGACCCAAGGTGTTGCCTCAGGCACCGGACCGTCATCAAACGTCAAATAGACTTTTTGGCTTTTTACAATCTTCCAAATCAAGCCGCCAAATATGGTTTGTATAATTCCTGGTGTTTTTACTAAATACATTATATGTTTTGCTAAATCGCTTTAATTGCAGCTTATTAACCACAAAGAGTTACTAGGCATCACTCCTGTCCACCGTACTTAGGTACTAAGGCAAGTGAGAAAGATTTCACGAAGTTTACATTTAAAAAATTATCAATTGTTCATTATCAATTATCAATTATCAATTACTCAAAGCAACGTCATGTCCAAATAATCATACTTATCCGGATAATCCGTATTAAAATGCAATCCTCTGCTTTCATTTCTAAACTGGGCCGCTTTAGAAACCAAATAACCGATGGTAATCAAATTACGCAATTCGCAAAGTTGAGGAGATACAATCGTACTGGTGTACAACCTTTCTGTTTCATTATACAAGAGCCACAGACGATCCATGGCACGTTTTAGTCGAACTTCGGTTCGTACAATTCCAACGTAGGCGCTCATGATCTCCTTAAGCTCTTTCCAACTTTGAGTCATCAAAACCAATTCTTTGGGAGCGGTGGTACCCCGGGCATTCCAATCAGGAATATTGGATTGAAAATCAACTGCATCAATATTTTTAGCAATTTCAATGCTAATATTATTCCCGTAAACCAATCCCTCCAACAATGAATTTGACGCTAAGCGGTTTGCTCCATGAAGGCCCGTATTGGTACATTCCCCTGCTGAGTACAGCTGTTTTATAGATGTATTCCCCATTTTATCTACCAAGACTCCGCCACAAACATAATGGCATGCTGGTACTACGGGTATCATATCCTTCATCGGATCGATTCCAATACTCATACATTTATCATAAATCGTCGGAAAATGATTGTAAAACCCCTCTTTATCCAGATGTGTACAATCCAAAAGAACATAATCATCACCTCGCTCTTTCATTTCCTTATCGATGGCTCGCGCTACGATATCTCTTGGAGCCAGTGACTTTCGTTCATCATATTTCTGCATAAATTCTTCACCATCCGTCGTCTTTAAGATTCCACCAAAGCCACGAACGGCCTCCGAAACCAGGAAAGATGGATTCTCTCCGGCAGGATTGTATAAAGACGTTGGATGAAATTGAATGAACTCCATATTAGCCAATCTGCCTTTTGCGCGATATACCATAGACATACCATCACCAGTAGCTATTACTGGATTCGTAGTACTTTTATAAATCTGACCCGCTCCGCCTGTACACAATACGGTTTGACGTGCCAGGAAGGTTTCGATCTCATTGGTTTCCTTATTCAGGGCATATGCACCATAACATTCTATATCATTTCTCAAACGTGTAATTGTTCTACCCAAGTGATGTTGTGTAATCAGATCAAGAGCAAAGAAATGCTCCAGAAAGGTGACATTATCAAAAGTCTTTACTTTGGCATTCAGAGCTCTTTGCATCTCCCATCCGGTCAAATCTTTATAATGAAGGATTCGATTTTCAGAATGTCCACCTTCCATGCCCAAATCGTATTCTCCAGATTGTCTTTTATCAAATCGCGCGCCCCAACTGATGATTTCCCGAACCATTTTTGGACCTTCTTCGATTACCATTGCGACTACTTCCCGATTACATAGACCGTCCCCGGCATCCAAGGTATCTGCGATGTGTTTTTCAAAATTATCTTCTTCGAGATTCCAGACCGCAGCTACTCCCCCTTGGGCGTAACGTGTGTTGGATTCTCCTTCATGTGTTTTGGTAAGAACGGTGATTTTTAAATCTGGTCTTTTTTCAGCCATTTTAATCGCAAAGGTCAACCCAGCAATACCCGCTCCGATTACTAAAATATCTGTCTTGATCAAAAGTCAATTGTTATAGGTAAAGTAAAGCAATCAAATATATAAGGTTTTAATCATTTAATGGGGTGTTCTAGGCTATATTCATTGAATTCACGTTTGAGTGACTTTTACCAGATCAATAAGCTTGAGAATGTCCGCAATTTCAGGTTAAATAATCCATACCTTCACACCATGAAAATTCTTCTTTTGGAATCTTTTTACACAAGCAGCCACCAACAATGGGCGGACGGATTAATCACTCACTCTAAACATAAGTTCCATCTCATCTCGCTTCCCGGAAGACATTGGAAATGGAGGATGCATCACGCAGGAGTACATTTCGCTCATGAGATTTTAAAACTTGATGACAAATTTGATATAATCCTGTGTTCTGACCTGATGAATATCGCAGAATTCAGAGGTACACTTTCCGCCTTGGGAAATAGCAAATCATGGTTTACTAATGTTCCGGTAATCACCTATTTCCATGAAAACCAAATCACCTATCCATGGTCAGAAGATGATCCAGATGTCAAGCTAAAACGAGATAATCATTACGGTTGGATCAATTTCGTCAGCTGCCTTGGTTCGGATTATATTCTTTTCAACTCTGTATTTCATAAAGAAAGTTTTCTTCAAGCGCTTCCTGCTTTTCTCGGTCAGTTTCCAGACAACAATCACCACAGCTTACTTGATTCCATTAGAAGAAAGTCTGATGTCTTACCAATAGGACTCGACTTATCAGATTTATCTCAGAGTAGGATAAAGGAGAGCAAAACTCCTATAATTCTTTGGAATCATCGTTGGGAATATGACAAAAACCCAGATTTATTTTTCAACACTTTATTTCAATTGGCCGATAAAAATCTTGATTTTCAAGTGATCATCGCCGGAGAGTCGTATAAGAATTATCCAAAAATATTCGATCACGCAAGAGTTAGGTTAAAAGACAGAATACTTCATTTTGGATTCGCCAGCAGTCGAAGGGAGTACTATCAGTTGTTGCTTTCCTCGGATATCCTTCCCGTTACGAGCAATCAGGATTTTTTCGGTATTTCGGCTGTTGAAGCCATCGCGGCGGGTTGCTTTCCCATTCTTCCAAATCGACTTGCCTTCCCCGAGCACTTAAATGAACCTGAGTATGCAAACCATTACTACCATACACCCTCCGAGCTTCTGCATAAAACCCGGCAATTCTTGAAAGAAGGGCCTGCAACAAATGATTCCATGCGCGAATACATTTTAAAATACGATTGGGAGAGTGTGGTTTTGCGGTATGATGAGTATTTTGAAAAATTGGTTCTATAACTACTAAATTGCTATTTGAATTTTTATTTCACTTCTATATACAGATATAATGTGGTATCCATTCAGGATACTTTATTTTTTGAATTGTAGCATAGGGCGTTACCCTATGCTACAATGTTATTTCCTTTCAGGAAATGAATTAACTATGACCAAGACTTAAATTTCAGGGAACAACTAATAAAGTAGAGCGTACAAACACAAGCCTGTAAGGTTTGGACATAAAAGTTCAGGACATCGTCCTGAATTTCATGTTATTTATATATGTATCCTGAAAGGATATCACAAAAGGACTATGTCTTGGTATTTTTTTTTTAATAATCAACAACTACATTTCAAATATTTCATGAAAAATGTCACAGTTCTCCATTATTTTAGTTTTACCAATGATAGGGCTTCTCATCACTGATAATCTTAATTCTATGGCACAATCACTTGCAGCAATTTACATACATTGTGTATTTCGTACCAAACATGGTGATCCACATATTCACCCAAGAATTGAAGAAAAACTACATGCCTACATTGCAGGTATTTTAAAAAAGTTGGGCTCTCCTGCAATCAAAATCAATTCCATGCCAGATCATATCCATCTACTTTTTAGAAATACAAAAAATCGCAGCTTAGCTGAAGTCATTCAACTAGTTAAAAAGGATTCCTCGAAATGGATGAAATCAAAAGGGTTCGATTCATTTAGATGGCAAAATGGATATGGTGCTTTTTCTGTAAGTCAGTCTAAAGTGGAAATTGTAAAAAAATATATCCAAAACCAAAAGCCCTATCATCACAAGAAAGGTTTCATGGAAGAAGTAGAATTATTTATGAAAGAGTATGAAATAGAGGAGTATTCAAAAGAATATTTTTGGAAATAATTAGAAGAATTTTTCCTACCTTATCCGATATCCCCCTTTCACCGCGTAATGGTCCGAAAACTTCTCCGTCAAGATATCAAACGAATTGACTTCAAATTGCTCATCTACGAAGATGTAATCAATTCTAAGCATTGGAATTTTTCCAGCATAGGTGGTCCCTATTCCTTTTCCCGCCTCAATAAATGAATCCTGATAATCTCCGCATATCCGGTTGTAGATAAATGAGGTAGGTGGATCATTGACATCTCCACAGATAACGGTTGGATGTAAACTCTTTGCAGCATGATCCGCTACTTTTTTGGATTGATGCGCACGTACCCGGCTGGCAGATCTGTATTTATTGAGAATACCACGAATACCTACCCATGTCTTCTTCTCCTGAAGATTTCCATTATCAATTATTTTGACTGCATCTTTTGAAACTTGATTGGATTGTAAATGCATGTTGTAGATACGAATGGTCTCATTCTGAAATTGAATATCCGCCCAAAGGCACGAATTAGTGGATGTACCAAATGAGATCTCTCCATGTCTAATAATAGGATATCGGGAAAAAATAAAAGTTCCTCTTCTCTCCACCTCATGGTTGTAATAATCCGGATAAATTTCTTTTAAAATATTGCGGGAAAAACTGGAAGATTCTTGTAAGCAGAATATATCTATATCATTCTGAGAACCAAAAAAGGTTTTGAGGTCATTCTTATTTTTCGCTCTGGCTTCTTTCGTTCCTGATCTGAGGGAGTAGCTAAATGCAAGATTATAGGCAAGTATTTTAAGATCAGAAGGTGCCGCATTCGTACTATTGACATTTACAAAACCTTTTATATGAGATAACCCCACCAGTATGGCGACCAATGAAAGAAATAAGTATTTATAGTCAATAAAGAGCCATGCTACAACCATCACCAGATTAGCAATCAGTAATACCGGATAAACAAGACCAAAAATTGAAAAAACCCAAGATTCGTTGGGATCGACGTAAGGGCTAAGGTAGGCCAGCAATAATGCGATCACCAAAGCGATATTAAGTGAGACAATAATTTTTTTCAGAAATTTCACTCTTATTTTTTGCTGGCTTGGTATAGAGTCTCCTTCTCAGCGTCCGAAAGACTATCATACCCATCTCGTTTTATCTTTTCCAATATTTTATCAACTTCTTGTTGAAGCGAATCCGACGAACTCGATGATCTGAAGTCATGCATGGTTTTGATCTTGTCCGACTTATATTTTACTTTCAATGGAGACTTTCTCCTGGGGCTTGGATTTGATTGAAACAATTGAGCCATCCAATCTACAATTCCATTAATTCTTTTTTCAAGATCATTCGGTTGACCAATTTGGTTGTAATAAAACCATCCCATCACCATACCACCAATATGTGCTATGTGCCCTCCAGTGTTGCTATTCTTACCGATAAAAACCAAATCCATTACGATAAATGCCAGTATTACGTATTTGATCCTCACCGGTCCAATAAGCAATAGGTTCAATTGTTTCTCAGGATTTATTCGACCTGCAATAATCACAAGTGCCATTATAGCCGCTGAAGCACCTACCATGTACGTACCCACTTGACCAATAAGGAAATAGTATGAAACTATATATGCAGCAGCCCCAGCCAGACCACCAATAAGATAAATGGGCAAAATGTGTTTGTCCCCAATCATATCACCTACAATTCTTCCAAACCAGTACATGATCACCATATTCCAGAAGATATGCCATAGTCCGGAATGCACAAACATGTATGTAATGATGGTCCAGGGCTTAAAGAGAAGACCAATCGGATTTCCCGGAACTGCAATCCAATGGATCAACGTACCGTTGTAAAAAGTAGGTGCAAAAGCATTGATCAATGCAGTCACGACAAATACGGCAACATTGATCATTATGAGTCGAGTGATCATATTTCCCGACCGAAACGAATGCTTTATGTCATCTTGAATAGATCCGAACATATCAACGCAAATTAGCCATTTTCCAATAATGTATCATTATAAATCCAACGATTGCTCCACCTAAATGTGCAAAATGGCCTATTCCCCCAGGTGTTGTGTCTGTAATTCCAGCAAATAAACTAAATCCCACAAGCCCTAATCCCAAAAACATAGCTCGAATCGGAATAGGTATAGGAAATAAAATCAATTTCTCTCTGGGAAACATCGTTATAAATGCCACGACAACTCCAAAAACACACCCTGAAGCCCCAAGCGCACCGGTGCGTATGAGATTGTCGTATGGAATGCATTCCACACAGCCCATATTCAGTACTTTGATATAATCCACGCCCATATGAAGAAATGAGCCTCCTAACCCTGCCAAAAGATACAAGATTAAAAATCGTTTCCCTCCAAGGGTCTGTTCAACTACTGGCCCCAAAAAAAACAATCCTAACATATTCATAAAAAGATGCCCAAGATCCGCGTGCAAAAACATGCTTGTCACAATCTGAAAAGGTCTGAAATTCGGAGATTCAACAAAATACAATCTACCATAAAGAATGGCATTACCCAACAAATCACTGAGCATTAACGAACCAAAAAAGATAATTACATTAATGATAATCAGATTCTTTACAACATCCGTCAGTCTTGACATCCTTCTATTATTTTACATTAATCAACTAAATCCGAGGGTGTGCTCAAATTTACTTGCGTATACAACGCACAATAATATTAAAGGATTTTGGTATTCTGAATTATTTTCGACGAATCATGTTAAAGTGAATCTTGACAACATTGATAAATGCTGTGTATCTTTTACAATTTTAGAGGTCAAAAGTTAAGGGTTAAAAAATGGATATCAAATGGTCTGAATGCAGATTATTAGACTTTTTTCCCAGATTCTTAAAACCTCTCGCATAAGTTTCGGCATAGCCTGACAGATAATATTGCTACAAAATTTCTTCGCCCACTACCTGCCGATCGTACCGTGTAGTAGGCAAATCATTTCCTTTTGTACACCCTAAATACAACTTTGATCCGGCATTTATGGTGAATACCCTATCATCACTACCGCTATCTATTCCTCGATACCATTGCACCCGTACTGTTACCCGATACGTATTGCCAGTATCCGTATTGATAAGATATTGACAAGATCCACCATTTGCAAAACCACAATTCCCTGAATAAGAAATTACATTTCGGAAAGAACGTCTTCTGTTTTCATCAGACAATGCATCAAAGCTTGACCGGTATTGATTTATTAGTTGTTGATCCGTATCCAAGAGATTGACACTAGCGCCAATTTCGATGTTTGTATTACCTAAGGTTTCTTTATTCATCTTGTTTTTTTTGAATTTTAAAAATTATAGAACTCAGGTGTTTTTGCTTAAATCAAGGGTATTCGAGTATGAGTACTTTTTGAGTGAATGTCTTTTGAGAACCCGCAATTTGTAGAATGTATACCCCACTCTCAATGTTTTCCAAGCTCAAATTCCTCCTCTTTTCACCATTCCAAATTCTTACTTTTTTGCCATTAAAATCCATCAAAACGATGGAATTTATTTCATATTCCAATTCAGGATTTTTTAGTTGAATATTCAAGGACTCTATTGCTGGATTGGGAAAAATCCTGAATTGCCCATCCGCCAAATCATTGGTGCTCGTATTCAACTCCACCTCAAACTCAAAAACTTCAATACACCCTTGTGCATCGGTTACCGTTACAGAATAATTACCAAACGAGAGATCAGAAATAGCGGAGGAAGTCTCTCCATTGCTCCATTCAAAACTATAGTCATCGTTGTTGTCATTAATCACCAACGCTATGTTTCCATCGTCGTTTCCGCTATCTGCAACTATCGTTGTATCTGTCACTTGAATCATCATCGATACATCCAAATCCAATACCCGGGTACTATCACAACCATTACTTGCCTCGAAAACATCTTCGTAAATCCCTTCCTCAGTATATCCTTCATAAGATTCCCCATTACAGATCACCACCTTTAATGAATCCATAATTGCTTCCTCCACATCCAGGTCAATGATTCTAAGGCTATCGCAACCATTATTTGCCTCGAAAACATCTTCATATACTCCCGTCTCTGTATACCCTTCAAAAGATTCCCCATTACAGATCACCACCATTAATGAATCCATAATTGCTTCCTCCACATCCAAGTCAATAATTCTAAGGCTATCACAACCATTACTTGCCTCGAAAACATCTTCATATACTCCTGTCTCTGTATACCCTTCATAGGATTCTCCAAAACAAATCGAAGTAATAACTGTATTTACAATCTGCTCATCGATAGTCAACTCCAGGGTTCGAATGCTATCACAACCGTTGCTTCCAGTAAAAACGTCCTCATAGGTTCCGGACTCGTCATACGCTTCAAAAGTTTCACCAAAACATAGGTGAATTGCAAGGGATTGATCCGCATTAGGCAACACCGACAATTCTAAAACACGAATACTGTCGCAGCCATTTTCTGCTTCAAAGGTATCTTCATACGTTCCTTCCTCTGAATATCCTTCAAAAGATTCGCCCTCACAAATGGACATTGTCAGACTATCTGTGACAGCGACGCAATTGGTGTAATACCAGGTTTTATCAAGCAAAGCTCCATCGGCTCCAGCTCCTCCAAACATTAAGATTTGAACGGGGGCGTCACCACCATTTTTAGGACTGGAATCCGTCCAGGCAGAAGCATCTCCACTTTCGAAACCATCCGCAAAAATAGATTCTCCGGGGTCCTGGATCATGGTAATTCCAGTTCCGTCTAAATCCATTTCCATCATAATATGGTCATCAAATAAGGTATTATCCGGCCCTTTGCCTCCCATGACATGGATGGTATTGTCATCATAAGTGGTAGAAAAATCTGACCTGCCAGGAAAATCACCGTCTATATCTTCCACCGAATTCCAAAATTCATCGGTAAGATCAAACGTAAAAAAGAAGTCACTGAAATCTGCAAATAAAGAATTGCCTCCAAAAATTACCAGGAAGTCATTCAATATAGCTGCTCCATGGTTAGTAAGGCTAAAATTCAGCATATCCGGTTTTTCAGTCCATTGTTTAGTTGTTAGATCTAAAGCAAATAATTGGCTACTATTTCCGTTTGCTGTAGTTCCTCCAATGATATAAATCGTATTATTCGCTTCGTAATATACGGCAGCATGTCCTTTACGAGGAGAAGGCGCACTGCCAGAAGTCGTTATAAGGTTCCACATATTATTATCTGGACAATATTCCCATAGATCATTTAAAAGCGAGCCAGTTCCTGAACCACCAAACAGGTACATTTTACCATTTGCCTTTACAGCGGTATGTCCATGCCTTGGTCCTGGTGAAACCTGAGGGTATTGATTAAACCATTCATTATCGCTAAACACCCAAGTGTCTCCGAGATCTCCCTGATCATCTTTGCCACCGAAAATGAGAAGTCCTCCATTAATTTCAATCATACCGTGTTCCTTTCTAACAGGTGGATTATCACCTGGTATCTCAACCCATTGAGCATTGGCTTCGGTTATAAAAATGAGAAAAATCAAAGTCCGGGATAGATAGGAAAAAAGTGGTGTCCAAGTTTTTTGCATGAATCTGAATTTTTAATTGATGATTTAAGTACCAAGATTTACAATCTTCAATCATTCGTAAAGAAAATGGGGGATGATATTTGTCACCCACCCATTAAAAAATTATATGAAACATTGATTATCAATTATTTACAAATGCCTTATAAAACTTATATCTATGATTGTTATTGATCAGATCGTCATTATCATTTCTGAAATCTATTCTGCCGCTATGATATAAATGGAGCTTGTCGATGCGCCTGTCCGATCCATTTTTATTCGACTGGCCCAACTTGATTTGATTTCCTGTTCCAATCTCCACATCATTGTTAAAAATCGTTCGTTTTACCACTGATTTTGGTAAAAAATCAATCAAATTACTACTTACCTGTAAATTGATATCGTTACCGATGGTCGTTGCAAAAACAAACTGGCCGCTAGATAAATGTGTCATCGACATAAAGTAAACCTGAGAATTCGACGCTCCTCCGGTAAATTTCTCTCCCA
This sequence comes from Bacteroidota bacterium, assembly GCA_039194925.1. GTDB lineage: Bacteria > Bacteroidota > Bacteroidia > Chitinophagales > Saprospiraceae > CAJXUU01. The sequence goes on from JBCCVV010000099.1 coordinate 11,569, forward strand.
CATCGTTTAAGATCACTACTCCATTCTTTCGTATTGGAAATCTATTCTCTAATGTTTTCGGGCAGAAGGAAGTTACGTCTCGATGTTGATATACGGCATATATATCGTCATTGCCCGGATTACCATCTCCACACCCTACACACAGATAGTCGTAGACAAATCGCAATTGTTCATTGCCACCATACGAACAAGGATCGAGATCCGCACGATCACTCCATACTGCTTGATAGGGTTGTGATTGTCTCCATCTCCCCTTCCATTCCGCAATATTATGATAGCGTAACCCCTCAACACAACTATTGAATTCGCTTTCTTTGCGACTATCATGGAATGTACCCAGGACGCGAATCTCATCATTATCCAGTACTAGAACATGGGGGTAAAGCACTTCAAAGCCATTGTTTCCGTCATATGCTGCAATGGTTTGAGGACCCGTAAAAACCCAAGTATCATTGGCAAAATGCATATTGATCAGTTCTGATCTGTTATAATTTAATGCACCGCCAGCTCTCCATCCCGCTATATAAATATCATCCCCCTTAAGAGCACCTCCCAAATAATTGAACGTAGTATTGTCCACATAAATATGACTTCTTTCGTATTTCCATTGGAGCGGAGGCTGTAATCTTAAATCTACGGAGTGCGCATAAATAATGTTGATCCCTCGTGCTGTCATATATGCCCAATGAATGAGGATCAGTTTGTTGCGATGTTTGAATAATAAAGGTGGCTGATAGGCTTGATTGATTTCATTCCTATGGGTTCCGGCAGGCACCAAAGAGCCCTCTGTCATTGTTCGAAAACTTAGTGTTTCAGAAATAGGCTCTCCGTTTTTGACAATCTCCACGCATTGTATTCTCCAACGATCATTTTGGGTCTGATCACATCCATACATGGCAAAAGCATACTGATCCTCTCCCTCTACGACGACTGCTGGACTCATAACTCCCCAACCTGCCGGTGAGCCCTGGATCGTATCGCAACTTGGATGTTGACATTCTGACCAAAACGGAAATGATACATCTTTCTCCATATCAAAATTGATTTGACAATCGACCCGTAAAAATGTCGAAGCCATAAAAAATACAAATAGTAGTATGCGAATGCTATCGCAAGTGTGCGTTTTCATAAAAAATAGATTTACAATTAATTAAATAAGGATGATGTCACTTACTGACAGTAGGATCCAATTGCCAATTAAGCATGAGAATAGAAGATTTCTTCACCTTTCAAATACCCTTCAAATATCGGCTTCTATCCAATGATTATAAAGAAAAAGCATGGTGATATTTGTCACCCGGGGTTAGGGAAATCGTTTGGAGATGGGAAAGAGTAAGAGAGATTTCAAAGAGTTTCACGAAATAGGCACCGGGAAGCACCAAGTTTTTTTGTGAGTTGTACTTCTGCGAATCTGAGGAATTGGAGCGCAGCAAAGGAGCTTTAAAGAGTTTCGCGAAACGGGCATCGTGAAACACGTAGAAGGTTATGAATATCTTGGTGAAACCTATCTCATCTGCCTTAGTACCTAAGTGCGGTGGACAGGAGTGAGGCCTATGTTTCCTTTGTGGTAAAACTAAACAACTGTTCCACTAGACTACTGAACAACTAACCCCTTTAAACAATCCCATAAGATTTCACCTTTTCCAATGCCGCCTCACGATCCGTTACTTCCAGCTTTTTATAAATATTCTTAAGATGGGTTTTGACTGTGTTTCGACTAATGTGCATTTCCCGAGCCAGTTGTTGATTATTGTATCCTTGATTAAGAAAGTGAACTACCTGAATTTCTCTCTGGGTAAGCGGATAGTCAAAATAACCTGGAGGTACGTTCAACCGACCGGAATTTTTGTTCGAGATTAGAATCTGATACGCACCGACAGCATGATCTACTTTCTTCTCCATATCTGATAAATTAGTCTGGAGATCTGAATTCGTGTGTTTGATGGTTTGCATTTCACTCATTTTGGCTTTAAGATCATACAGAACTCCTACACCAATACACAAAAATTCAAAGATCAAGATGGGAACAATTAAATAGTAAACTAAAGGGAAATTGATTATTTGCTGCACATGCAAATCTAACAACCCACCAAAGACTGTAAATATCAACGTACCAGCCAATAAAAATCTAACCCGAATGTCTTTTTTGAAATTAAGCCAGGTTTCTATAACATAATACACTGTCACTCCTAAAGAAATCAAATTGATAAAAAACAATCCTGCATCGCTGGTTATCAGTAGACCACCAAAGCATATCAAAACTATGGTGGAAACAAAAAGGATCGTATACAATTTAGAAATCCATGAATCAGGTTGATGAGGTACACAAATCCATTTCGTATAAATTAAAAATGATAAAACAAATATCCCGTAACTGGAACCAGTCAGAAATTCAAACATGTAAGGTATTTCATACAGAGATGAAAAAAATGTCATATTCGCTTCCACCAAAATGAATAAGCTGGTTGCAAACAAATAAAAGGCGTATGCAGAGAGAGCTGGATATTTCAATATGATCGCTCCTAAAAAAGTAAATATCAAAAATATGAAGACCGTAACCAGATAGATCACGGTTTGCGTTGACATGAGGTTTTGATGCGCAAGTAAAGCAGATTCAGAAATAATATACCATTCCCTGTAATCCCAGAGATGATCGTTAACCAGAATAAAAATGTCTGAATCTCCTTCAAATTGGGGCAAGGGCAATACGGCTTCTCTAATTAAATTATCGTCCGATTGCGAATATTCATTATGTCTGTACTTCGCTTCATAAAAACTGCCGTTCTCCTGACCAAACAATTGAATATCTGTGCAATGATTTCCCAACATAGCATGAAAAAACCATTGGGTCGATGCATCATCATTGCGAACACTAATTTTATACAACCTATGCTTTTCATCATCAAAATGCACTCCATTGGATCTCAAGAAATTCAAATCCTTTTCTGTAAAAATCCTATTCTCAGCACCTTTGGATCCATTAATTAGAAACGGTTTTAAGTTATACGATTCGATGTTGGCATCTATTTTGAGCACATCTCCACTCTGTGAAAATGAAGCACATACGGTCAACATAAAAATAAATACGGATAGGATTTTAAAACTTGTGTTAATTGTATTCATACGTAGGTTACACCTGAGGTCATTCTATTATGTAAAAGAAATCTCTTCCCAGCTAAAATATCAAAAAAGATCAATTTTACTAAACGCTTTTGAACCGTAAATCAATAAATCACGAAAAATCCTGCACTTCACGACAATAGTTTAGATCGGCACCTTTTTGCCTGAGTGGAAAAGAGTGCAGAACTTAAGTGCCATAGATTTATGACAAAGAATGCATAATCTAAACGGCAAAAGAGCTTATTTTACAAAATCAAAAGGTAAAAATGACAGAAAAAGAAAGAGCATTACTCAAACAAAAAATCATTGATGAGATTGCCAAAGCCCAACGTGAAATTACGGAAATGGAGAAAATGGCTCAACCGATTACCCCTGAAAACAGTATTGGCCGTGTGAGTCGAATGGATGCCATCAACAACAAATCGGTAGTAGATGCTGCTTTAAGGACAAAACGGGCAAAATTGACCAAACTACAGGTCGCTCTTAAAAAGATCGACGAAAAAAGCTTTGGAAACTGTGTCATGTGCAACAATCCGATTCAGCCGATGCGATTGATGTTTATGCCAGAAAGTACGCGTTGTGTACGATGCGCCGCACGATAATCTTTTCAAATTTCATTAATCCTTCTCAGCATGCTCCATTTCAATTGTCTTCCTTTCAATCAACTAACTACGAACCAACTGTATGAAATCATGCGATTAAGACAGGAGGTTTTTATTGTCGAACAAGACTGTCCGTACCTTGATGCTGATGGTAAAGATCAGAGGTCTTATCATGTACTTGGGAATGACCAGACCCAAAGCCTTCAAGCCTATACCCGATTGGTGCCGCCAGGTATTTCTTATTCAGCATACTCCTCCATTGGGCGAGTAGTGACCTCCGCACAAGTTAGAGGTAAAAAATGTGGAAAACCGCTAATGCAATTCTCAATAGACTGGTGCAAAAAGCTATGGCCTCAATCTTCCATTAAAATTTCTGCTCAGACCTATATCCTAAAATTTTACAATGATCTGGGCTTCACAGAGGTGGGAGAAACTTATCTGGAAGATAATATTCCACATATCGCAATGATTTTGGAAAATTAGGATTAAGTAGTACGACAAGGACAAATAGTACTCGATTTGACTTCCTCGTCGATAAAATAAAGACATTCAGAGATTGAATAACTTCAAATTTGTGATTTCTTACGTTCTTCGGGCAGCTAACTTAATAGGAATAGTATGAAAACAACGTTACACATTATTGCATTTTGCCTGATAACCATTACAACATTTGGCCAAAACAGAGAAGAAACGCTATTTGGAAGTATTAAGCATATCGGAGGTTTTGGCAGCCCCATAATCGAAGTTTCCTCAATCAATGGCGAAACAGTTGCCGATGTTGGTGGTGGTGGAGCCCTCATCCTGGATAACTTTTTCTTCGGAGGATATGGTCTGGGTACCGATGCACCCAACATACAAATCGGTCTCGAACAGTTTGACATCGATTTTGGACATGGTGGTCTGTGGTTCGGTTTTGTAGCACCTCCCTACAAGGTTGCCCACGTTTACTCCAGTTTTAAAGTGGGTTGGGGAGAAGCGAATCTTAAAGACAGCGATGGTGACAAATTGTTCTCAGACAATGTTTTAGTACTAACACCTGAAATCGGAGTGGAATTAAACATAACGCACTGGTTCAAACTTGCATTTACGGGTGGATATAGATTTGTGGATGGCGTAAACTCACTTCCTGGAGACCTTTCTGATGATAGCTTTAGTAGTCCCTTTGGTGCACTGACATTCAGATTCGGAGGATTTGGATATTACGACAATTTTGACGACGACGATGACAGATTTGATATCGATTTTGATTTCTAAAGTCTATTAACTTTCTGCGACTTCAGATTTAATATGTTTGTATAATTCTTGTAGAAGTACTCTGGCTTTCTTCAGTCCATGAACCCCTTCTTTGATCAGAAGTAGATAGTTTCTGGATTGCTTTAAAGAGTACCCTTTAAGCTGTCCTTCTACGGATACATATTTAATGATGCTTTGAAATAAATCGGACTCAAAAAAAGAAGCTTGTGGATTACCGATGAAATAGCATCTGAGTTTTTTATTTTTCAAAGATAGCCGTTCGAAACCCAGTTTTTTGCATATCCAACGGACACGCAAACCATCGAACAATTCGTTTACCGGCTTTGGGATGGCCCCGAATCGATCTTTCATGGCATCGATAAATTTCTGCAATTCAACCTCATCATTTATACTGTCCAATTGAGTGTAAAGAAGCAGTCGCTCCTGTATATTGTTAATGTATTCATCTGGAATCAACATTTCTACATCCGTTTCCACTTCTACATCACGTACATAGTCTCTATCCTTATCACGATCCAATTGATCCTTATACACCTCTTTGAATTCATTCTCTTTTAACTCCATCACTGCTTCCTCTAAAATCTTTTGGAAGGTATCATAACCGATATCACTAATAAAGCCGCTTTGTTCTCCTCCCAATAAATTTCCTGCTCCACGAATATCCAAATCTCTCATTGCGATATGAAAACCACTACCCAAATCAGAAAATTCCTCTAATGTTTTGATCCGCTTTCTTGCTTCAGATGTCAATACCGATAAAGGAGGAGCAAAAAGATAACAATACGCCTTACGATTGGATCGCCCCACTCTTCCTCTAAGCTGGTGCAGATCACTCATTCCAAATTGATGTGCGTTGTTAATAATAATGGTATTGGCATTGGCGATATCCAGCCCCGTTTCAATGATATTCGTACAGATCAACACATCGTACTTACCCGCAATAAAGGAAACCAATTTTTCTTCCAACAGTTTGGAATCCATCTGACCATGAGCCGTTTGCACCGAAATATCGGGGCATAATCGCTGGACCATAGCTGCAATATCCTGCAAACTTTTTACTCGATTATGAACAAAGAATACCTGACCTCCACGATTTACCTCATAATAAATTGATTCTTTGATCAATTCGTCATTAAAAATTCTCCGCTCAGTATGAATAGGCTGTCGGTTTGGTGGCGGAGTTCTTATAATAGAAAGGTCACGTGCTGCCATTAGCGAAAACTGAAGTGTCCTTGGAATAGGCGTAGCCGTAAGCGTTAGTGTATCTACGTTAACCTTGAGGTTCCTTAATTTTTCCTTTGCCGCAACCCCAAACTTTTGTTCCTCGTCAATTACCAGTAATCCCAAATCCTTAAACCGTACATCTTTATTGAGAAGTGCATGTGTACCGATCACAATATCCAAAGACCCATCCGAAAGTTTCGCAAAAATTTCTTTTCGTTGTTTGGTAGTTTTAAATCGATTCAGGAAATCCACCGAAATGCCAAAGTCCTTCATTCGGTCATTAAAGGTTTTGAAATGCTGCAGTGCAAGGATCGTAGTTGGTACCAAAATAGCAACTTGCTTTCCTCCTACTACCGCTTTGAATGCACCCCGCAGCGCTACTTCGGTCTTTCCAAAGCCCACATCTCCACAGATCAATCGATCCATAGGATATTCAGCCATCATGTCCTCCTTCATTTCGTTGGTCGCCTTCAATTGATCGGGTGTATCTTCGTATAAAAACGATGCTTCCAATTCATTCTGCAGGTAACCATCCGGTGGAAAAGCATGACCTTTTGAGGCTTTTCTTTTCGCATACAGCTTAATCAACTCTTTGGCAATATCTTTGACCTTTTTCTTGGTCTTCCTTTTCAGCGTCTTCCAGGCATCGCCACCAATTTTACTCAATTTAGGTGCTTTCCCATCTTTTCCGACGAACTTGCTAATCTTGTGGAGTGAATTTATGCTGACGTATAGAATATCATTATTTAGATAGATCAATCGTACAGATTCCTGGGTCTTCCCGTTGATGTCAATTTTCTCAAGCCCACTATACCTCCCTACACCATGATCGATATGCGTAACAAAATCACCAGACTGGAGCTCGCGCAACATCTTCAAATTCATGGCCTGCTCCTTGGTAAATCCTTTTCTAAGTCTGTATCGGTGGAACCGTTCAAAGATTTGATGGTCCGTATAACATGCAATTTTAAGATCATGATCAATAAATCCCTCATAAATGGATTTATTGATCGGATGGATCTGAACATTGGCCTGTAAATCCTCAAAAATGGAATAAAAACGCTCGATCTGTTTAGTGCTATCGGTGAACAAATAAGTCTCCAAACCATTTTTCTCATTACCTTCTAAATTCTCAATGAGAAATTTAAAATTCTTGTTGAATGATGGTTGCGGTTTTGAATTGTATTCTATTTTGGCGTCCACCTTTATATCAATCTGTGCTTTTTTGGATACGATGATGTGGAATGACTCCAAGCTCTGCATTATCTCATTTGGATATATAAAAGCCCTCTCATCAAACACCTTTCTAAGCTCTTCTTCGGTGTTGGAATTCAGGGTTTTAGCAAAGTCTTCAACTTTCTCGAAACACTGTTGCAATTTATCCAAAATTAGATCCAAGTCCCGAATCCATATCACCGTATTCTCACCAAACACACTAAAGAAAGGCACCTTTTCCTCTTGTTTGAACCCACTATTAATGTTTGGTATAATCGATACTCGTTCTATATTTTTCAAACTGAGTTGAGAAGTGGGGTTGAACGTTCGGATACTTTCTATCTCTTCATCAAAAAGCTCAATTCGGTAGGGCCATTCATTTCCGTAAGAAAAAATATCAACGATTCCTCCACGAATGGAAAATTGACCGGGCTCATAGACAAAATCGACCCTATCAAAACCATATTCAATCAGCACCTCTATGATGGTATCTACATCCAGGTTTTCACCTTTGGCAATCAAGATTTTATTGGCATCCAAATGTTTTGGATCCACTACCTTTTCAAAGATTGCCTCTGGATATGTGACCACAATCTGCCCCTCACCATTATACTGGCTGATCCGATTGATAGACTCTGTTCTTTCCAGCACATTCATATTATTCAATTCCTCATAAGACATGGGCCTTTTAAAAGAATCGGGAAAGAAATGCACTTTTGGTTTTTCAATGATTAGATCCAATGTATTCTGGAAGTAAGCGGCCTCTTCCTTGTCGTTGGCAATGAAAATTTGAGAATATTTATTCGTCCGGAATAGTGCAGAAAGGATAAAGCAATCCTGAGCACCAACCATTCCTTCGATCATTATTCTGGCAGGTGTGGACGCTTCACATAAAGAAGCCAATTTTTTCGTTCGTTCGTCCTCCAGATATTTTTTCAGGAGGTGCTCTAAATTCTCCACGGCACGAAGATAGATTTATTGTAGAATTGTCAAAGGCTCACTCTCTTTATTTATTTTTGAGCTTAATCTCCTCTACATTCCAACGATATATTAAAGGAGAATTCTAATTTTACAATTCTTTTAAAATAGATCAAGATCATTTATGCCTGACATCATTCAATTGCTACCAGATAATATTGCTAATCAAATCGCTGCAGGAGAAGTGATTCAAAGGCCCTCATCCGTAGTAAAAGAATTGATCGAAAATGCCATTGATGCCAATAGCACGGAAATACGTCTTATTGTAAAAGATGCGGGCAAGACCTTAATTCAAGTAATTGACAATGGAAAGGGCATGTCGGATACGGATGCCAGAATGTGTTTTGAACGGCACGCCACATCCAAAATTCGCAAAGCGGCAGATTTATTTTCAATATCGACGAAGGGATTTAGAGGTGAGGCGTTGGCATCCATAGCGGCTATTGCCCATGTCGAGCTGATTACCAAGACACATGATGAAGATGTGGGTAGAAAGTTGCAAGTTTCCGGATCGAAAGTAACAAAACAAGAACCCAGTCAAGCCCAATCGGGAACTACCTTTTCGGTGAAGAATTTATTTTTCAATGTCCCTGCACGAAGAAAATTCTTAAAATCTGATCCCGTCGAACTTAAACATATCATTGAGGAATTCAAAAGAGTGGCACTGGCTCATCCTTCGATCTTCTTCTCGATGTATCACAACGACCAGGAAGTTTATCACCTTCCCATTTCTAATTACAGACAGCGTATAGTAGGAATTATGGGAAAGCAGGTAAACGACAAATTGGTGCCGATTGAGGAAGATACAGAAATCGTAAGGATTACCGGATTTGTAGGCAAACCGGAAGCCGCAAAAAAAACGAAAGGTGACCAATACCTCTTTGTTAACGATCGATTTATAAAAAGCAATTATCTCAACCATGCCATCCGATCTGCATATGACGAGTTGATCGTAAAAGAAGCATATCCACTTTACGTATTATATATAGGTGTAGATCCCGCCAAAATTGATATCAACGTCCATCCGACCAAAACGGAGATCAAATTTGAAGAAGAACGGTTGATCTACAATTATATTAAGGTAGCCATCAAACACGCATTGGGCCATTATAATGTATCGCCAACACTCGACTTTGGAACCAATAGCAACTTTGGAAATCCAATAGAGAATTCCAAATCTTACGGTAAGATCAACGATGAATACAACTTAAAAGGAAACACAACATATGGATCTGGTAAATCCAATTTTGAAAAAGCCAATCTAAAAGCGTGGGAACAGATTTACGAAGGGATGCAAAGCAGTGCCGAAGAACAACCTGCTGATGAGCAGCAGACCTTTACGATTCAGAGTAAGATTAGCACGGAAGAAGGTCAGGAAGTGACTAAAATTGAAGAAGGTAAAGCTCCATACCAGATTCACAATACGTACATACTCAGTCATATCAAATCCGGATTCTTACTCATCGATCAGCAGGCAGCTCATGAACGAATACTGTACGAACAGAATTTGGCAAGTATGAGCAGCCATCAAAGACTCACGCAAAAGGAGTTGTTTCCAAGAACCATTGAATTGGATAATGCCAAGGCAACAATTATGCAAAACATTCTTCCAAAAGTAAATGCACTTGGTTTTGAAATTGAGGATTTTGGGAATAAGACCTATCTGATACACGGCATCCCGGCCGGGCTTGCAGGCAGTCATGATGCCACTCGTTTAATGGAAAAATTGATTGATCAATATGTCTCCAACATGGAATTTCAATTGGGAATCGAAGAAAACCTAGCTCGATCTTTGGCCGTATCAGCAGCCATAAAACGTGGCAAACCCCTAGAAACTGAAGAAATGAAATTATTGATAGATCAGTTGTTTGCTTGTGAAGTCCCCTACAAAAGTCCGACAGGAAGAAGGTGCATCGTAACTATGGATCTGGATACGATTTTAAAGCAATTTACTGCATAAGGAAAGGCCGCATCATCGCGCGGGAAGCTTGATAATGCAGCCAAAGCAATTGGCATAGAACCTATATGGATATTACTATCGCATAACAATCCCGTACCTTTTACCTAGATTTAAAAGTTGGTCTATCGGTTTCC
>JBCCVV010000100.1:0-21919 GCA_039194925.1 Bacteroidota bacterium
AAGAGAAAATGTGGATGGAGTTGGGTTTGAAGACTGATCAGTTGCGCTTCGATTCTTTTTTTGTTCAAGTCTTCCTTTTGCAACTTCGCTTTAATGCGCTCATTTCTCCATCTTCGGATAAGTCCACCAATGATAAGAATAGCAAGTGTGATAAACCACCATGATTTATAAAAGAACTGATTTATTTGAAATTTAAATTCGTTTACCAAGTCATGTGAAAAATTTCCATCAATGCTAGCTTTTACCTGAAATGTATATTTTCCCGGCCGCAGCATGGGATATACTGCTCTCAAATCTCGACTTGTTCTCCAATTATCCTCAAAGCCCTTTAATCGATATTGGTATGTAATTCTTTCCGGATCGGTCGTCCAAGCTGAGGAATATTTGAATTCCAGATTGTTTTGATCTTCAGAAAAGACATTTGTATGTTCAGTTTCAATCAGATTGACAATTACCTTATTAATAGTGCATTCAGGATGCAGTTTTTGATTCTCGAATCCGTCAATTATCAATACTCCATTGGGCTTGGCCAAATAGATGGTTCTATCTTCCAACGTATAACAATTGAGATACAACTCCTGATCTTCCAGTTGTTTGATCGTATTGAAATACAGGAAATGGCCGCTTCCCGGATCATGTACATCAATCGAGGAATTTCTAACCATTACAATTTTTTGATCTGGAGAAGTAATTAATGATGTATATGGATCTTGCTGAAAACGCTCATGTTCAAGTCGGTATACTTCACCATCTTTTTCCCAACCAACATATCCCGAACTGGTTGAAAACCACATTCTTCCAGCGTCGCACTTGGTCATAGAATAAATGGACTCCATTGGGTCTCCATTGCTGAACGTATTGATCAATTGGACGGAATCCGGACGAAGTATTTTAAGTCCTTGTCGATCGGTGGCAAAGTATATCACGTCATTTTCTTCGATGATCTGATAGACATATCCAGGACCGATTACATCGTTTAGATTTTGATAATCGGTATATGAATACGCACCGCCTCTTTTTATCATTCTTACTTTTACCACTCCGGTAAGAGAAGAAATATACAAATAATCATCTTTTGGATACATGTAGAGTACAGATTGATTTGGAGTCTTTTCCCAGCCATCAATACTGCCTGTGATATTGCCATGATGGTCCAATATTATGATGCCGGATGAATAGGTTCCAACCAGAATAACATCATCTAGAACCCTCAAACTTGTAACATTATTATCCAGGATTTTGGTGGTTTCAGCTCCCTTTAGCAGAAATAGACCTACCGAGCTTCCAATCCAAAATTCATCATCCATTTTCAATAGCGCTTGAGATCTGGCAATGTTATTTGGTAAAACTTCAAATCCCAAATTGGCCACAAAGAGCTTGTTTCTTTTATTACATGCCCAAAGGTTATTCTCCTCATCAATCGTGGCATCTATTGCTTGTGAAAAGCCTTTATTCGGATACTTCTTATTCCAAATACCATCTTTTAATGCATATACCCCCATGTTAGTTAGTACGTGAAGCCCTTCGTTTTTCAGGACTCTTAATCCGTTTATCTTACTATTTACTGGCATTTCAATAATTTCGACCTTGAGCGTGGATTGGTCGATTATATAGACTTGAGAATCGTAATTACAAGCAATTAAATTGTCGTTGTGTTGGGTAATGTGAGAAATGAGGACATCTCCCAAACCATCGTTTTTATTAATTACTTTAGAAGAAAGTTGCTGACCATTTTTTGTGATCACTTGGATTCCTTGATCAGTAGCAAGGATAATACGGTTATCTTCCAATACACCACCATACACCTCATCACTAATCAGAATATTATCTGTGGAAAGAAGGGTGTCGATACTTCCACTTTTCCAAATGACACCGCTCCCATAACTGACTAATAAGCATTGATAATCTGTATGAACACAATCTGAAAAGGTAATTGGGTCAGAAAATCGATATTGGATGGTTGCAAGAATTTTATCCGAATAAGGATTATACTGAACCAGTTTTCCTGAATCAATGCCTATCAGAAAATTCTCGTCTTTATCTTTTGAAAAAGAAGTAAAGGTTGGGAAATCATCACTTTTACTGATTTTATGACCCATTTTAGCACCATCGTATTGGTAGAGACCGTTGCTACAAAGCCCCCAAATAAAACCAATTGTATCGGTTTGGAGCGAGTTTAAGTTTATTTCATCGTCTAAAATGACTTCTTTCCAGATGGGTTGTTGGGAGAAAGTCGAACCAATAAGAATCAGTTTGAAAACTAAAACCAGAACGATGCGACTTTTCATTGGCGTAATGTTAATTCACCAGATACTTCCACATTAATGATCTCAGCAATTTTTTGATAGACAATTCTAGGCAATTCGATTTCATAATCCTTTAAAGGAACCTCGAAAGCAGATTTGAACTTCAAACCACTTTCACCAGGGCCAAGATCAACATTAATGATTACCTCGTTCGACAGTCCGTGGATGCTTAGAATGCCCTTGGCCCGATACGATTTGGAGTTTTCCATTTCAATTTCCTCCAGAATCTTACCTTGAAAAACTGCCTCAGGAAAGGATTTTACCTCCATATAGTTTTCATAGAAATGCTCTTTCTGTAGAGGACTGTTAAATCCGTCGAATGTCTTTATGAATAATTTAAAAGCAAATTTCTTTTTGCTGATGTCGATAACCCCTCTCAATTGATTGCTTTCTGCCTTAATGATTTCCAGAGGAGCATCGGAAACAAACTTCGCTGTAGCCAGGTTGGTACTATAAATCTGCGCCTGAAGCAGGATGCTCGTAAAGCATACAAGAATACTAAGAAGCAATTGTTTCATATCCGAAAAATAAAGTCTTGCTTCCTAAAAGGATAAAATTATTGTCTAAATCGATGAAAAAGTCTTCTGAAGCTTAAAACCAATATAAACTTCCGGGAAGTGAAGCGGAATTTTTTAATATGGTTAAGATCTACTTTTAGCTTACAGTTTCGGCTAAATTTAGTTTTAAAGCAATAATGTCATTCAATTTATTTTTAGCATCTCTTTCATTGCCAATAAGATCTTCCAGAGAGATGTTTTCTAGTACCTTGTCTACGGTGTATTGTAAAATGGTCCATAAAGAGCGTATGGAACAATCCACAGAATTTGTACAAAATTTTATCTCACCGCTATGCTGTCCACAAAAGTTTTTGGTAAAAAGATCGCCACCTAACGAGCTTATAACATCCTTTATAATGATATCTTTTGGATTCTTTGCCAACACATATCCACCTTTTTGCCCCCTGGTGCTTTCTACAAAGCCTGCCAATCTCAGCATTCTCGTTATTTTGCCCACATACGGTTTAGACATTCCTTCTAATTCACTCAATTGCGGAATACTAAGCCCTTCTTCACTATCCGCACGTGCAATACGCAAAAGTATCCTTAGACCATACTCATCTTGCTTATTTATCTTCATAATCTAGGTTCAATAGGTGTTATTAAATTAATAGTTGTCTACATCATATCCATTACAAAAGCTGCCTCTTCGCTCATCTTACTCTTATCCCAAGGTGGATCGAAAACCACTCTCAGGTCCACATCCGTTACCCCGTCAATAGCCATAACCTTTTCTTGTACTTCCAAAGGCAATGAATCTGCCACCGGGCACATCGGAGTAGTCAACGTCATCTCCAGAAGTACTTGTCCGTCATCCTTCACATCAAAGGAATAGATCAAGCCCAGCTCATAAATATCTACTGGAATCTCAGGGTCATTTACTGTCTTACAAGCAGCAACTATCTCTTTTTTTATTCTTTCCTTATCAATCATTCATTTCTATTTTTATTCCTCCACTTCAATCTTCAATACTTTCTGAGCTCCTCCAATACTCATCAAAACCCTCCGTGCACCTCCGTGACTTCTTCGTTCTTCTCGGTGAAATTCTCAGCGCCCTCCGTCTCCTCCAATCCAAACTCTCAACACTCTCCAATACTCATCAAAATCCTCCGTGCACCTCCTTGACTTCTTCGTGCTTCTCGGTGAAATTCCCCGCGCCCTTCGTCTCCTCCAATCCAAACTCTCAACACTCTCCAATACTCATCAAAATCCTCCGTGCACCTCCGCGACTTCTCCATGCTTCTCGGTGAAATTCCCCCGCGCCCTCCATCTCCTCCAATACTCATCAAAACCCTCCGTGCACCTCTGTGACTTCTTCGTGCTTCTCGGTGAAATTCTCCGCGCCCTCCGTCTCCTCCATTTCTCTCCAACTTCCATCACCCATTCAATGCCACCCCATACAATTTCATTTGCTTCACCATACTCAACAGCCCATTGGATCGAGTAGGGGAAAGGTGCTCTTTAAGCCCGATTTTATCTATAAAATACAATTCACTCCTTGCAATATCTTCTGCACGCTGATTATTCAAAACCTGAATCAAAAGTCCGATAATTCCTTTGGTGATTACCGCATCACTATCTGCAGTAAATTCAACCTTATCGCTGTTCATTTCAGCACGCAACCAAACTCTGCTCTGACATCCACGAATTAAATTATCATCAACCTTATATTTTGCATCGATCAACGGAAGCTTTTTACCCAAATCAATAATGTACTCGTACTTTTCCATCCAATCGTCAAAAAAAGAAAAGTCATCAATAATCTGATCCTGTATTTCGTTTATTGTCATTCCTCCTTACTGTTAATATCTGCCTTCTGTTTAACCCAACATTTTGACAGCTCGTTTCACACCTTCAACCAAGCGATCCACATCCTCTATATTGCTGTACAAAGCGAAAGATGCTCTAACCGTTCCTGGAATCTCATAAAAATCCATTAACGGTTGGGTGCAATGATGCCCCGTACGAACAGCAATGCCCAATTTGTCTAGGATGGTACCCATATCATAAGGATGAATGCCTTTTACATAAAAAGATATAACACTGGCCTTATTTTCTGATGTGCCAACAATTTTCAATCCCTCAATCGCTTCTAGTTGTGCGGTGGCATAATGCAGTAACCGTTGTTCGTGTGCATGAATTGCTTCCTGACCGATGGACTTAACGTATTCAAGAGCGACACCCATGCCAACTACTCCTGCTATGTTTGGCGTACCCGCTTCAAATTTGAATGGTATTTTGTTGTAAGTGGTCTTTTCAAAACTAACTCGATCGATCATTTCTCCACCTCCTTGATAGGGTGGCATCTTCTCCAGCCATTTTCGCTTTCCGTACAATACACCAATTCCAGTGGGGCCATAAACTTTATGAGCAGAAAATGCGTAAAAATCTGCATCCAATTCCTGAACATCCACTTTTGAATGTAAGGTTGCCTGAGCTCCATCAATCAAAACAGGGATGTTTTTGAAGTGTGCAATTGCAATGATTTCTTTTACCGGATTAATGGTGCCTAGTGCATTGGAAATATGGACAATGGATATAATCCTGGTTTTCTCAGTGATTAGTTTTTCAAACTCTTCAAGGATGATTTCTCCCTTTTCATTGATTGGAATCACTTTTAACGTTGCTCCTCTGTCTTCACATATCATTTGCCACGGCACAATATTCGAATGGTGTTCCATCGCTGAAATAATAACTTCATCTCCTGAATTGATGAATTTTCTGCCAAATGAAGAAGCTACAAGATTGATGCTTTCGGAAGTACCTCTGGTGAAGATGATTTCATCGGTAGATTCTGCGTTTAGAAATTCCCGCACACGTTCGCGTCCCAATTCAAACGCATCAGTAGCCTCTTGACTCAACTCATAGACTCCACGATGAACATTAGCGTGTTGTGATGCGTAATATTCGTTAATGGCATCAATAACAATCGCTGGCTTTTGACTTGAAGCCGCAGAATCCAGAAATACAATTGGTTTGCCTCGCATTGTATTGTTCAACAATGGAAAGTCGTCTCTATATTTCTCGATGTCTAATGTCACCCTATTTTTATCTTCCACTTGCATATAAACGTGCTCCTGTTGACTTTAAACTCTACTTAATTTTTCGTCGATTTTGGTTAGAACGCTTTGTTTTATAGCCTCAATTTTAAACTCTGAAACCACCTCACCCAGAAATGCCTTTTGCAACAGATTTCGGGCAGCTTCATCATTTAGCCCCCTGCTTTTTAAATAGAAAATAGAGCTATTGTCCAATTGTCCAATGGTAGCGCCGTGGCTGCATTTTACATCATCGGCGTAGATTTCTAATTGTGGTTTGGCATCCATCACCGCATTGTTGGATAACACCAGGCTGCTATTTTGTTGAAATGCATTTGTCTTTTGGGCATCTTGCCTTACCAAAACCTTACCATTGAATACTCCTCTGGCTTTATCAGAAAGTATTCCTTTATACAATTCATTGCTTTGGCAATGAGGCATAGCATGATCAATGAAGGTCTGGTTGTCAATGTGCTGTTTGTCCAACCCCAGATAAACACCATAATAATTAGTTTCTGTCCCGGAATCCAGCAATTGTGAGCTCAAATTGTTGCGAACGATTCTTCCACCAAGATCTACTGCATAGTTGCTATATACACTGTCTCTTTCCTGCGAAACAATGGTATTATTGATTTGGAAGGATGATTTACTTTCGTATTGCAGTTTGTAATGCTCCACATTGGCATTCTTACTAACATGTATATAGTTTGCAGTATTATTGAAGTAAGTTGCCTCCGTATTTGTGGTATGGTAACTTTCGATTACTGTCAATTGACTGCTTTTATTCGCATTTACAAACAATTGAGGATGAGAAAAATGTGGCTCTTCACTTTGAGTGTTAATATAGATAAAGTGAAATGGAGATTCAACTATTGCATTTGCTTCTGTCTCAATTAAGAAAGCATATCTCATAAACGCTTTGTTAAGCGATAGAAAAGTGTTAACGTCGGTACCACTTTGTTGTGAGACAAGTTTAGTAATGGTGGCAGTCTTTTCTTCGTTTTCCAAAGCATCTTTTAACGCTGTGAGACTGACTCCGGAAGGTATGTTTTCGAGTGTACTCAACGATTTATTCAAGATTCCATTGACAAATACAACTTTTGTCGCTACAAGATCTTTAAAAAGAAATTGATCCAGCGTATCTTGACTGATATCAACGCTTTTTCCTTCTTTGTAGGCGGATTTAATAATAGGACTCACATTTGTGTATTTCCAATCTTCATCCTTACGTGTCGGGAATCGCTCTTCTTGTAACTGTGAAAATGCACTACGTCTAAATGCAGATATAGGATGCTTTCGGGTACCATTCAAGCCCGCTTCATGCGCTTTGAAAAGGATTTCCAACCAAGCCTTGGTATTGGCATCTCTATCTTTTGAAATTATTGACATTTCAGTTTTTTCTTTTTTAATTTAAGACTATAAAAGAATATTACCCGCGGATTAGGCTATTGTTGCGTCCACCTCTTCTTTTATCCAATCGTAACCCTTTTCTTCTAATTCAAGTGCCAATGTCTTATCACCTGATTTCACAATTCTACCATCGTAAAGTACATGCACAAAATCGGGGACGATGTAATCCAGAAGTCTTTGGTAGTGGGTAACTACAATGAACGATCTCTCAGGACTTCTTAAGGCATTCACAGCATCTGCCACGATCTTTAAGGCATCTATATCCAAACCACTATCCGTTTCATCAAGAATACCAAGTTTGGGTTCGAGAAGCGCCATTTGTAGCATTTCATTACGCTTTTTCTCACCTCCGGAGAACCCTTCATTAAGAGAACGTTTCAGAAACTTTTGGTCCATCCCCAGCATGTTGGCTTTTTCTCTTAAAAGTTTCAACATCTCAATGGGTGATAATTCTTCTTGTCCTCGGGCCACTCTTCCCGCATTTACCGCACTTTTTAAGAAGGTGGCATTCGTTACACCTGGAATTTCTACGGGATACTGAAAAGCCAAAAAGATTCCGGCATGCGATCTTTCATCCACATCCATTTCTAAAAGATCTTCTCCCAGAAAATCAATCCTTCCTGCCTCCACTTCGTATTCTTCTCTTCCTGCCAAAACATTGGCCATCGTACTTTTTCCTGATCCATTAGGACCCATAATGGCATGAACTTCTCCTGGTTTTACCACCATATTAAATCCATTCAGGATAACCTTATCGTCAATGGATACTTTTAAGTCATTTATAGTTAACATTCTATTGTTTGTGATTTTCTTTATGAATTAAATTGATATAGGCGCGAGTCTATTTATCCTACAGAACCTTCCAGGCTTATGGCTAAGAGTTTTTGAGCCTCTGCCGCGAATTCCATCGGAAGTTCATTGAATACTTCCTTACAATAACCATTCACGATCATGTTGATGGCATCCTCTTCACTCAGTCCGCGAGTTTGTAAGTAAAACAGTTGATCCTCACCGATTTTAGAGGTGGTTGCTTCATGTTCTACTCGAGCTGTTTTGTTTTCGATTTCCAGATATGGAAAGGTATGTGCTCCACATCGGTCACCCATCAATAAAGAGTCGCATTGAGAGAAGTTATGGGCATTTTCGGCCTTTTTACCCACTTTTACCAATCCTCGATAGGAGTTATTACTTCTACCAGCGGAAATACCTTTTGAAATGATTGTACTCTTGGTATTCTTACCGATATGAATCATTTTTGTTCCGGTATCTGCTTCCTGGAAATTGTTGGTTACCGCAACGGAATAAAACTCACCAATAGAATTATCTCCTTTCAATATACAGCTTGGATATTTCCAGGTAATGGCTGATCCTGTTTCCACCTGAGTCCAGCAAATTTTTGAGTTTTTACCGGCACACAATCCACGCTTTGTTACGAAGTTGTAAATTCCTCCTTTTCCGTCTTTATCACCCGGGTACCAGTTTTGAACTGTAGAGTACTTAATCTCGGCATTATCCATGGAGATCAACTCAACTACTGCAGCATGCAATTGATTCTCATCTCGCATAGGTGCGGTACAACCCTCCAGATAACTCACGTAACTGCCTTCTTCTGCAATGATCAACGTTCGTTCAAATTGCCCCGTATTCGCTGTGTTGATACGGAAATAGGTGGAAAGCTCCATTGGACTTCTTACCCCTTTTGGTATATAGACAAACGAACCATCGCTAAATACTGCTGCATTCAAGGCAGCGAAATAGTTGTCTGTGTAAGGAACTACAGTACCCAAATATTTTTTAACCAATTCTGGATGCTCATGCACTGCTTCGCTAAACGAACTAAATATAATTCCCAGCTCTGACAATTTCTCCTTGTAAGTCGTTTTTACAGAAACACTATCAATTACAGCATCCACGGCTACACCCGCCAAAACTTTTTGTTCCTCCAGCGGAATCCCCAACTTATTAAAGGTCGCTAGCAATTCAGGATCCACTTCATCCAGACTTTCCAATTGTGGCTTCTTTTTTGGCGCTGCGTAATAAATAATGTCTTGATAATCGATTGGGGGATAATTTACCTTCGGCCACGTGGGCTCTTTCAAGGTCTTCCAATGCTCGAATGCTTTTAACCTGTATTCCAACAAAAATTCAGGTTCATTCTTTTTAGCCGATATTTTCCGTACCACCTCTTCATTCAGACCTTTGGCAAAGGTCTCCATATCAATGTCACTGGTAAATCCGTATTTGTATTCGCTTTGGATATTCTCCTCCAAGACCTGCATCGAATCACTCATTAATAGCTAAATTTTTTAGAATCAAACAATCTTTTAATCCTGTCTTTGATAATCATCTTGATCGCCTGATAAAACGTTAAGTATCACTATTTATACAAAAAAGTATAAATAAAGTTTCGCAAAGGTGATAAAATATTTACGATAAACAAATGTCAAGCAAAAAAAGACATTTTTTAATCAATTGCAAGGCCTTATTCCCACACGGATTTCGATGAAATTATACTACATTTAGCTTGTAGAATTAAAACTGATTTTGGTGAAGAAAAAAGTTGAAACTTCCGGATATTCACAGACGCCACTGGCAAGAAAACTTGGCTTGAAATCTGGCCAAAATATCTTGCTGATTAACAAGCCCAGATATTATTTTGATCTGTTTTCTGATTTCCCGGAAGAGGTAAGTATTTTAAAAAGTGGAAAAGAAGAGGAAGTAGATTTTATTCACTTGTTTGTAAAAAGTGTGGAAGAGTTCGAAGATCGGGTCATTCACGTGAAGCCTCTACTTAAAAAAGATGGCCTCTTATGGGTGAGTTGGCCTAAAGGAGCATCAAAAATCAAGACTGACTTGAAACGTGATTTTATTCGCGAATTCATGTTAGACATCGGACTGGTTGATGTGAAGGTCTGTTCAGTAGATCAAGACTGGAGTGGGTTGAAATTTGTATACCGACTTAAGGATCGTTAGCCTAGCTGAATCGATTGAACTGCCTAATCGCAGAATCGCGCAATTGCTTGAACCGAGGAATTGCAAGAATCGCCTAAACCGCTGGAATTGCTTAAATCGCCTGAATCGCTACTAAACTCCGTGCTCCTCCGCGACTTCTTCGTGCTTCTCGGGGAAATTCCCCGCGCCCTCCGTCTCCTCCAATACTCATCAAAACCCTCCGTGCTCCTCCGCGACTTCTCGGTGCTTCTCCGTGAAACCCCCAGCGCCCCCTGTCTCCTCAATCTCTTCTCTCTCTTCGTCGTCCATTTCTTCCCCCTGGTCGATCCCCTGAAACTAATTGCCTCATACTCTCTATTGTAGCAGGTAAAAGAGAAATGCAATATGAGTTTATTACGTGTGATACTAGCTATTTTCTTCCCTCCTTTAGCTGTTATCGATAAGGGGTGCGGTTCTGTTTTGATAACTTTATTGTTGTTTATGTGTGGTTGGGTGCCTGGGGTTATTGCTGCGCTTGTAATTTTGAATAAGGATTAGCTAGATATATAACAAAAGTACCAATACATTGAGCACGGTTTGTCTACTGTAACTTAGTCTGTCCTATACTTAAAATTATTTTCATGAACATTTAAAACAAAAAAATAGGAAGTTTTAATGTCTATCATTATCGAATAACTTTTCTATTCGGAGATGCACCCCTTTTTCGTACATTTGCCATAATCGCAATCAGCACTTTTTTTGCGTTCCTAATCAAATCAAGCACATCAAAAAGAAATAAATGATTAACGTAAATTCTGAGATAGGCAAGTTGAAAATGGTTCTGGTACATCGACCCGACGATGGAATTTCCAGGATATCTCCGAAAAGAGCAGAAGAACTGCTTTTTGACGATATCGTCTACTTGCCGAAAATGAAGGAAGAACATGATACCTTCACAAAAATCCTTAAACTGTTTGTAGGAGAAGAACAGGTGAAAGAGGTTCAAGATCTTCTGGAAGAGGCCTTAGGAGCACTGGATTCCTTGCGCGAAGATATTCTTAAGCGTATTGTAGATTATGAGGAGTTGTCACAGAGCATGGTCAGCAGGTTGAAGAAGTTGGATAATAAAGAATTGTCAGAGGTGTTAATCACTGGATATCTAAAAGAAGACGATCACATTATTTTTGATCCGATCCCTAATTTTATTTTCACCAGGGATATTGCTGTTTCGGTAAAGGATCATATAATTATTACCAAGGCAGCAAAAGAGGCCAGATATCGTGAGAATCTTCTTACCCGATTTATATTTTTTGCACATCCGCTTTTCGAAGAGGTGAGAGAAGGGAATCGAATTATTAATTTGAACCATGTAGATCAATTTCCACCATCGAGAAGAGGTGAACGTGTCAGTATAGAGGGTGGAGATGTAATGATGTTGGCAGATGATTTCTTACTTGTCGGGTGCAGTGAGCGAACTACCGATCATGCCATTCAATCGCTGAAAAAAGTGGTTTTTGAGAAAGGGTTGGTGAATAATGTTGTGCAAATAAATATTCCAAACGATCGTTCTTGCATGCATATTGATACGCTTTTCACGAGAATAAGCGAGACCGACGTCGTATGTTACAAGCCTACCATTTTTGATGGGACGTCTTCCAATGTAATCGTGCATCGGAAAGATGGAAATAAAGAGATTTATAGCTCGGTGCGAGAATTTTTCTGGTCAGAGATTAACAGGGACACTCGATTTATTTTTAGCGGTGATGGATTGAGTCCGTATCAGGAAAGGGAGCAGTGGACAGATGGATGCAATCTCGTCGCTTTACGTCCTGGGTTGGCATTGACGTATGATCGTAACCCAAAGACAGAAAAAGCGTTTCGCGATGCAGGATATTCAGTTATTCATGCGGATGATCTCCTAACAGAGATTGATAAAGGTTTGATTGTGCCGGATCAAATTCAAAATACAATTATAACGCTGTCTTCTTCTGAGTTGTCCAGAGCGAGAGGAGGGTCGCATTGTATGACATGTCCGATCGTGAGAGAAGCTATTTAATTCATGTTTGTTCACGAACATACAAAGCGAGTGCGATATGGGGAGACGGACCAAATGGGCTACCTGTATTATGGAAATTACGCACTATTATTTGAAATTGGTCGGGTAGAGGCTATCCGTTCGTTGGGTTTGAGCTACAAGGAATTGGAAGAACGACTCAAGATTATGATGCCGGTGCTTTATATGGAATCCAAATATGCTTTACCAGTAAGATATGATGAATTGATTACGATTCGTACCATTCTTAAAGAGATGCCAACTAAGATGATTGAGTTTCATCATGAAATTATCAATGAAGAAGGAAAAATAGCACACAGAGGGGTTGTGAAATTGTTTTTTGTGGACATGGAAACCAATAAAAGAGTATCAACTCCTGCCTACCTTGCAGATAAAATTGTAGAGTATTTTGATTAAAAAATGGCGACAATTTAAAAAGTGGGTTTCGAATTTGCCCATCCTGAAGCAGATTTTGGATTGGTCAAAGGTCTACTCTTTGCCCGGGTTTTCGGGTGTTCCCATTTACAATATCATTGTATTCGTTTACAAAGAAATGATGCGGGACAATATTACGACGAGGGCCAATAGTGTAGCGTTCAGTTTGTTTTTGGCAATTTTCCCATTTATTATTTTCCTTTTTACGCTCTTGCCTTATTTGTTTGCACCTCAGGATTTTTCTTTGTTTTTAGCGGAAGTACTTCCTCAAAATACCAATCTTCCAGCTACTGGTTCGTACCTGGATATTCTTGGAGAATATCTGTCCAGTATTTTGCCTACCAATGCAAATCACTACCTTCTGAATATAATAGAAGGAATTGTAGGAATCAAAAGAGAAGGATTATTGTCTTTTGGTTTTTTACTGGCTATATTTTTTGCATCTGGTGGAATGTTGACTTTAATGCGAGGGTTTGACAAGTCCTATGAAGAAAGCTATAAGACGCGAGGGTATTTCAAAAGAAGGCTGGTGGCAGTGAGTTTGATTTTGTTATTATCTGTTTTATTTATCGCTTCTTTTGTATTGCTGATCATTGGTAATGTAATTTTGGCTTATATTTCCGAACGTTTGGGACTGACAAGTTCATCGATTTGGTTGATCTCCTTAATCAAGTCTATAACAGCAGCTATGTTACTCTATACAGGGATTACCATTATTTATAAATATGGACCAACGCTAAAAAAGAGAATTCCCTTTATTAATCCCGGATCAATTCTAGCCACAATTTTATCCATTCTTACTTCAATCGGGTTTTCCTATTTTATCAATAATTTTGGTCGATACAATGAATTATATGGTTCTATAGGTGCTTTGATTGTGATTATGCTGTGGCTACAGTTCAATGCATTTGTAATACTGATCGGATATGAATTGATCGCCAGCATTGCAATTAATAGAGATTTGGTCAATACTACGCCGCAAGATTAGGATATTCCCTGGGCTAGTTTTAGGAGCATTGGATTAATAATTTTACAATTCATTGATGGCAGTGTTCAACCATTCGAATCTCTGCTCAAGCCATTGTTCCAAATAGTCGACCTCTTCCTCATACGTATCAAAATATACATAGTTGGGCCATACGTATACGCCTAACGTTTCCCATCTTTCATAATTGAGCCCTTGAGATTCTTGAATATAATCTGCATTTTCCGTGATAGAGTTGTAAATGATATTTCGATTTTGATAAAAATATTGAAAGCGTAGTTTAACTTCTTCAACAAATTCAGGATCTTCAAAAAAACGAGTAATCCACTTGTCTTCTTTGATCCAGAAACCATCTATTGTTTCGTTCCCATTATAATCGATATTACCCATACTGATATCAAAGTCCCAGACAGGACCCATTTTAAGCTTTCCACCGGGTATCACGTGCATATAAACACTTGTATGAAATTGAGCATCATTATTTTTAGTAATCTCATTGATTAGGTACCAATCGATAAGCGCATCCAGGTCTATATATTTTCGGTATCCCTCATTTGGGTCTTTGAATTCGGGGCGAAACAGTGTCTCCTCAAAATCTTTAATAAAGTTGGATATATAGGTATACTTCTCATCTCCTTCCGAAACATTTGGTGCTTTAATATTAAATAAATAACAGGAAGTGTTGAAGTATACATCATCATCGTCGAGCCTCTCCGGCTGATCTACTTCTAACAAAAATCCTTCATTACCAATATTCACCCGATTGGGTGAAACTTCCACTTTTTGAGTAATTTGATAGGTGCCTCGAAAGTCTTCATTAAGATTCAGTTCTATAAATTTACTTTGAGGAGTCCATTCCATTTGGCTCATTCTACTTAAATTAAAACCGACTTCGTTGCGCAACATGGTCTTATCCGTGTAATTAGCCAAAAGTATCCATCTCTTACCCTCTGGCATCCCGAGCATTTCAACCCGTTCATCAAATCTTATTTGGTAGGGTTTCTTAGAAAATCCCCAGGTAGAGTTTCCTCTTCCTCTTATTTGTATGCTTCTAATTTCTTCCTCGAATTTACTCCCACCTCTGATTTCAATTTGAGCATCGATATATTCTTCCCGGCTTGACACTTCGGTTAAATCAAATGTACGGATGAAAAACCTTGGAATTTCTGGATCCACTTCCTCTACCGTGATTATTTCTTCCTCTTCTATTATATTATCTTCCTGGCCACAACTTATTATGATGAAGGTGCAAAGGATGGCAAGGTGGAGTAAGGTGAGATTGTACCTCATAAGGATTCCAGTTTTTGTAATTGTGTATTCAATGCAATATCGTTGATTTATTAATCAATTCACCTGTTCATTATCTAAATACATATCAATGCATAAAGATAACCAGGATTACGAAAACGAATGGTACTACGTTTTATACATTCTGAATATGAAATTTCTTTAAATAACGCAATGCGATTGGTAGGTACAATTTGACGGTAGAGTCATTGGAGTCACAATATTCTCCACTATATTAAAATGGTATTTTGCCTCGGTGTAAAACGCATCCAAGTCATCCATACTAAATGAATCATAGGGCAAATTTCCTTCACAATTTATAGGCATGGTGGTATTATAACACAGACAGCATCCACAAACAAAGTAGACTTCGGATCTGTACGAGTAAACTGCTTCTGAGTTGCAAACAGCATGCAATTCTTCTTCTGAGAGAACTTTGGATTGCTTCAGTTTATCACAATCACGGAATACCGTTAAATCATTATTGTTGCTTGTGCATGAGAGAATAATAAAGACAAGGAAAGTCGAAAGCGCATATTTTAAAAATCTCATTGGAAGGCCTTTTCTCTCAAAGACTGCCTTTTTTAGGAATTAGGTTGGGAGAATTAACCTAAAAATTTCTATCCCACTCTTAGAACCGAAAGGAAATACGCGGGGATGGGTGGATCTTTGTCAAAGGAAGTACTGCCATTGAAAATGACCTGTCGATAATCTATAAATACTGGAAAACAACAAAATTGTTCGATTCTGGAAAAGGTTCTATTCTATCAATTGTCCTAGGGTAAATTACAAAGACAAAGAGTTTTGTATCATTTTATTTCAGAACCACATTAAAGTGATATTCCGCTTCCAAATAAAATATATCCAGGTCCTCGTCATTAAATGAATCATAGGGTAAATCACCTTCGCAACTAATCGGCATGGCTTTTTTAAAACAAATACAGCATTCGCAAACAAAGTAGATTTTTCCTCTAAATGTGTATACTGCTTCTGAGACGCAAGTCGTGCTTAATTCTTCAGCTGAGAGAATTGTGGTTTCGTTCAATTTTTCACAATGGTGTAAGTCCATAAGATCATAGCTCTTTTCAGAACATGAGAAGATAATGAATAAAGAGAAAATCGAAAGTGTGCATTTGAAGAAATTCATAATGGGGCTGCTTTATTTGAAAGACGATTTTCTACAGGAATAGGGTTGGGAAATCTAAATCAAAAATTTATATCCCACTCCTCGAACCGAATGAAAATAGCTAGGCTTGCGTGGATCTTCTTCAAAGTATTTTCTAAAATTTAAAATGAAATTATCGATGGTTCGTGTTGAAGGGAAGACATCATATCCCCATACATTTTGCAGTATTTCTTTGCGTGAAACAACTTCATTTTTGCGCTCTACCAACATTTTTAAGAGCAAAACTTCTTTCTGCGTGAGTCTAAATTTACCCTTATGACCTTCGGCTTCATACGTGACAAAATTGACCTTGTTGTCGCCAAATTCGTAGTATTCCAACTCGTTGACAGATTCTTCAGAACTTCGTTTTAATAAATTATTTACACGGAGAAGCAACTCCTCCAAATTAAACGGTTTGGTGAGATAATCATCGGCTCCGTATTTGAGTCCGGTAATACGATCCTGGCTGGTATCTTTAGCAGAAAGGATTATGATCCCTACTTTGGTGTTGTTGAGCCTTACTTTTTGGCAAATTTGGAATCCATCAACTTCAGGCAACATCACGTCAAGAATCATTAAATCAAAGTGTTGCCCTTCTATTATATCAATCGCCTTGCGCCCATTATCCACTGCAACTACTTCATAGCCTTCCAACTCCAAGTTCATTTTGACCAGCTTCCTGATCTGCTCTTCGTCCTCAACTAATAATATCCTCATATTTTCAATTTCTATCCGATTTAAAAGATGATTCGAAATTTAGTGCCGCCACCTTCGCCATCTTCAATTTTAATTTTTCCGTTGTGTCCGTTTATGATTTGATTTACTATGTAGAGACCCAATCCGGTTCCTTTTGAACTTCTTGTTTCTTCACTCCCTATACGATAGAATTGATCAAAAACTTTACTTCTTTCGTTTTTCGCAATTCCAATGCCATTATCCTCAATTTCCAAACAGATGTTGTTGCCCACTTGTTCTAAAGATACATTGACTTGTTTTGGTGCTTTAGAATATTTATATGCATTTTCGAGAAGATTTTTAACTACAGAAACGATGCCTTCCCGATCTACATTTTTGATTATATCGGTTTGAATATTGGTGGTCAAACTAACCTCCGGGTACCTTTTTTGAAAAGAATCTGTTACGTTGTAAATGGTATTGGATAAGTCTGTCTCTTCAAAATTGAAGGGATAAGCTTTGTCTAATCTTGTCGCCGTCAATATTTTATTAAACAACTCTTCTAAACGCTGACTTTCACTCAATCCATCCTTACTTAATTCTTTAATTTTGTCATCGGGAAGTTTACGCTTGATGAAAGTACTGAGGATTAAATTGATCGATGCAAGCGGAGATTTTAATTCATGCGTAATCGAAAGCAGAAAGTTCTTCTGTTTTTCTGCAGCGGATAATTCCCGAACAAACGCACGATTGATAAAAAAAATACCCAGTATCAAGGTAATGCCAAAAACAGCAGCCTCTCCCAAAATCATAAACATCTGACGATCATAGTCACCTTTCAATTCTTCATATTCCCCAAGGGTAGTGACGTCCAATTTTGCTATTCCAGCCTGTGTCATGTATTGCTCTTTCAGCAGATCGGCCTTAAGAACAAAGACTTCATTGTTTTTTTTGAGTAACAATATAGCCCACCACAAAAGCGCCATTAGCATGTAGATAATGACAATGATGGATAATATGCGGAGACTTTTACCTTTGATCACACCGATACTATTTAAAAACAATATCTAATACATCACAAATGGTATGAGCTGCCTTTTTCAAATCTTCTTCCGTATGTGCAGCAGATACAAAACCTACTTCATATCCACTTGGACCCAAGTAAATATTTCGTTCCAGAAGTTCGTGGTGCATGATTTTGAATTTATCCATTCCTGATGAATCAATCTGATCCGCACTGAAAATTCGATCTTTAGAAAATGCAAACCAGAAAATACTTCCGATTTGTACCATATGAATGGCGTAGTTCTTTTCGTCAATATATGCCTGGATTTGATCACAAAAAGCTTTTGTTTTAGCCTCTAGGTTTGCATAAAAGTCGGGCTCGAGTAGTTGTTTCAATACGGCAATTCCTGCCGACATGGCCACAGGGTTAGCAGATAGTGTTCCGGCTTGATATACGGGACCATCCGGAGCTACATGACTCATGATTTCCTTACTTCCACCATAGGCT
The DNA here is from genome assembly GCA_039194925.1 of Bacteroidota bacterium. Classification (GTDB taxonomy): domain Bacteria; phylum Bacteroidota; class Bacteroidia; order Chitinophagales; family Saprospiraceae; genus CAJXUU01. The sequence continues at coordinate 18,356 of JBCCVV010000100.1, forward strand.
CCTACGGGCATTCCTCCTCCTACGATCTTGCCAAACGTAATTATATCGGGTGGAATACTGTAATATCCTGAAGCACCCTCAAAACCTACACGGAAGCCAGAAATCACCTCGTCAAAAATTAACAATACCTGGTATTTGTCGCATAGCATGCGCAACCAAACGAGGTAGTTTTGATCCTGAATGAGAAGCCCATTGTTGGCAGGTATAGGTTCGATAATCACAGCAGCAATTTCTTGATGTTGTCGTTCTAGCAGCGATTCGAAACCAGCGAGGTCATTTAATCCTAAAATCAAGGTCTCCTCAACAAAACTTTGAGGGATTCCTGCGGAGGTACTTTCACCAAAGGTAGCCAATCCGGAACCGGCCTTCACCAAAAGAGAATCTACGTGTCCGTGATAACACCCTTCAAACTTCACTATTTTATTCTTTCCAGAGTACCCTCGGGCCAATCGAATTGCTGACATTACTGCTTCTGTACCGGAACTTACAAATCGAATTTTCTCAAGGTAACGATGATTGTCAACAATTAGTTGACCGATTTCATTGCCCAACTTCGTAGGAGTGCCAAAGGATGTTCCTTTTGCAATTGTGGCCGTTACAGCTTCTCTGATAGTATCGTTATTGTGTCCAAGAATCAATGGTCCCCAGGAACAACAAAAATCAAGAAAGGTATTGTTGTCTTCATCGGTAATGTATGCTCCATTTCCTTCCTTTATAAATAAGGGAGGACCGGAGACCGATTTGAATGCACGCACCGGGGAATTCACTCCTCCCGGAAATAAGGTCTTTGCTTCTTCGAATAGTTGTTGCGAATTATCTCTTTTCATGTTGAGTTTTACGTTGGATGGCAAATTTACATACTAGACGGTAGATTCGAGTCACGAACACGTCAAAACAATTTGTACTACATCTAATTGAGCTCACAAGAAACTGTAAACCATTGGCAAATTTTATAAATAATGCGATCCAATTAAAAATGAGGCATATTTCTTGCACTATCGATTAAACTAAGCTGAGATAATGTGCATGTCGCAAATAGCTTTATCTTAGCGTTCGGTTAGAATACTTATGAAATTAAATATTCCATACTATATACGACAAGTCCTGAGAGAGCAAAGAATGGTACACATTCCTGGTATTGGTACCTTGCGTCTGCATCAGATTTCTTCTGAGTTTAATGACGATAAGTCAGAAATATCACCTCCTTCTTTAACGATGACTTTTGATGATACCGATTCAGATGACAATGCATTAAAGCAGTACATCATGGATACGGGCCTTTATGCGGAGTCCAAAGTGCAAAAGAAGATTCAACAATACACGCAAGCCGCCTTTAATAGTCTGTTGAATGTAGATTCGTTTTTAATTGAAGGTGTAGGTAAGATAGTTAAAAGGGACAATGTGGATAAGGTGGAACTAGAGCCTCACGTATCTGACTTGACAAAAGAGTTTTCGAATCTTCCGACAGTAGGGATTGTACCAATAGCCAGAATTGCTGAAGAGCCTGCTTTGGCTTTTGCGGCAACGGAAAGCAAGCCTGTAGAAGAATCCGGCTCATTTTTACCTAGAATTCTCTTGATTGCTCTCATGCTTATTGCGCTTTACTTTCTAGGTAGATACATAAGAGAAAATTTCTTTAATCCTAATACAGAAGTCAAAACTGAGGCCTCACCACCATTGAATGAGAAAGAGGATGAAGCAGCGGTGGATGAGCTGAATGCAGAGGATTTGGAGCAAAAGTATGAGGAGATTGATGAATTAATAGATCCTGACAAGGCCAAGGAAAACAAGGTTAAATCGGAGTCGAATTTGAATAAAAATGAGACTGAGAATACACCAGAGCAGAAAGAACAAACCGCAGCGGAGGAAAATAATGAAGATGTACTAAAAACACAGCAACCTTCGTCTGGACTGCCGAATTCACCCGACAGTACGGCAAAAGAAAATTCTGCAGAACCTTCAAAAAATAAACACGCAGAGATCATTCCAGCCTCTGGAGAATGCATAATTGTTGTGGGCTCGTTTATCAAGTCTATGAATGTGATTAAAATGGTGAGTTTACTGGAACGTAAGGGGTACGAGGTATATCAAAGCGAGTACAAGGGACTTCAGCGGGTAGGTATTACCTATGAATGTGCGGATGAAGATTTGGAAGAATATCTACACGATATAAGAAAAACGATATCAAAAAAGGCATGGTATCTTGATCCAGACCTGGAAGTTCCTTATAAAAGCAAATGAGTTTGATTCCATGAATTTGGGACTACTTTCCTGAGCAATAAAATATTTTCTAAGAATTGCTATCTTTCAACCTGATTTAGATCTGTTTCGTTACTGAATAAGATTTGGGTACGCCTTATAAAAATTATACCTTAACTACATGAAAAGAACAAAGATTGCCGGTATAGGCAAATACCTTCCGGAGGAAGTAGTCACCAATGATGATTTGGCAAAATACATGGATACCTCTGATGAATGGATTCAGGAGAGGACTGGCATCAAAGAGCGGAGATATGCCAGAAAACATAAAGAGACGACGACCACGATGGGTGCTCAAGCTGCTAAACAAGCAATTGAGCGAGCAGGAATTTCGAAAGAGGATATTGATTTTATACTATTTGCGACATTAAGTCCTGATTATTACTTTCCGGGATGTGGTGTTTTGGTTCAGAGAGAATTAGGCATTACATCAAATGAAGTAGGAGCATTGGATATCAGAAATCAATGTTCAGGATTTGTTTACGGGCTTGAAGTGGCAGATCAGTTTATAAAAACTGGCAAATACAAGAATATCTTATTTGTGTGTGCTGAAATGCATTCCATGGGGTTGGATTTCCGAACTGAAGGCAGAGGGGTGTCTGTAATTTTTGGAGATGGAGCTGCGGCTATAGTATTGCAACCGACGGAAGAAGAAGGAAAGGGCGTTCTGACTACTCACATTCATAGCAATGGCACACATGCGGAAGAGTTGGCGCTGATCAATCCGGGCTCGCATGGAGGATATCATTTAGGGACGGAGCGTTTTGGCTATCCGGATCCAGATAAATATGGTGGGGTGTTTGTAACCCAAAAGATGGTGGATGATCATTTACTTGCTCCTAATATGAATGGACAGCTAGTATTCAAAAATGCGGTGACAAAATTTCCTGAAGTGATAAAAGAAGCCTTGACGACTACCGGGATTTCTCCAACAGAAATTGATCTATTCATCCCACACCAGGCGAATTTGAGGATCAGTCAATTTGTGCAAAAGCGCTTGGGGTTACCCGATGAGAAGGTGTACAACAATATTCAAAAGTATGGAAATACTACTGCGGCTTCTATTCCCATTGCGATGTGTGAAGCATGGGAAGAGGGAAAAATAAAAGATAACGACCTTATCTGTGTAGCCGCGTTTGGAAGCGGTTTTACCTGGGGAAGTGGGTTGATACGATGGTAGGTATTGCCTCTTGGGGAAAAAAGTAAAATGAAAAAGATGATGTGCTTTACGGTGTAATTTTGAAATAAAAAAGCTCCGACCAAAATCGGAGCAAAAACGAATTTTACAATAATAACCAAAACTTA
>JBCCVV010000101.1:0-21819 GCA_039194925.1 Bacteroidota bacterium
CAAGCAGAAGGTATCGAAGCGATTGGTCGCGTTGAGATCTATACACCAAGCCTCCTTCTTGTCTGTAGGAATAGTTATAAGCGTTGTTGTCTATGAGGGAAAGTAATTCTCCCAAATGTCGTATGTCCATTGAAATGGTATACTTGCCTAGGATGTACGATAGATTCGAATTAATATTCCATCTATTTCTACGAGTTCCATTGATCCAATGACTTTCTTGAATCAAATGAATGGCGCAATCCCATTTTTGATCGTAATAATTGACCGAAAACCGATTGGCAAAAAAGGTATAGTTTTGCACGGCATACTCGTTTCGATCATTCAACTTCGCGAATTGAGAGCGCAATGAATAGTTGATCTTGCTGTCCGTTACCGTCTTTAGCGTTAGGGATGCATTGTAGTAATTTCGATTTGTATTTTCAGTTTCATTAACGGGTAAGATGGATCGTGTGTAATTCACGCCAATATCCACTTTTGTAGGAAACTTTAATGGGAATATAATCTTTGACGCATTGGATTTGATTCCAATATCGGATCGTTCGGTAAAATTGAACCATTGGAATGATGATACTCCCGAGACATTCTCCATGAAAAATAGAGCGTTGTCATTGTTGTACCTATTTCTAATGATTTTTACGCTCAATCGCTTTCCTTCAAATATGTCGTTGTACGTGTATTGCGCCATCCAATTTTCAGAGCGATTAAGTTGAGTTATGTTATCAATGGAACCATTGTTGAATTGCAGCGGCTCCATGATGTCCAGAGTATGTTCGATGTTGTTTGCTCCATAGTTTCTATCCACTTTGAACAACCAATTGTGCTTTCTTCTTTCGTATTCAATTCGAACTGAAAATGGAACATATAGAAAGTCAAGGGGCTGACCATTGCTAAGTACATGCCTTTCTGAAATAAGAGACGAGGACAATTTGTAGTGAAGTTTCTTTGAAAAATCGCCCCATGCTTTCCATTTTGCAGCATATGTTTTTCTTACTCTATTGGTGCTTTCACTTTGAGCAGACATGTTGATTTCTTCGGTTTCTTCGGAGTAGTTGAGTGCAAAAGAGGAAACGAAGTATTTTGAAAATTTCGATTTAATCCCCATGTCATACTGATTGATCTGGTTTTTATATTGGTACCCAATGTCCTCTAGAAAAGGAATGGCATTGACATCATTCGATCCATTGAAGAGTGAAGACTCATTGGCCATTCTTCCTTTTACAAAAAGAATATTCTTCTCCGACACCTTGTTGTGGTAACTTACAGATTGGTCCAAGAGAGAAGATTGAATATTTCTAGAGCCTAGCAATTCGTTTCGAACCGTAGTATCCATGAGACTATTGAATTGATCTGCCGCTACGGACATGTTATCATATCCTTGTAGCCTGTTGACATAGATGTCGCAGGATATAATGGAGGTAGGACTCAATTTGTAGGCTACAGCACCATTGCCCAAGTATGAATTTCCCGAGACCTCTTCAATGGATGTATTTTCGGAAGAAAACGTCTGATCAAGATCCTGAACATCGAATATACTGCTTTGGGCAAGCTTGTTATTTATTCGATAAAAGGTGCCATCCAGTTTTAATTTGTCATTTCTTCTACGCACTGTGGCAGTGGAGTGAGAAAATCGATTCGAAGTGAAATCTTGTCTTTCTTCGAATAGATTTTGCAACAGGTTTTCTTGATAATGGGATAATGGAGTTTCAGGTCTGAAAAGACTTTGTACTTCACTTTGATCCATCTCTTTTTGACCGATACTATTGATGTTATTGGTGGTTATCATACTTAAACCTTTCGAAAATTTCATCAAATCTCCTGAGAGATTGTACGTATTGGATGTGCCGTATTCTGCGGCTATAACACCAGAGAAAATATTACGAGCAGATTCTTTGGTGTCGATATTCAAAACCGTCTCCCGAATCTCATTAAAGCTGATTTCGAATACATTTTGATGGTTGTGAATGACATCTATGTTTTCGATCATTCTTGCCTGGATGCTATTCAGGGCGGTAGTGTTTTGATTTATAAATGCGACCTCTTCATTGACTAGAATCTTATTGATGCTTTTTCCTTCGTAGAATATGGTTCCACCTTCACCCACTAAGAAACTGGGGATCTGTTCCAGAATTTTTTTAAGATTATCTGCTTCCTTTATATTAAGATTCTCTAAAGAAAATTCGATGGTATCCTTTTTCTTGTAGTCTGCTTTGATCATTATTTGGTCCAGTAAGTTGCTGGACTCTTTCATGGTACAATCCCAGGTGGTACGTTCGCCCTTAAGTTGAAGCTTGGTATAAATCTCTTCATAGGATAAATGAGTGATACTTAGCTCTACTGTTGTAGCTTGATCTATGGCTATCAGGTATTTCCCCTCAGTATTCGATACATCATGTGCCAGTATTTGACCTGTAGCATCCGAACAGATGATCACCACTCCATTTACTGCGGCACCAGATTCATCAACAATTGTGCCGCTGATCTCATGTTGTGCATTTAGTGTGTTGCACAAGAACATCAGTACAAAAGCAATGAACGATACTGTATGTACTCTTGTAAATTGCAATAACCTATATATAGCATAACTATGTACCATGATAAATTTTTTAGGTGAGCTTGTTACGTAATCTCATGGCGAGGGTGAGTACTAAGTATAGTATTGCCAAAACGGCTATTCCAGATGGGACAAACCAATGCCCCAGTACTTCCTGGTAGGCAGGGTTTGATGCACGACCAATATGCCAATCTCCATTCTCAGGATTTACCAGGAAACCAATTGTGTCTGGAAATAGGATTTTGAATATCAATGAGATCATGCAAAGGGTGATGGCGGTATATGAGACGATGTAAACTGAATAGATAATCCCATTTTTAATATTGAGCAACAAGACCTGGGCTATGCGCAAGGGATTAAATGTTTTTATCGCTCTGTGAATAGACCTTTCTTCTACCATCGGACTAAGGATCACTTCAGGATTACCCAATTTGTCGGTCACGCTCACAATTGTTCCCAGGTCATCGTTGGGCCGATTTGCGGTTTTGAGCGCAGCGTATATGTGACTGTTTAATTCCATGACGATCTCTTTTCGATCTGATTTTGATAATGATTTAATGGTTTGCTCAATTCTGCGGATATAACTATTGTACACCTTTTGAGCGGTCCTGTTTTCAAACTGTAATCTCTTCATGATCTTTGCTCAACTTGTGAATGGTCGAATTCAATCCCTCCCAGTATTGGCGCATGTCTTTTAGCATAGCATTACCGGGATTGGTGATGGTATAATATTTTCTAGGTATCCCTGATTCTTGTTCCACCCATCTCGATTGCACCAGATTAGCCTTTCGCAATCGATTCATAAGCGGGTAGAGTGTGCCTTCAGCAATATCGATACTTGCATACTTTTTGGATTCTTCGATCAGCTCATAACCGTAGAGTTCTTTTCCCTGCAGTACACTCAGCAAGATAAATTCCAACGTACCTTTTTTAACCTGAGACTTCCATTTTTGTAAGAATTCCGCACTCATACCCTTTCCCTCTAAGCTGGTGCTGTCTCCAGGTTAATATCAACATCTTTCGGTAATTTGAATGGAACCTTAATATTCAGGTAGTGACCAAAGGCAACCAGATTCATGACAGTCATTACTACGCCAAAGGTGAAAAGTCCCATCACTCCCGCAATACCAATGTGCATGGCGATCACACTGAATAGAGTAAATTTTCTTGTTGGCCTGTAAAAGATCAGGAAAGGATAAAGTATTTCAACAAGGATGGTAGCAACCGAGAGGAATACCAAAATTGATGAATAATTGAGTAGAATCTCAGCGTAACCTTTCACAAAGTCAAAGGAATATACATTGATCACAGCCCACATTGCATTTCCGTCCCACCAGTCCGTCCCTACGATCTTGCCGAGGCCAGCGAAAAAGTATACCATACATAGATGCAGCTGAAGCATTAGTAGTAAGTACTTATGTATGCTTTTCTTGTTTCGAAATACACATAAAATGATGTTGTAGTACAAGAAGAAGATCATAAAATAATCCGCTCCGTAGGCATACCCGATACCGGAGTTGCAAATCACCCAATAGATAAACCACATTCCGATTGAAGAAAGGACGAGTAATTTATCCATCACAATACTGAAAAAGCATCCGGCAAAGGCAAGTATTAACAGCTTGAGTGTAACGTTTTGCTCCAATCCGAAGAAAGAGCTTATCTTGTAGATAGACACTTGAAAAACTTTCAAGTCGCCTTCGTTTATTTCTCCATTGATGATACCACTCTTTCCAAAAAGTAAATCTCCATCGATAAAAAAACAAATGATTAATAAAAACGCAAGTGTCGCTATAGTTAGAATTCGTGCTCTCATTTCCTTTTTCTTAAGGTGAATAAATGGATATTTTCTGTAGTGCACATTACATCGTCTTCCTTGGCTTCGGCGATGTCATTGTATTGATCATAGGTCATATATACGTCTATACAATCTGAGGAATGATGGCTCATCAAATGTGCTCCCAAAGATTTTAGATAATCGTCTCGATCTTTCGTGGAGAATATGTCCTGAAATAGCCCAGATTTAAAAGCTTTGTATTTGAATGAAGTTTCAAAATATTTCATCTTTGGTTGTATCAATAAATTTCCTTCGGATAAGAAGTAAAAGTTCTTGGCCATACGAGATAAGTTAGGAGAGAAAAAAGAGTAACCTCTAAACGTACCTGTGCATGTTCCGTATACTTTTAATGCTTCATAAAGCTTGGTGTCATAAATCTCGATATCTATAAGTTTTAGCACTGAAGCACCATATTTATTGATAGATTGTCCGTCTTTGGTCAAGACCTGTGACAAGCCATTGATGCAAGCCAGAGAGACAAATCCCATATGCATTGCAATTAGCAGTTTAATAAATGTTTTCATGGTGGTTCGATTTTAAAATAAAGAAGTACTTGACCCTTTATATGATCAAGTACTCTTTATCTTGATGAATTACTCTGCTATTTCTTCAGCTTCATCGATCTCACATCTCCAAATCGCACACTTATAAATAATTTCGTGAACGTCAGCACTAGCCATTAGAGCACTGTTGTCATAAGTTACGTCAACAACCACGTCATTAGCGTCTACTAATTCAGCTTGAGCTGGATTTGTGAATAATGTTACTGCCATAAATGCAACTGCAGAAAGTACCGATGTCAATTTCAATAATTTAGATTTCATGTTAAAAAGTTTTAAAAAAGTTATTCCTACTCTATTAAGGCTTTTCGGATTCCGCCTTTTTACGCAATAGATCTTCTGCGCGCCGATGATCGTCACGTCGTTATTTTTCAAATAGCACCGTAGGAGTTACCCTATCCATGTCTACACCTACGTAGATCATATGATCAGTCCTGTCATTCTAATTGTACTGTTGTAATGCTGCCCCTAAGGGACTTTTCGCATAAGACTTTCGTTAGTTAATTTCTTACTTCTATTGGGGAAATTCCCATTGAAAAGAAGCACAGTTTTCAAGTCTTTTTATTCTAAATCAATTTGGATTTCTTAATCTCTCACCAGGTTCTCGCCTCTTAACACCTCCATTCATGAGGTTAGCATTTCTTGATCTTAATCACCCAGTATTATTAATTCTTTTTTTCCCCGACTGTACTCTGAAGGCAAACTTTTTTATTCCTTCAATTTCCAATCTTTTCAATCTTCCATTTCTCTTTTCCTCTTCTTCCTTTTTGATTACATTATTAAAGTTAAACCTAAAGAGATCGCTTTCCACTACACGAAAGAGTAGTAGTGTTGGTAGTAATCGAAAACTACACTTTTGTGTATATTTGAAGAATGATCCTCCACCAATTCCTCTTCTGATACAAGATTCTTGTTCTTATTGTAAAAATCAATTAAACCATCGTAAGACATAGCAATAGGAATAGTCTCCGATCCCAGGTAATCTACGGATTCACCCAGCACTGTAGCGTATATGCCCATTAGATTTAAGATTCGAAGCAATTTGCTATCACATTCAGCAAAAGCCACATTTCCTTCGTGTTGGCAAACGGGCGCAATAGCGCATACCATCAGCTTTTTTAAAAGTGAGATGTCTCTTACATCTTTTTTAATAGCAAAACGGCCGATGTGGTAAATTTCATTGTATTCCAGATTTTTCATGGCCAACAATGGGTTGATACCAAAAATCTTTTGAATAGGTAACAAATCAATAAAGTTCCATTGAAGTACTCGAATAGATCCGATAATGGATCCTATGTAATCTTTAGCTACATAGATCTTCGAATTATCAAAATATTTCACCTCTTCCTTATAGATTGTTTTCACATCTTTTCTGAATTCATTTGCAGAAACCTGGCCGCCATGATGCGTAAAGTTTTCTGAAACGATAAATTCAGATAAATCAGAAATTTGGTGTCGTGAAAGTTGTTCTAGATAATTGTTTAAGCGTATCATAATTATTGCATGTTTTGCTTCAAAACTATCTCTTGAAAAGGTTGATTTCGTTACACAAATGTGTAGTACAGCACGATTGCTGTGAAAACTACTCTTTTGTGTAGGTGTCTATTTTACAGGGAGTTAGCCAATTAAATTCCGTGAAAATGATGTTGGAATGGATTGAAATTCAGACTTCGTTCAGAAGTGATCACCTGTTGGTGCAAACGAAATAGCGATGGTGAAAAAATAAGGATTATTTGGAAATTAAAAGAGTAGGAATGAGCTACCATGAATTTTACAAATAAGCTCGTTATATGAGTATATGCTTTTATCTCTAATGTAATCCAAGTTGGTGTTGAGATAGAGAAATTTAGGATTCGATATAAGGTGGTAAAATTGTGTTTGAGGACCTTAAATTTATCATTTTATTTATAGATGATAAGAAGACAAAATTCTTGCTATTGACGATTTTTAAGTAAAAAAATTAGATCAAAACACACTTTGAAAATTTTCATCTACACTTTATGCCTCATGTGCCAATTCCTTTCAATATTTGTTATTACAACAATTTGTTCTATATTTAAGAAGGCAAAACTAAATGAGTTTGCCATTGTTAAGATTGTAAAGGTTTATTATTCAAAATTTTTTAATGCACACTGCGCACTGCGAATAGAAAGGTAAATTTTTAAAATAGGTGTTAAGTTCATATATCTCTATTCTATCAACTGGTGTTATTTCGAGGCGTAAAGATGAAACCCATTAATTGTTAAAAGTGGACAAACTTGAATAGCCTCGAAAAGTTGATCCGGAGTAAAAATCAGTTTAATAAGCTCTTTATACGAAGTAGAAAAGACATCGTTTAATACCATTCTATTGCCTATGCCTGATATCAATGATTTTTTCTCAATGCAAAACACCGTTAATAACATTTCCAATGAGGAACAACAGCAAACGGCTAATTACCTGGAGCCTGTGAAGGCTTTTGCCAGGACTACCTATAAAAGTATATATGTGATTGATTATGAGAAGAAGGGCTTTGAGTATGTCTCTGAGAATCCACTTTTTCTGTGTGGACACACGGCTGAGGAGGTTAAAGAAATGGGATATGCATTTTACTTTAAATATGTGACGGAACCGGATCTGGACCTTCTGGTAAAAATTAATACAATAGGATTTGAATTTTACAGTAAGATCCCGACCCAGGAACGTATTCGTTATACCATCTCTTATGACTTTCATCTTAAAAATCAAGAAGGTAAGGTTATCTTGATCAATCAGAAATTGACTCCGATGTTTTTGACAGCGGATGGTAAGATTTGGAAAGCGATATGTATTATTTCTCTGTCGAACGAACAATCTTCGGGGAATATCAAAATATATAAAAAAGGAGATAATAAAATTTTCAAATATGATCTCGAAGGTGGTTTTTGGAAGGCTACAGAAAAGATCACGCTTTCGAGTAGAGAAAAGGAAGTACTGCGCTATTCAATTCGTGGTTATACGATCAATGAGATTTCAGAATCTATCTTTGTTTCACCGGATACCGTTAAATTTCATCGTAGAAAGCTATTCGAAAAGTTAGAAGTTGTCAATATATCAGAAGCTATTGCCTACGCCACCAACAATAAATTGATCTAGAAACCAGATTGAATACCCATTCGGAAAAAATCTTGGTGGCATGGATGCATAGCTCTTTTGCATTTCTGGATATTCATGTAAAAATGCATTTGCAGTCTCGTTGAACACGTTAAAATCAACCGTATCTTATTGAACTCAATCTCCAATATTTGGGAATCTACGCACTGATATTTATTCAGACGCTAATTCTGCATGAGCGTGGAAAGATAGAATTCCGGAAATTTCTTATACGTCTTATTCGTTGCAATGTTGAATAGGAGGTGGGTACACATCGATGCCACGGTCCAGGAGGCAATAGACAATTGTGGAGGTGGAAGAGGCTCTTCTTCATTTTTGTATTTGTCCAACACTTCATCAATCCAATGTTGTGGCGACCCCCAAAATTTCATATACCCAGAGGCATACTCTACCATATTTACTTCGTTGAATTTTTTGTCCGATTTTTTTAGTGAACTCAATTCCATTCCAGTGGGCGAAATCACAGTTACCAATCCAGCCCATCCTAAATTATAGGGATGCAGTACCGGAATATTTTTCTTTTGACATACTTTATCAAATTGTAACGGTGCGTCCGTTGTGAAGTCCAGGGCGTTGATGGCCACGCGATGTCCATTGACATAGCCCTCAATATTATCCGAAGTCAAAAAACAATTATGTACCTTAATATCGGCATTCTCATTTATAGACTTCAACCTGTTTTTGATGGCTTCTGTCTTACCGATGGAAATATCCTTTGCGGTATAATTTTGTCTGTTTAAGTTCGAGAGTTCCACTTCGTCTCCATCAATGATGGTAATATTTTCGAATCCGAGCCGCAATGCACATTCAGCAATTACACTCCCGATTCCACATCCTCCAAGAAGAATAGGAAAGTCCTTTATCGTTTCCTGTTCTTTATTTTTAAGATATATCCTGTTTCTTGAATATCGATTGTCCATAGTCATTCCTTTGCTAGCAAAATTAGGAGATCGATTGTATACGACAGCTACACTAATAGGTAGTTTATTGCCGAAATACTACTTTTTTTATCAACTATTTAGAAATTTTTAGTATCCTACTTCCAATATTGCTTTAGATTCCCTTACTGCCTGTTTTGAATAGAACATCGGTTCAAGTATACCTTTGAATATCAAAATAAGACCTCCTCATAAAGTGGACTTTTCGTATGTATTTATATGAAAATATATTCAGGTACACCTATACATGATTCCTTCCCATTTTTTTATACAAAATAGTCTTACAATTCTTGGAAGCAGTTTAATACTCCCGATCATTACCGAGAGGTTTTTATTCTTCGGTACCGTTGAGCCCTATCTTTTATCTTTAATATACGCTCAATTAGGTCACAAGTTTGGGTCCAAAAGTGTCTTCTGTACAGAGATGCAGATCTGTATATAGAAGTTGATTACTGAAGTTCTTAAAGGTGTCATCACTTTTCTTAGGGTATTTTATTGCTAACTTGTCTTATGATTATATGAAGATAATGGCAAAATTGATCGGTCTACCACTCTTTCTGATGTTTGCGATACAAGTAAGCATTGCGCAGATCGATAGTGTCATTATTAATATGGAGGGTGAGCTAGAATTTCCTTCCCAATTTTTGCAATTAAAGTCTTCTATTTCATCGAGAATTGATGCCAGAGATGATCGATTCTTGTATTCGGCAAATCTGGTTTTTGGACTGGGAATATATGACATTAGTGATCCTGCGAATATTCAGATAGTGTTGGAAATGGAAAAAGAATTGTTTGATGGACTGAGTGTCTCTACCATACAGCAGATTGGAAATTACTTGTTTGTAGGATTAGGCGACTTTCAAACTCAAAATCCGGCCTCTGGTTTGGCGATTATTGACATAACCGATCCTGAGTCTCCTGCCATTACAGATACCTGGACTTCTGAAGACTTTACCAATGGCGTATCTCATCTGGATATTTATGAAGGTATTGCCTATCTCTCTGTAATGAACGATGGCTTGCTGATCCTGGATGTCAACCAGAAAGAAGATATTAAATTTGTAAGCAGCTTTATTCCAGATCTTACTTTTCCAGAAATATCGGATGGTCATCATCAGGGACGTGGAATTACCAAGGTAAATGATATACTTTACTATACGTTTGATCGGGGCGGATTTCGAAGCATTGATGTGTCTGATATTTTCGAACCTAAAGAAATTGACAAATACATCAATTTTGATCTTATAACAAAAGCCACTGCCGCCTACAATGATGTATTGATTGTAGGCAACTATGCATATCTAAGTGTGGATTATTGCGGATTAGAGGTTTTGGATATTAGTACAAATCCATGGACCCTGGTAGATTGGTATGATCCAGTAAATTGTGAAGGTTTCAATTGGTTTGGAGCTGCTGTTCATACAAATGAATTGGTGACAGCTTGTAATGATAGTTTGCTCTTTGTTTCAGGTGGAAATTCTGAAGTGATTGCTTTTGACATTTCAAATCCAGGCAGTTTGAAAAGGGTAGGCGGTTTTTTTGAGTTGGACAATGAATTGGCTGCCTATGGTCTTCACGTCCTGGGAAATAAAATATCTGTTTCGTATATCAATAACCCACTCAACATTCCTTACATCGGTAATTGGGGTGGTCTTAAAGTACTTTCTTTCTCCAAAATGAAAACAACCAGCGTTTCTAATAAAAGCAATGAAAAAAGCATTCACCTTTACCCAAACCCCACAAGTTCTTTTATTACGATAGAGAATTTGGAAAAGGGTTCTTACGGATTTGTATTGACAACCTCAGGTCAAATGGTAGATCAATTCTATTTCAAGAATTACAAGGAAGCACAGCTTTCTCTGGATGACCTCCCCGGTGGTATCTACCTTCTAAAATTAGTTTCAAATAAGGAATCTCAACTATTTAAAATTATAAAGAGATAATTTCTTTTCTGAAAACCGCAAGTCTCTGGATTTTTCTCATATGAATATACGTTGCTTTCTTCTCATTACCCCTTTTAAATAGGTATTTACACCCTATGGAAGAATCAATTCAGCATATATATTTGGTCATACAATTGTTAAGATATGAAAACTAATTCACCACTCAAACGAGCTCGGTTTAGAAATGGTTTTGGAACAGTACTTGGCTTTTACCATTACATTTACCAAAATTTCACACTAAATATTTTTTCCATGTACGACAGCGATACGTTGTGAAAAAAGCTGTTTTGCACATTATAGGTTAGAGCGTAAATTTGAATATTCGCTTTGAGAACGATTAACTATTCTATCTCAATTCAAATATTCATTGATCTTATCTACACTCGCTTTGGCATCACCGTAAAGCATATCCGTATTCTCTTTAAAGAAAAGAGGATTTTGAACACCCGCATACCCTGTGGCCATAGAGCGTTTCATGACAAATACATTTTTAGCATTCCACACTTCTATTACAGGCATACCGTAAATGGGGCTATTGAGATCATCCTGCGCACCAGGATTTACGATGTCGTTTGCTCCAATCACCAAGACTACGTCGGTCTCTGGCAAGTCGTCGTTGATTTCTTCCATCTCCAAAACGATATCGTACGGAACATTGGCTTCAGCTAGTAATACATTCATATGTCCTGGCAATCTTCCTGCTACGGGATGAATTCCAAATCGAACTTCTTTACCTGAGCTTTTTAATCGATTGACCATTTCGTGCACAGGGAATTGCGCCTTAGCTACTGCCATTCCGTATCCCGGGACGATCACCACCGATTTGGCATTGGACAACGTTTCAGCAACTTCTTCATGATTTACAGAGGTTACTTCTCCCTCTACTTCCATTGCTTCACCAGTAGGTGCATTTCCAAAGCCACCAAAAATAACGGACAGAAAAGATCGATTCATGGCCTCACACATGATAATTGAAAGGATCGCTCCGGAACTACCTACAAGTGCACCTGTAATGATTAACAAATCATTTCCAAGCATAAAACCTGCCGCGGCAGCTGCCCAACCAGAATAAGAATTGAGCATAGAAACCACAACTGGCATATCGGCACCTCCAATGGCCATTACCATCATTATTCCAATAAAAAAGGAAATGGCTGTCATAATATACAGATACAACATGCCGCTGGTCCCGCTCGCACCTGAAAATAGAACTCCCAGCACAACACAAGTAATAACCAATAGGATATTGACCACATGGCGTCCCGGGTAAATCAAGGGTTTACTTCTGATCTTGCCTTCTAATTTGCCCCACGCAATTATTGATCCAGTAAACGTTATGCCCCCAATGAAAACACCAATAAATACCTCTGCCAAATGGATGGTATGTTCGGTACCTTGTATGGCTTGAGTCGTCGGATCGAGGTACGAACCAAACCCAACCAAAACAGCGGCTAACCCAACAAAGCTATGCAGGATGGCTACCAGCTGTGGCATAGAGGTCATTTCTACACTTCGAGCCACGACCAACCCAATGATACTTGCAATGGCTATTGCTATTACAATATAAATCTGACCTTGTACACCTTCTCCCAAAACGGTTGAAAGAATAGCTATGATCATTCCAATTATTCCATACAAGACACCTCGCTTGGCTGATTCCTGGGATGAAAGTCCGCCAAGACTGAGTATGAAAAGTATTCCGGCAAAAAGGTAAGAAGCGGTTTGTATTTGTGATGATATCATTTGTCTTTTTATGTCTTTTCTTCGATTGGAATTTTAAAACCTTATTTTCTAAACATTTTGAGCATTCTATGTGTCACCAGGAAGCCACCCACGATGTTGATACTGGCAACAAGGATGGCAACAAAAGCCAGAATGGTCATAATATTTGTCATATCATCTCGAGTTTGCAACAACCCTCCTATGATGATAATACCACTGATCGCATTGGTTACGGCCATGAGCGGTGTGTGAAGTGCGTGTGTGACATTCCAAATGACTTGCCAGCCAATAAAAACGGACAAGACAAAAACTGTAAAATGCTGCATGAAATCCGGCGGAGCAACAAGAGCCAGTAAATAAAGAAAGATACCGATGGCACCCAGCTTTACCAACATTGAGATTCCTTTTTTTCTTGCCACCTCTGCGGCACTTGGGCCAGTAGGAACTTCTTCTGCCTTCGGCTCCGATGCTGGTTTTTGCGGACTCACCGGTAAGGGTTCCGGCGGCCAATTGATTTGCCCATTATAAGTGACCATGGCACGACTAATAACATCGTCTTCCATATCAATTTTGAAATTTTCTGCCTTACCCATATCATCCAACAGGTGGCAAAGGTTGTTTCCATAAAGCTGGCTCGATTGTGCGGGTAATTGATCGAGCTTGCCAATAATTGTTACTCCATTTTCGGTAGTGAAAATTTCATTATTTCGGGTCAAAACACAATTCCCGCCAGTACTTGCGGCCAAATCCACAATTACAGACCCTGGTTTCATGGCAGCTACATGATAATCCAAGATTAATTTAGGAGCTTCTCTACCTGGAATTTGTGCGGTAGTAATGATAATATCCACTTCTTTTGCTTGTTCCTTAAAGAGTGCCATCTCTGCTTCAATAAATTCCTTACTCATTACTTTGGAGTAACCAGAATCTGTTGATCCATCTTCATCGATATCTACGGAAAGGAATTGTGCACCCATACTTTCTATCTGCTCGGCAACTTCGAGTCTGGTATCAAAAGCCCTTACGATAGCCCCAAGAGATCTCGCGGTACCAATGGCTGCCAAACCTGCCACTCCTGCACCAATAACCAACACTTTAGCAGGGTCAACCTTTCCTGCGGCTGTAATTTGACCATTCAAAAAACGACCAAAATGATTGGCTCCTTCAATTACAGACCGATAGCCTGCAATATTGGCCATGGAAGATAGAACATCCATCTTCTGCGCTCTGGAGATCCTTGGAATTGCATCCATTGCGATGGCATTTACTCCCTTATCCGCCAGCTTTTGCAATAAATCCTGATTTTGTGCGGGATTCAAATAGCTTAGCGAAACCTGGCCTTCATGCATAAGATCGATTTCAGCATCGGTTACCGCTCGTACCTTAAGAATGATCTCACTGCCGGAGTAAACTTCGGATGCAGTATCGGCTATGGCTGCACCCGCTTCCTCATACGAAGCATCGGAATAATTTGCACTTTCACCTGCACCTTTTTCTATCGCAACATCAAATCCTTGCTTGATTAACCGTTTTACTGTCTTGGGCGTTGCCCCGACTCTCAGTTCGTCCTCATGAAGTTCTCTCGGAATACCTACTTTCATATATTAAATATATTCTTTATGTGTTGAATTGACAAAAGTAAGATTATTGTTGTGAATTTTATCTATCCAGACAACTAATATTGTGTTTGTTTGGAGTTGGTGTGTTAAGTCAAAATTAAAACTTGTCAAATTGCATTTATGTGTTATATTTATTCTTATATAGTAATAATTCGTAAGATTTATTGCTGTATACGAAAATCTATTTAAAGACTTAAATTGTAATCGAGTGAAGCCAACAGATGTTAATGATCCCGAGTATTATCACAAGGTAGTTGATTGTCAGTACGCTTGTCCGGCGCATACCCCAGTACCTGAGTATATTCGCCTGATTGCCGAGGAGAAATACACCGAGGCATACATGATTAATTGGGAATCCAATGTATTTCCCGGTGTATTGGGAAGAACATGTGATCGACCTTGCGAACCTGCATGCAGAAGGGGTAGAGTAGATGAAGAGCCTGTAGCGATCTGCCGATTGAAGAGGGTTGCAGCAGATAATAAAGGTGCGGTGAAGCATCTCATGCCACAGGGACCTTTTGAGTCGAATGGTAAAAAAATAGCGCTTATTGGAGGTGGTCCGGCATCTTTGACCGTTGCCAGAGATTTGGCTCCTTTGGGGTACGAAATTCATTTGTACGATGAATGGAACAAAGGAGGAGGAATGATGCGTACCCAAATTCCATCGTTTCGGTTGCCCCTGGAAGTGTTGGATGAAGAAGTGAATTACATCCTGGATATGGGAATCCATACGCACTTCAATCATTATGTGGAAAGTATGGCTGAAATTCTGAACAAAGAATATGATGCAGTTTTTGTGGGGACAGGCGCACCAAAAGGAAGAGTTCTTACTATAAAAGGATACGAAGAAGCAAAGGAAAATATTCATATTGGAATTGAGTTTTTGGCAGAGGTAGCTTTTGAGCATAGGGATAAAGTAGGTAGAAATATAGTGGTGCTCGGCGGTGGAAATACAGCAATGGATTGTTGTCGGACTTCAAAGCGATTGGGTGGTGAAACGGTAACGGTTGTGGTTCGAAGTGAACGAGAAAAAATGAAAGCTTCGCCATGGGAAATAGAAGACGCAGAGAGAGAGGATATCTTAATTTTAAATAATATGCCACCAAAGGAATATGTGGTTGAAAATGGGAAATTGAAAGGTGTATTATTTGCAAAAGTACGAGCTGAATATGATGATAATGGAAAGCGTACTTTAGTACCTACTGGTGAGCCAGATGTGTTTATTGAAGCAGACGATGTAATGGTAGCAATTGGTCAGGACAATGCATTTCCATGGATAGAAAGAGATTTGGGCATTGAATTTGGAAAATGGGATCTTCCGGTGCTGGATAAAGTTACGTATCAATCTACGTTACCTCATGTGTTTTTTGGCGGTGATGCTGCTTTCGGTCCTGAAAATGTAATAACTGCTGTAGCTCAAGGCCATCAGGCGGCAATTTCAATAGACCTGTTTTGTAAAGGAAAAGATTTGAATGATCGCTTGGCGCCTATGACCAATTTGGTGAGTCAAAAAATGGGTATTCACGAGTGGACCTATGATAACTACATAGCAGATGATCTTAGATATAAAGTCCCGCACGAAGACAAAGCGATTACGCTAAAAGATCGATTGGTGGAAGTAGAATTGGGATTTGGAGTTTCTGACGGATTCAAAGAGGCACAAAGGTGTTTGAATTGTGATGTTCAGACGGTTTTTACCACAAGCCTCTGTATTGAATGTGATGCTTGTGTGGATGTATGCCCTACAGATTGTATCACATTTACCGCGAATGGCGAAGAAGAAGATCTTAGAACCCGATTGACCGCTCCTGCTTTAAATCTGACTCAGGATCTGTTGGTGTCGGATGTTCTTCCGACCACCCGCGTGATGATCAAGGATGAAGATGTTTGTCTCCACTGTGGGTTGTGTGCAGAGAGATGCCCAACTTCTGCCTGGGATATGAAAAAATATATGTACAACGTAACTAAAACTTATACTCAAAATGGATCAGGAAGTTGTTGTCAATGACCTTGTTGTCAGATTTGCCAATGTAAATGGAACGGGGTCTGCATCGGCGAATGAAATGTTTGCGAAATCCATTTTCAGAATGGGTATACCGGTTACACCAAAGAATATATTTCCATCGAATATACAAGGGCTGCCTACCTGGTATGAGGTTAGAATCAACGGGAATGGATATTTAGGAAGAAGAGCAGGCATAGATCTTCTTGTGGGAGTAAATCCTCAGAGCATTAAGAGAGATATAGACAGTGTGAGATCCGGGGGCTATTTTGTATACGATAGCAGCAAAAAATTGCATGCCGAGTTTATTCGTGAGGATATCCATTATGTAGGAATCCCGATGATAAAATTGGCAATGGAGCATTATGACAAACCGAGATTGCAACAGCTGCTTAAAAATATCATCTATGTTGGGGCAGTAGCCACGTTATTGGATATCGAGATTGACGTCGTTAAGCAGGTGATTGCCGAGCAGTTTGAAAAGAAACCCAAGCTGATTCCTTCCAACTATCAGGCCTTGGAGTTAGGAGTGAATTATGTGAAAGAAAACTTAGAATACCCATTGAATATTCGAGTCAAACGGACGGACAAAGTGGGAGATTCCATTATGATCGACGGCAATACGGCCTGTGGGTTAGGAGCGATTTATGCGGGTGCAACGGTAATGGCCTGGTATCCGATTACGCCATCTACTTCCGTAGCTAAGGCATACGAGACGTATTGCAAAAAACTTCGAATAGATCCTGAAACCGGAAAGAAAAATTATGCTTTCGTTCAGGCAGAAGACGAATTGGCGGCTATTGGAATGGTAATCGGAGCGACGTGGAATGGGGCGCGGGCATTTACGGCTACCAGTGGCCCCGGGGTGTCTTTGATGAACGAATTTATCGGGCTGGCGTATTTTGCTGAAATACCTGTAGTGCTAATTAACGTCCAAAGAGGCGGACCCTCAACAGGAATGCCTACTCGAACTCAACAGGCAGACATCATCTCTTCGGCCTATGCATCGCATGGGGATACCAAACATATATTGCTTTTTCCAAGTACACCAGCGGAGTGTTTTGATCATACCGTCAAAGCGTTTGATTTAGCGGATCGTTTACAAACTGTAGTAATGTTGATTTCGGATCTTGATTTGGGAATGAATAATCACATGTCACCTCCGCTTCAATGGGATGAGAATAAAAAATATGATTTAGGAAAGGTCTTGTCTGCGGAGGACCTTGAAAACATGGACAATAAATTTGGCAGATATCTTGATGTAGACGGAGATGCAATTCCCTATAGAACTATTCCTGGAACACATCCTACAAAAGGATCATTTTTTACACGAGGTACTTCTCACGATGAATATGCCAAATACAGCGAATTGGGTGAGGTATATCTGCGCAATGTAAATCGATTGGCTCAGAAATGGGATACAGCCAAGACATTGGTACCCGCTCCTGAGTTTTATCAAGATTCAAATAAGAGTGATGTCGGTTTGGTATTCTTTGGTACTACAACTTACGCGGCGGTTGAGGCCATGGATCTTATGGAACAAGCGGGTGTGCGCATCGATTCTATGCGTGTGAAGGCGTTTCCATTTCATAAACAAGTAGAGGATTTTATTGATAATCATGAACGAATTATTGTGGTCGAACAGAATAGAGACGCCCAATTTCGTACCCTTCTTATCAATGAATTAGAGCTCAATCCAGCTAAGTTGTTATCGGTTATTAATTATGATGGAATGCCTATTACCGCCGATACCATTCAAAGGCAGATTACAGCGCAGTTAGCTACCGAGGTAAATACCAATTGATCGAATTTTAAAATAGAAAATATGTCATATCTGAAACCTGCTTTTCATCACCCTGAGCTAAAGAAAAACAAAGTTGGATACAATAAAGCTGATTATCTTGGGGTAGTCTCTACACTATGTGCCGGGTGTGGTCATGATTCGATCAGTGGTGCAATTGTGCAGGCATGTTACGAGATATCGTTGGAACCACATCGTCTGGCGAAACTTTCAGGAATTGGATGTTCTTCGAAAACACCCACCTATTTTTTGAGCAATTCACATGGGTTTAATTCGGTACACGGAAGAATGCCTTCGATCACCACTGGAGCCAATATGGCCAATCGCGATTTGATGTATTTGGGCGTTTCCGGAGATGGGGATACTGCCTCGATAGGGATGGGGCAGTTTGTACACGCCATTCGAAGAAATCTCAACATGGTATATATTGTAATGAATAATGGGTGTTATGGATTGACCAAAGGCCAAGATTCTGCCACAGCTGATTTTGGTTCAGTGAGCAAGGCAGGTTCTGATAATCCGTATCAGGCGATTGATCTGGCCGGATTGGCTTTAGAACTAAATGCTACCTTTGTAGGGAGAAGTTTTTCGGGTGATAAGAGCCAATTGGTACCTATGATCAAAGCTGCGATGTCACATCCAGGATTTGCATTTTTGGATGTGATTTCTCCTTGTGTGACGTTCAATAACAACGTGGGTTCTACCAAATCTTATTCTCATGTCAGAGAACACATCGCAGCAACTTCCGAATTGGATTTCGTGCCGTATCAAGAGGAGATTCAATTGGAATATGCCGAAGGTACAAGCAGGACGGTGGAACTATTTGATGGGTCGAAAATTCATCTTAACAAGTTGGCGCCTGATTGGGACCCTACGGATCGTTTTACTGCCGTGAATCGTTTGCATGCTGCAAAGGCCAAAGGAGAAATTCTTACAGGATTGCTTTATATCAATCCCGATTCTGAAGATCTGCATACTAAATTGAACACTTCCGACGTGCCTCTAAATTCATTGAATCAAGGAGAATTGTGTCCGGGAAGTGCTAAGCTGGAGAGTATTAATGAAGAATTTAGGTGAAGAGTATTGCTTAGTAGTTTTACAAGAGGTTTATATTGAGAGGCAAGAGGTAGATTTACGGTGAATATAAAATCCTTTTCCTTACTTTGTACGTAATTTATGAGTTCAATAGCTGAAGAATTAGTTGTAAGAAAATCTAACTTAAATGAGTTTAAGATATTGACCGAGAGGATTCTAAGTCATATGCAAAATACTTTAACATCATACAAAAATGCGGCACAATATAGAATTTACTCATCAACCATCGCGGGAACTACAAAATTCATAAGACCTGTAAATAGCAAAATGTTTTATTTTGATCCAGAAGATTTCAACAAGGGATATGAAAGACTAAAAGATCTTCTTGCAAAATTAAGAAGAGTTGGTAAATCATCACTCAAAGAGGATGAACTGTTCATAATTGATAGTGTATTGTACACAATACAACAGTCTTTAGGGATTGGCATGGACCTTCTTCTGAACTCAAATAGTGCTCGAAAACACATTGGTAATCGATTTGAAGAATTAATAAAGGTAATATTTGATGAGATTGGTATTGCCAATAACAAATCAATTTTAAAAATTCCTTACGAAACAGAAGCAGGGACCAAGATATATAAATGTGAAAATGATTTGATCTTATCCCCTCATTCTGAAGTTAAGTCTACCTCGAGTAAACTTGACGATACAGAAATAGTTGTGTCAATAAAAACAACATCAAAGGATAGGATGGGGAAAATATTTATTGATAAGCTTTTATTGGAAAAATTCGTTGGACATAAACAGAAAATTATAGGGATATTTTTGAATGATGTCCAACGAAAGGAAACAGATAAGATCAGTTTTACTTTAGTTTCAGGACTATTTATGGTTTATTCCACGTTCCTTACTGAATTAGAAGGAGTCTATTATTTTGATTTACCGCCAAATGGCTATAAAGAGCCTTTTAAAAAGTATATGTCAACATTTTCTACATTAATTTCATCGGATATTTTTGATTTATTATCCTCTTAATTTTTTTCTTCTTTTTTGTGCTGCTTTCTCATCTTCTTCAGATTTGATCCTTAGAATATGTTCTTCATTACTTAATCTACCAATTATAACATTACAATAATCCATATTTAACTCGCTGCCTAGCCATCTTCTATCATAAGCTTCAGCTACTGCGAATGTTGTTCCTGATCCTCCGAATGGGTCAAGTATCAAATCATCAACGTTCGAAGATGATAAGATGATCTTTCTGAGCAGTTCTACCGGTTTTTGAGTTTCATGCGCAAATTTTTCCCAAGAGCTGTTAGAAATAGTTGGGATTTCTAAAACATCTTTTGGTTTCGCACCTAAGGGGTGAGGCTCCCAGACATATTTTTTTTCTTTCGTTCCATTGGAGAATTGCGATGATTCTCCTTGCGATCTTCTA
The DNA here is from genome assembly GCA_039194925.1 of Bacteroidota bacterium. Classification (GTDB taxonomy): domain Bacteria; phylum Bacteroidota; class Bacteroidia; order Chitinophagales; family Saprospiraceae; genus CAJXUU01. The sequence continues at coordinate 20,579 of JBCCVV010000101.1, forward strand.
GGATATTTTAAGGTGTGTTCATTGTATGGTATTCTAATGGGGTCTACGTTGAAAGTGAATTTTTTACTTTTCCTGAAATGAAGAATGCTTTCATGAGAACGGCCCCAATCATTTCCAAGGTTTCCTTTATTTCGGTAAAACCAAACTAACCATTTACATCCCTTAAATAAATGCGAAGCGGACCATTTTATATCAGCCAGTATCTCAGAAAAGCCACAAATGTATAACGACCCTGAACTTTTTAAAACTCTACTCGCTTCAGTGATCCAATTCATACTCCATTCAACATATTCTTTTTGGGAAGAAAAAGTGTCCCATTCTGCCTTTTTAATATTATAGGGTGGATCAGCAAAAATTAAGTCTATACTTTCGTTGTCTAATGACATAAGTAAGTCTAATGCATCATCATTGAATAACTTCCCTAAAGATGATTCGAAATATGGCTTAAGATCAAAAAGTGTTGGTGTTTCACCATAAGAAACGTTCAAATCTGAAGCAATATTCTTTAAAGATTCAGGATCATATACTCGATAATTATTAATTGGGTGTCTTGAACTTTTGAATTTGCCTGAGTTGTCCCACCTCCGAAGTGTTTCTGTACTAACGTTAAGTATTTTTGCAGCTTCACTTATTGATATTTTTTTAGACATATTCATGATTATACAAGCTTATACAACATTGTGTGTCAAATATATCATTTATTATTATAGAATATGGGTATTTTTAGATTAAAAAACCACCCCATGGCAGTGAGGTGGCTCCTATCTTGAAAAATACTTAAAAGGTTATTTAGTAATCTTAACAACCTACTGATCTTAACAGTACCTTCAGTATTAAGGACGTGCATGTTTTCATGCGTTCGAGTTTTCGGAATGTACAAATAGGTCCAAGTTGAGATTACTTCATTAAATTATGACAGGATCAAAATGACCATATCATCGTTGTAGTCTGCGTTTCAACAAGCTCCAATTTGGAATATGCTAAAAGGTGTTATAGGTTAATAACTAGTTTTTACAAAAGGTAACATTTTTTTGACCATTTTTTACAAAAACATATTTTTCAGTTGCTTGTATGGTTTTAAATTATAGATTACCTGGATCATCTTGGTAAATCCATTCATTTACTTAAATAATGAAGTATTCCATACTAGTAGCTTGGTAAATAACTAGATATAGATTTAGAAAGGGATATTCAGAAATAAGCAGACATAGCTCTCCCCCAATAATTCTATCGTGATGTCG
>JBCCVV010000102.1:0-21771 GCA_039194925.1 Bacteroidota bacterium
CTCGAATTGCCGTCATTTCCGAAAAATGTAAATACATTGATGATGGCAGGATAAAAGAGTGGTAAATTCTTCTGTTCCTTGGCAATAAGCTGATGATCGATGGTTAAAACACTGCTATCTTGGTTTTTTTGAATATTGTTAATATGTTCTTTAATTAGTTTGAGCGTAATATCTTTATAAGCTTCTTCAAAAGGATGCTCGTAACCTAATTTAAAATAAACATCTTTTACTTTAATTTCATCAGGCTTACTAAAGTCCAGAAACAACCACAACGTTTCAAATCGTGTGTCATGACTATGCCCATGAAGGGTTCCTGCATGTTGGAGAAAAGAATTTAGTTCCGTGATCTCTTCCTCAAAATAATCACTCCGTTCATCTTCTTTTTTAGAGATTACTTTCTGACTTATCGGTACTTCCAATACAATATACAATGGACATTCAAGGGAAGGTAAAACGGATAGAACATCCTGAGTACCATTTCTCATATGCCCGATAAAGTATACACCTCCATCTAGCATTGGAACAATGAGCTCAACTTTTTTGCGAGATGACTCAATTACCTTGATTTGTGGAATTCCTGTCTTTTTACAATCAAAATAGGCATGATCGTTTTGTAAACACTTCAATATTGAATCCACTATCTCTATATCGTGCTTAGTGTAGGCTACATATTCTTTTCCTATTTTTCTTCCATACTGACAATACGATCGAAATACACCAATTTGATAATCGGTAGGCTCCTCAAATTCTGGTTTCTGATTCGAATCCTGCGGATCATTAAAGTAACATATACCGCCGTTGAATTGGGTTAAACCTTCTTTCTTGACTTTATAAGTTTTGCTCAGTTTGGAATTTACAGTTTCTTCCGAGATTGACAATGCCATCTGATATCCACCCAAAGGGTCTCCAATATTGTCATCCGAAGGCGCAGGAGCAAATATGGTATGGGTATGATTGGCATTTGCACTAAAAAGATACAACACTCCTAAGTCTGTTAATACCAATTGATAGTCATCATAGGTTTTAGGCTGATTTGTGTTGGTAGCCCATAGGCAGGTATTAACATTAAATCTCGAATCCGAGTTGTATACACATAAGTTTCCATCCGATTGTATTCGCAATAATTTCGCATCCGAGTTGCAAAGCACATTGCTCTTACTCCTGGTATGCGCTGACCAAAGTGCATGATCCTTACCTTTCTTGTAAATACAAAGATTACCATCATTTTGAAGTGCGAGACTATAGGTAAGCCCAGGTGAATAGAGAGTCTCTCCACGCTTCAATTTATCTATATCTTCATCTTTACCATTGACTTCAAGTCGGGTTTTATACGTCTTACTCACCGCTAATACTACTTTTTTATTGCGTGGATATTAATTACAAATTTGTGGTAATGTACTTCTAAAAATTGTTTCTTTTTACAATTTGTGGTGAAAAGTAAAATTGAGTTGTAAACCGCAAAAATTGCGTAAGGAAGTGATTTAAAAACATATTAAATCAGCGTAATGACATGCAATATTTAATTCTATATCAATTGAAGTCACAACAAGAAAATTGATCATTCAAACCAGAAAAATTCTCGTAACAGTCACTCATAAAAATAAAATTGGAAGTAATCCAAAATCAAGACACCCTTTACTTCACCTTTACTCGATTCCAAAGCTGGCCATCATACACCATAAAACTATTATGCACTGTGCTGAATAAAATTGATCCCTCCAGTGCTTCTTTCTGCTCACGATGATCTCCCAGGGGTAAGGCTAACGTCTTGTAATTCATTGCAGAAATCTCCAATGCTGCCGTCGGATGAATCATATTTTGACCTATTCCAATGCCTTCTACTGTGTTCGCACTTCCCGAGCCCACGGAATAGGGTAAAGGCTCTGAGAACACATTTTGCCAATTCGCACCGCTGTACACTTGAATCGAATGTTCATCCGTATTGTAGATCATCATAAATCGAGTTGGTGTTTCAATATTCACCAATTCCGATGAAGAGTATTTTGGAAGAATAACCACACCCTGTGATGAAGACAAGTTTAAGACCGACGATTGATCATACAGCGAAGAGAGCGAAGTACTGGTAGCCGTGGGTGTAGCCGCTCCTTTTGGCTCATCAAATGAGGCTTTGGCTACAATCTTCAGCCATGAAAAACCATCAAAGAATACCATTGATTTAAGAACATTATCATATACTAAGCTGCCTGCAACCGGAGATACAATTTGCTGTATTTCGGTATCTGACATGGACGGCAGGGTGAATGATTTAAATGGTGCCACCAATGAAAGTTCCGCTGAACTGCCGCCTTCTATCAGACTGGAAACGGAGTTATCTGATTTCACGGTAACATTTCCACTTTCATCCGAAAACTTATCTCTTCCCAAAACAATCTGACCATAGGAAGTAATTGGTGACGCATCCGTAATTCGAACCTGTCCTGCCAGTCCGGAAACCAATTCGTAGGTGGATAAGGTTAATCCATTCCATGCGTTAGTTCCTTCATTCGCTCCTCTAAGCTGAGCAGATAAAAGGCTATTGTTCTCCATATAATTACTAATGACACCTGTACTTTGAAAATGAATTTCTTGAGGTACAGGAGTAGTTGGATTTATCTTTGGATATTCATTCATAATGTAATAACCAGATATAAAAGATCGATCAAAACCTGGTGCTACGGCTGGCTCATTAACGATATGTGTGACGACAATCTCTCCATCCGGTGCAGTACCAGAATCAAAAATTAATTTCGTTTGAGATTTAGGAAAATCATAGGTCCCTAACCCATCCAGAAAAACTATATCCGAAACACCCAATCCAACTGGTGCAGTAGAAGTCAACATTGCGATATTTCCGGCGGGTGTACCACTCGTCGCACTAACTTCTTCCCATGGGATTCCCGAATCATCGTTAAACTTAAAATAGGCTATGATATTTGTGTCCATTGATGGATCTTTGGTAAGATGTCGACTTACACGAATGTCTTCTTGTGATAAAGTCTTTTGCCACACACAAACCTCATCAATCTCACCTCGGAAATTTCTACTGCCCCAACCTTGATAAGAGGCTATTCTAAACGAATTAATTTCTGCTGGAGAAAGGGGAATTGTATGTCTGCTGGATATCCCATTCACATACAGTGTAATACCTGTTGGGTCCACGCTCATTGCCACGTGTGACCACTCCCCTGCTGGAACAATCAATCCACTATTCCACCACCACTGACCACCAGGCCAATGATAAGCCAGAGAGTTATTTCCATTTTTAAAATTAAATCCTGCAGCAGTTCCATCCGACATAAAGATTCCTGTATAATCATCCTGAATACCATCAGGTTTCACCCAAGCGGTCACTGATAAATTTGTCACCGTCCAATCCTCATTGTCAAAGTTGATGTGATCTCCTGAATTGTAAGTAAATAGAGCCTTGTAAGGATCCGGGTTGTCATCACAATCATTCATCACAATAAACATATTCGGAAGACTTTTGGTATCCGTACCATAGACATCGGTCACCGTAAGTGACACATCGTATATTCCAGGACAAGAAAACGCTATAGTTGGATTCTGTTCATTTGATGTAATGGTTTCTGGTCCTTCAATGGTCCAACTCCAACTTGCATCTGTTTCAGACAAAATGGACAAATCTCTAAAATAGACAGAATCCCGGGTACAAAATAGTGTATCCGATTGTACTGAAGGTCTGGCGATTACTCGATTACTGCTTGCCGTAAAATCTCGTTCCCACACCGATTGGTTGGTTCCATTTCGGATTTTTTGCTTTCTATACCAGGGCACAAGCTTTTCGGAAGTAATGGAAACCGGAAGATCAGAACTAATATCTACCCAATCGGGCATAGAAGCGTCTTTGTAATACACTTCTTTTCTTGTTCCTACAAAAAATCCACCTTCCACTCCTTGATGTGGCACCATATTCGTCATAGACCTGTCGTTCAATGATCCCGTAACATCTGTCCACGTTACACCACCGTCAAGTGATTCCATAATCTCGGCACCATTGAGGGGTTCTTGGTACATCGATGTTCTGGCAACCGTAACCTTATTCGGATTAAGAGGGTCAGCCACAACATCATAGGGCACCCAGTATTTCTCTACCAACATGGACTCTGGAGGTGTAATATCAGTCCATGTTGCACCAGCATCTATAGAGCGATAAAGGTGTTTCTTGTCCCACCAACCAGGCCAGGTAACGGCGTACATCACATTGATATTGGCAAAACAAAAATCCATGGATACCACTTCTGCTCCGAAATCGTGCACTTCTTCAAAGGTGAATCCATTGTCTCGAGTCTTCCAAATACTGTTTCCAGATCCAACCCAATAGGTATCATAGTATTCCGGATGATAGAGAATATCACTATCGCTCCCAATAGGATACGAGCCATTCATACGGTGTAGATGAGGTCTGGTTTTGGGAGCAATCGTTCGATCTGACTGAAGATCTTTGATATTAAACCAGGAATGTACATTTTTAGGTCTGGCGGGATGCACTCTTCCAATTGTGCCGTCACCTCCATCGGTACAGATCCAATTGTTGATATACACACTATCTTCACGTAATAAAGTTCCATTATGATAGGCACCTCCCAGCATTACATTTCCCTCCCAGAATCCGGTATCGAATCCCCAAAAATCAGTTCCTGCAATACCTTTTACCTTTCGTGTAAAATTGGCACCATTGTCTGTACTTAGAAATATTCCTCCATCATTGGCAATCCAAATTTCGTTGCTGTGTTCATAATAATGAAAATCATGATTATCCGCATGTACATATCCGGGAGCGTTAGAATGACTCCAGGCCGCCGGACAAGTAAATGATGCACCTTCATCGCCCGATATCCAAAGGTTGACACCTAATGCAAAAATCGAATCGGCATTGGTTGGAGAAACGCCAAAAGCCACGTCATAATAATATTGTCCTCCATCATCACTTCCATCCTGAGCCCAAGCCATAATATTTATATTTCCGGAAGGCAGGTCAGGCGGCCCGGCAGGTTGAGGTCCGCAACATTCGAATGTCCATGTTTCTCCTTCATCCACACTTTTGTAAATTCCATAAAGTCCGGAACCGCCATTGGCTGAACCGGTAGCATGTGCATAGACATTCATTGGTCGATCAGGCGAAACCGAAATCTCTGTTCTTCTTTGGTGACCCGTACCGGACGGCCATCCATTAGTATAATTGGTAAATGAAACTCCATTATTGATAGACTTGTGAAAATAGGTATAGTCGTCGTCTTGATTTCCATCGTTTGCATCGCGGCTTACAGCATATACGATATCCGAATTCGTCGGATGAAACTCCACTTCCAAATGAAAATCCGGGCTTATTTGTGTCCAGGTTGTCCCACCATTCGCTGTTCGATACAGTCCTTGGTCACAAGCCGCTATTACTACGAGGTGATCGTTTGGATCAGAAACAATATCACGCACAAAAAGCGATGTCGACTGAAAAGCAGCATCCCCCGTTGTATTCCATGATATTCCGCCATCAACTGATTTCATAATCGTGCTAAGCATGGAGGCGTAAACAATATCCTCATCTGTATTATCAATTTCGATGGCATAGACTTGATTCACGTCTAAATGGTGCGTAAGAGGGATCCAATTTTCTCCATGATCTGTCGATTTCCATACTCCGGCATTGGCAGTTCCTGCATAAAGAACGTCCTCAGTGCTGATGCTTTGTTCAACGGTAAATACATGTGCACTCCCTGGAGCATAACTTTTGCCCGCGGCGTCATGATCCCAGTCAATAGGACCAATACACGTCCAGTCCGGCATCCTCGAAGAAGACAATGGTCTGCGATTGTTTTTAGGTGAATGATCCACCTTTCGAGAAATATCACGCATCCATCGTTTGAAATATTGGGTATGTTCGTTTTTAACGAATGTGTTGTTACGGTAATAAGCGTTGTATAAGTCAACTACTTTTCCTTCATCCGGCTCGTCTTTATACATTTCTTTGGCCCATTGTGGAATATTATCAGATCGATAGTTGAATTCAACCTGAGCTATTGAAGTAAGGGGTATAGAAAAAAGAAATAAAAGAAAAAAAAGTCTCACCTTATGCTGTTTTACTCAAAGACTAAAAATAAGAGTTTTAGCCTAACATTATGAAGGGAGTTGATAAGAATATCACCTATAGTTTGTTAATTACTGGTGACAGACATTTAGTGCAGGGATAAACTAAAAAAAGGCTGTTTCTTAGGAAACAGCCTTAATACGATCTTTTTTTGAGTATGCTTAACTACATCTTACACTCACGGCTTCAGCAATGAGATGTATTTTTTTGCGTCTTTAGATTCTGCTGACTGCGGGTAATCATCTTCAATTCTTTGATAATTCGTCAAAGCATCGTCATTGTTCCCCTGCTTCATATTAAGAACCGCTAATTTACTTAAATAATATGGAGTTAGAAAATCATTATCGCTATTTGAGGCCTTTTTATAATTAGCTATGGCCTGATCAAAATCATTTAATTCTGCATATGCATCTCCCATTGCACCATATTTGGTGATTGGGGTGATGTCATCGTTAGCGCTATAATCATTCAAATAATCAATAGCAGCTTGGTACTGGCCTAAATTAAGATAAGAAATACCGGCATAGTACGTCGCTAGATTTGAAGACTTTGTACCGCTGTAATTGTCAATAATGTCTAAAAACCCTTCCATCCCTTCTCCTGGATTGGTCAAAGCCAATGCAAAAGAATCTTGCTTAAATTGAAATTCAGCTTTGTACATCGCTTCCATTCCTGCTGTCTCTCTGGGTTCCTGATACGCATATTTATAAGCCAAATAACCACCGATCACCAATAAGATCGCTGCTAAAACTCCTATAACCAAGTACTGGTTCTTTTCAAAGAAATCTTGAGCTTGTTCCTTTACTTCTACAATGTCAACCAAGGTATCATCCTCATCCTGTTGATTTGGATTATTCTCATTCGGATTCCCTCTGTAACCTGCTTGTTGACCCTTCTGTCTTAGATATTGCTTATTCTTTGCCATTATCGTTTTTCAAAAATTTGTGCAAAAATACACATTTACTTTAGTTTCAAGTGTTTTTTGGGCATAAGTTTAACAATTTGAGGCAACTAAATCGTGGAAGATTTTCTCAGATCATTCTTTTTCTTCCAAAATAATCACATCCAAGGCCTTCTGTCGTATCATCTCGTTGAGCTTTGGCAACATTTCACTCTTGACTTTTTCCCAATCCGCCAGTTCCGTATCAATAAGTCCATTCAATTCGTCTTTCACTGCTATGGCCGCAGCTGTAGGAGGGAAATCATTGGTCCCCATTTGTGTCAAACTGTTTAAGTGTGCCAGTTTATTGGTTAATTTTATCGGAAAGTTTAGAGGATCCTGCCCTGATCGATTCTTAGTTTGATACAATGCTTCTTCTACCTTCACCATGATCGAATCAATCTCATTGGAATAGTCTTTTACGTCTTCATCTTTGATTTTTTTCACATACCCCTTCATTTGTTGACGCAATGATCGAATATCAATAATGCACTGATGTGCTTCATCCAATTTATCATTGATGCTTTTCACAAAATCAAATTGAGCATTGATATCTTCGATTGTTCCCTCAGAATTTGGCCGTTTTAACACGGTAAATTCCTGAATCATCTCTTCGCCATTTATATTCAGCGCGACTTTATAATTTCCAGGTTTGGCTTTTGGACCATTGAGACTACCCCACCACAAGACCATGCCTTCAAACTTTTTGGCTGGTGAATAACTCAAATTCCAAACATGCATATTCCCACCTTTTTCCACTTCCAGCTTTTTTGCTTCTTCCTTGGCCGATGTAGAGAAGGTCTTGATCGTATCTCCTTCCAAGGTTAAATATGCAATTGAAACGGTATCTTCTTTCGTATCGTATTCATTCAGATAAAAATGTGTCATAACACCACCCGGATGATTTTTTCCCGCTTTTTTCGGATTTTTCGCTTGAAAGCCTCCCATTCGATATGCATCCATAGGTTTAAAAAGGTGATTCTTTTTCATACCTTTCAAAGCCTGTGATTGATGCATGACCGTAAGATCATCAATTAACCAAATACCCCTACCCTGTGTGGATGCGATCAAGTTGTTATTTTTAATGACCAAATCGGTAATCGGAACCACAGGAAGATTTAATTGAAAAGGTTCCCAATTTTCACCATCGTCCATAGAAATGTACATTCCCGTTTCAGTACCCGCGTACAAAAATCCTTTTTTGACGGGATCAGCGCGCAACACCCTTGTGAAATGCTCCGGGTCAATTCCCTTCGTGATTTTCTTCCAAGTCTTTCCATAGTCACGAGTTACATATAAATAAGGCAAATAATCGCCTGCTTTATATAGGGTCCCTGCCACATAGCAAGTTGCTTCATCAAAAGGACTTGGTTCTATACTATTGATCATAAGATACTTCGGCATCTTCGAACTGGTGATTTCCGTCCAGTTCTCACCGCCATCCTGTGTTACATGAAGACGACCATCATCAGACCCTACCCAAATCAACCCTTCTTTCAGGGAAGATTCCTGAGCCGCAAAAACAGTAGCATAATACTCCACGCTGGTATTGTCCTGGGTGATGGGCCCTCCACTGGATTTCAACTTCTCAGGTTCGCTTCTCGTTAAGTCAGGAGAAATAATTTCCCATGTCTGTCCTTCATCTGTAGAAACATGCAAATGTTGTGAAGCCGTGTACAACTTATTCGGATCATGCTTGGAAAAAAAGATTGGAAAATTCCACTGAAATCGATACTTCATATCTTCAGCCCCATGCCCCATTGGATTATCCGGCCATACATTGATAGCTCGCACCGATCCTGTCCTATGATTGAGTCGGGTGAGGAATCCGTCATAACTGCCTCCGTAAACAATATCATTGTCTTCAGGGTCTACTGCAATGTGAGCTGATTCACCTCCCGCAGTACTTTCCCAATCATCCTCATCAATTGAACCGCCCGTTGTTCTGTGAGGAATTCTAATGGTCGAGTTATCCTGCTGTGCAACTAAAATTCTATACGGAAAGTGATCATCCGTAGTCACCCGATAAAATTGTGATGTCGGCTGATTGTGGTAGGTACTCCAGGTTTCTCCACCATCATAGGTCACCTGGGCACCACCGTCATCACCAATAATCATTCGATTTGGATTATCCGGAGCAATCCATAAGTCATGGTGATCTCCATGAGGTGCATTATAGGTTTTAAAAGTCTTACCGCCATCGACGGATCTATGGTACCGAACATTCAAAACATAGACTTTATCAATATCTTCAGTATCCGCATATACCCTGGTGTAATACCATGCTCTTTGTCGCAACGCTCTTTTGTCATTCATTTTCTTCCAAGTCTCTCCCCCATCATCAGAGCGATATAAGCCCCCATCCTTATTTTCAATCATTGCAAAAACGCGATCTCCGTTTATGGGCGATACGGCTACACCCGATATTCCCCAGACACCCGTTGGCAAACCTTTTTTATCCGAAATATTTATCCACGTTTCTCCTTGATCCGTACTTTTCCATAATGCAGATCCAGGTCCTCCGCTGGAAAGAGAGTATGGAGTTCTTCGTACGTTCCATGTGGTAGCATACATGGTTCGATGATTGGTAGGATCGATAATCAAATCTACTGCACCGGCATCTTCATTGGAAAAGAGTACCTTTTTCCAGGTCTTGCCTCCATCAATAGACTTATAGACGCCTCTATCCATAGTTGGCTTAAATAAGTCACCCATTACTGCCGCAAAAACGATATTCGGGTTCGTAGGATTGATACGTATCCTGGCAATATGCCTTGATGTATTTAAGCCTATTTGTGTCCAGGTCTTACCTCCATTTTCAGATTTCCATACCCCATATCCAAAAGAGACATTACCTCTAACTGTTTTTTCTCCACCACCGACATAAATGACATTTGGATCAGAAGCTGCAACGGCAATGCTTCCTACAGAACCGCCAAAATATCCATCGGATATATTAGACCAATTTCGACCACCATCTTCTGTTTTCCAAATTCCACCGCCGGTAGCACCAAAATAGTACAAGTTGGGTTTTCCCGGAACACCTGTTACTGCGCATGATCTTCCGCCTCGAAATGGGCCAATATTCCGCCACTGAAGTGAAGAGTAGATTTCGTCACTCTGGGATTGAGCCTGAGCAAAAGAAAAATCAGATATAAAAAGGAAAACGATGAGTAGGAGTAAGCATTTTTTCATTTGGAATTAATATTTGGTATAGAACAATTTTCCCATTCCAGGGGATTTTCACTTTGAAGTGATTTTTAAAAGATTGCTCAATATAGAAATATCTCTACATACCGCTAAACGAAGAATACAATTTGAAATAACAGAACGCATTTCAGCTTCTTCTAATTCGACCATACCCTTCAACCTACTCGTCAATCTATGAGGCCAGAACCAGTCAAAAGCAGTTGGTTTTGCCAAAGTCTAAGCCTATACTATGAGTTAGATTCCGATTAGGTAACTACACATCCAGAATATTATTTCAAGTTCCCATTGGTGGAGCATTGTACATCATCGAACAAGTAATGGGTCAAGAAGCTGCCCAACGTGTGAAATAAGTATTGTTACACTATTCTGAACCGAACAAAAGTCGCAGGATCATTCCACCCGCTGGTTGCCCTGTTGAAGCCATAACTCCAAACTCCTGTAGTTAGCCAAAAATACCCTTAAAATATTAAATAAGCCCTCATCAGATTGTTTATCTTGCTCCCATGAAGCAGATTGTAATCCGATTTGGACTTTTAGCGGCTTGCTTAATGATTCTGATGAAAATGGGCGAGTATACCAGAATGTCAGGTCGTCTTAGCGATGAGATATTTTTCTCTCTTTTTGCTGTTCTTTTTCTTGCTTTTGGGTATGTGATGAACCAATTCATTCAAAAAAAGAAGATTCATAAAGAAACGCTACCTAATGAAGTACAAAGAATCGATCAAGCGAAAATCAGCGAACTCAAAATCAGTAGAAGAGAGTACCAAGTCTTGGAACTAATTCATTTGGGACACTCCAATCAGGAAATTTCCAAACAATTGTTTATATCCGAGAGTACCGTAAAATCTCATGTTTCGAGTTTATTACAAAAATTGGATGCCAAAAGAAGAACGCAAGCCATTAAAACAGCAAAAGAGTTACAAATCCTCTAAAATCTCCAAAATAAAGCGTAGTACTAAAGTATGAATTTTGAGATTTAGCGATTATTGGTACTTTAGTCTCACTCGATTATCACGACTAAGTTGTTCTTTTGGATCATTATTAAATCTGTGAGTCACATGTAATTTGTACTCACTAAATCTTAAAACTATGAATTCTATTATTACAAAAAACGGGTTTTATTCTGCTGCATTAATGATCGTTCTTTTTGCACTTCCATTACTATTCATTGGTATCCCTGAACCTGGTGATTTTTGGACCAGCGAAGTCGTTGGATATGCTTCTATATTGCTATGCCTGGTTTTTGTTTTTTTAGGAATGAAACAGTATCGCGATGCCGAAGGCGGATTCATTAGTTATTGGAAAGCTGTAAAAGTAGGTCTTCTAATCGCCATCTTTCCTGCCATTGCATTTGGTCTGTATAACCTTCTTTATGTAGAGGTAATTGATCCTGATTTTATGACGAAGTATGCCGATTATATCGCTTCAGAAAGAAGTGCAGGTAAAACGGCCGAAGAAGCTGCTGCTATTAAAAAAGCAGTGCTTTCAGAACAAGAAGCGTTTCAAAATCCAGCCATACAATTTGTAGTAATGTTTCTTACTGTTTTCATTATGGGCATCGTGGTTTCTTTAGTTTCTGCTTTCTTTGTGAAAAAGCCATAAGTACGTGATTTATTTCGACCAGAGACATTGTCATTTAAACTGCAAGGAATACTAAGAAAAGTACAAAGTTTGCCGTGTTTATAAGACAACAAACTATATTCCTATTGACCTGAAGAATCTTTTGCAATCTTAACGATTAAAATACAACTTTATGTAATGAATCAATTTTCAACACCTCATGAGAATTAAAAAACCTTACATAACATTCCGTTAATATCTCGTTAACGAAATGATCATCCCCGATTCGGTAATTGAAAACAGCGCACGGAAAATAGCAGACGTTTTACTGTCACTTTTAAAGATAAAGAACCTCTGCTATGAGACTATTCGCCCTTTTAATATTGTGCATTCTTTTTTCTGGATGTTGGGATAGCTTAGTTGACAAACCAATCGATGTTGTAGGAATGCGACCAATTTATATTAATCTTGGTGATGACTTATCAATCGAAGCGAGACTACTGGATAATCTTACAAATATTGTAACGTATCAAGAGCTAATTCTTGCAATGGAAGACTTAGTAGGTATCCACATTATTGACAATTCAGATCCAGATAATCCGCAGAACCAATCCTTTATTCCCATTTTTGGCATTAATGATCTTGTCGTGAAAGACGACGTGATCATTGCCAATGCAGGGACTACTTTCTATTCCATTGATATTTCAGATCGCACAAAGGCAATTCTCAAGGCCACATCTGGCATTGATGCCAACTCACCATCTCAAAATTTATATCCGGCAGGTTATTTCGGATTATTTGAATGTGTAGACGAGGAACGAGGCATTGTGATCAATTGGGAACTGGTAGAAATGGAAGATTCCGATTGCTGGAGATAAAAACAATACTATTATGAATAAATCCTGGACTTTTATTTTTTCTGTTTTCTTTCTTTTTTCCTGCGCAGATGACAGCCACCTTAATACGGTGACAAATACAGGCACCAATGGCTCCTACACGCGCATGGTCATCGCCAACAACTATATGTATAAGGTTAGTGATGAAGAACTAACCACTTACGAAATTACCAATCCCGAAGAAATCGTAGAGATCAATCGTCAAAATGTGGGCTTTTTGATCGAATCCTTTTTTCACCTTGAAGGCATCTTATTTATTGGGTCGGGAGAAGCTTTGCATATTTTTGAAATAGATGCTTCGGGTATTCCAGAACGAAGAAGTCGAACCGATTATACTGACTTTGCTGATGATCTTACGCCATGTGACCCGGTGGTTAGCGATGGAACGTATGCTTATGTTACGTTGTCTTCAGTAGTTGACAACTCCGACCCATGCGGTCGCCAAATTGTCTTAAATGAATTGCGTATCTATGATGTAACCGATTTAACCAATCCGATTCAGGTAAATGCAGTGAATATGATTAATCCAAAAGGATTGGCATATGATCAAGATCTGCTTTTTGTTTGCGAAAATGATGGTGGCCTGAAGGTCTTTGACAAATCTGATGTAACCGATCTGCACTTGATTCACCATTTTGAAGACATCAATACATTTGACGTCATAGCTAAAAACGGTTTGTTGATTGTGATTGGTCAAGGAGCAATTTATCAATTCAATTATACTTCTATTTCCGATATGTCCTTAATCAGCAAACTGGATCTATGAAATATATTTATTGTTTAGGTCTTTTCCTATTCATTTCTACCACCTCGTATGGGCAATATTCTACACGATATCTTTACAAACCGTATGATTACGATACCCTTCAGGGATTTAGAGTTGGCATCGTTCCTTCTGCTTTGATCAATCGTTGGCTTGGGTATCAAGGAAAGGTTTCGTATCGATTTGGTCGATATGAAGTTGAATTGAATGCCGGCTACTTGAAGGGTACGGATAATGCCGAACCTTATCATGGATATCGAATACGTCCGGTCTACAAAATATATACAGTCGAGGATGGCAATGGTGCATATTACTGGGGCATCGGCGCTCTATTGCGTCAACTTAATATAGATGCCGATGGAACATTTAGCCGTTTTAATAATTCGTTTTTCCAGACCTTGGATTTTGAACTTGACCAACGCATGTTAGGAGGTTATGGCCTTTTTGGGGTTTTAATGCCGCTTTATAAAGATCGCTTTTTTTTGGATTTTTATGTTGCAGGTGGCTTCGCGCAATTGAAAACACAACATTTCAATATTCCAGATGATGCCGAATTGTTATACGACCTCCCTTTTTTTAGTGTAGATTCAAGAGGAGCAGGAAGTCTTCGATATCCCATTGCACTGGTTCATATTTCTTTTTCGGTGCAATTGTGATTGTATGAAATTAGATTCAACTAGAAGTGGTTAGGTTTTCATTTTTTCATTGGAATTTTCATATGGCAAGGGCAACGGATGACAAAAATTTAGTTTCCTTTGTCCCAATATTACACTACCTTACTTGGACATGCTGTGGTAGCGTAGCAGAAAATCATAACGGTTTAGTCTAAAATCACTTCACAGAATTTGTTTCAAAATGAGCAATCCAAAATCGAACATTAAATCCAATCTCCACCCACGAAACCTGCATCGAAACGGTTATGATTTTGAATTTTTAGTAGAAAAAGTACCTGATCTTGAAGGGCATTTATTTGTCAATGAATATGATACCATTACGTTAGATTTTAGTGTATCGTCTTCCGTACGGGCTTTAAATGCTGCCCTGCTCTCTGCCCATTACGGTATTCATACATGGGATATTCCCAAAGGTTTTCTGTGTCCACCGGTTCCGGGCAGGGCTGATCACCTGCACTACATAGCCGATTTACTCGGATACAAAATTGGTAAAAAAGAGAAAAAGAAAATTCTTGACATTGGAACCGGAGCCAATGTTGTCTATCCATTACTGGGAAATAAAATTTATGATTGGGACTTTATTGCAACAGAAGTAGACTCAAGAGCATACAAAGCTGCCCGCCAAATCATCGAAGCCAATGGATTGAAAAAACGCATTCGAGTAGTATTTCAAAAAGAGCAGAACAAGATATTTTTTGGGGTGGTCCGACGCGATGAGACATTCGATGCATGCATTTGCAATCCCCCTTTTCATGGTTCAACAGAAGAAGCCGAAGCAGGAACACAACGAAAATGGAAAAATCTGGGCAAGAAAATCAACAAAGAAAATCTTCTCAACTTTGGTGGTCAAAATACGGAACTATCGTATCCCGGTGGAGAAGTAGCTTTTATCAAAAATATGATTCAGGAAAGTCGCAAACTACCACATCTCTGCACCTGGTTTACAACACTTGTATCGAAAAAATCGAGTCTACCTCCACTCCAAAAATCGCTTCAATCCGCCAAGGCTAAAAGAGTAGAGATCATCAACATGGGACAAGGTCAAAAGATAAGTAGAATCCTCGCATGGCAATATTAACGGTAATATAATTCGACTTCACAATTAGACCCGCCGTGCCGATGCATTGGTAATATCCACCGTTCCGTCTTGCCCAACATTTGCAGAAATGTGAACCAATCCCGGGGTTTTGCCAATTTCCAATGTACCAAGCATTTCTTCATACCCCAATGCTTCAGCACCATTTTTACATGCCCATGTAATCAATGTATCAAATGAAATGAACGATTTGTATTTTTTGATGGTCTTCATTTCTTCCATAATAGAAAGTTGCCAATTCGATGTCAGGCTATCCGTACCAATGGTCATTTTTGCATCGGCATCCAGAAAAGCTTTGTAATCCGGCAATCGATTTTCAATGTACAAATTCGCATTCGCACAAGTGGCCCAAAACGTTTTATAATTCCAATCGTACGCCTTGATAATGTCCTCTTTAGTAGTCATTGTATTATGAACAAACAACGTATTCACCATGGCATTCATATATTTCATGGCCGTATGAATGCTTGATTGGCCCGTTGCTTCAAATTTGTCCAATGAAAAACCGAATGACTTATAGAAATCCAAGAAGCCTCCCGTCTTAGTTTTGAACAATGCATCTTCGTGCGGCGTCTCTTGATTATGAATGCTGATTGTACTGTATTGATAATTTTCGTTTCGTATATACTCGTATAATCCTTCACTTACGGTATAAGGTGCATGAGGTACAAAACTCTTTTTATTTCCATCTTCATCACTATGTCCATCATAAACTGCCTTGTACTGATCAATCGTGGCCTCCGTCAAGGATGACTGCATAAAATCAAACATCTCAACAAAGGTGTAATAGTTGATCTTTGATTTTCGCTTCGTAGCAGCTGTATCCGTTTTATTAGAAATATCACCCACCGCCATGATTCCCTCATCGTACATTTCCTGATCCGCTTTTTCAATGGCATCCAGAATCTGCTCTTGAGGAAAATCTCGATACTTAACCACGTTGCCAATAAACTCCAGTAAACCAGTTCCCGTATTTACCAACCCTTTCATATGCGATAGTTCAAGGTGACAATGCGTATTGATAAATCCCGGGGTAAGCACACCTCCGAATGTCTGGATGTCACCCGAACCATGATCGGATAAGGGATCAATACTTAATATCTTTCCGTCATCACTGGTAACAATTACGTGCTCTTTTAACGGTTTGCCTGTAAGCGTATAAATTAAATCCGCCGTATATTTCTTCATCGCTACTATTAATCTTACTTGAAATTAATACTCGTCATCATATTCATCATCATAATACTCACCCTTCGAAAACTTAATACCTACTTTGATTTCCAGGTTAACATTTCTTACTTCCTGAGGAAGAATTGTGATAAATGGATTCGTAATAATTGGATTGGGTACAGGGTTGGGGTTCTCAATGGTCAACGTTTCGGTTTGTTCATACTGCTTGGACAAATCCGGCCCTACTGTAAACTCTAAAAATAAAATCTTGGTTTCGTCTAAATTGGTCTCAAAACCTCCGCCGACAGTCACCCCATAATTGAATTTATTGACATATACGTCACTAACGAGATTGTAAATATTATTTAACCCGACCTGGTCCAGGTTAGTGGACAACGTATACTCCCCTCGAATCGCCAGCATATAATAACCATTGTATTTTTTGTCAGTGGTAACCATTCGCTTCCCGCCCAACTCCAATACTAAATTATTGAATCGATAAGGATTAAAAGTATTAAATCCAAATCCACGAACTGTACTTCCACGAGTATGATACCCCAACGAAATAAAGAGTTTGTTTAAAGGATCATCATTAGACTCTGAAAATACATCAATACACGGCGTAAATAAAATATCCCGATCAAAAGAGTTCCACCTTTGCATATTGAGACCTATTCCTCCTTTCACTCCAAGATAGTATTGTGCAAAATTATCTTGAGTCAAAAAAGTCAGAAAAGCCAATACAAAAAATAACTTTTTCATTCAATTCATTTTTCTAAAACGAAGATAGACAAAAGCCAGAATGAAAAGAAGATAAAATAGTCCTGAAATAAACTTTTGATTTAATTTTCAATTATTTTTGAAATTTCAAAATGTTTATTTAAATTTGAAGAAAGATTTAAAAACATGCAATACAGCGAGGCTAAAAACAAATTCATTCAATCTTGGGGATCGCTCGGATCGAGTTGGGGAATTAGTCGCACAATGGCGCAAATACACGCAATACTGTTGCTCAGTCCTGAATCAATGACGGCGGATCAACTGATTGGCGAATTAAAGATTAGTCGGGGAAATGTAAGCATGTCATTGAAATCCTTGATCGAATGGGGAATTGTTACGAAAGAGTACAAACCAGGAGAGCGAAAAGAGTACTTCGTAGCAGAAAAAGATATCTATCGGGTGGCCACTCAAATTGCACAAGAAAGAAGAAAAAGAGAGTTGGCTCCCGTAATTCACATGCTTGAATCCATTAAAGATTTTGAAATTGAAAAAACAGCAAAATCCAGAGGAGAAGAATTGAAAAAAGTAAGCACCCAATTGCTTGATTTCGCTAAGAAAAGCAATAGCATTTTACAAAAATTTATCAGTGCTGAAAAAAATTGGTTTTTCAACAAGCTAATGAAGATGTAGAGCACTTTTTTTTGAAGTAAACTTTCAATAATTTTTGAAATTACAAAATATTTAAAACATAGATTATGGAAACATTAGGAGCATTATTAGGAGCACTATTCGGACTTATACTTTTCCTATACATTCTGACTTACATCGGCATGGGAATTGTCCAGCCCATCGGTGCTATTTGCCGATTGGCATCTACTCGAAGAAAAAGTAGTCTTTATGCTATCGGACTTAAAAGATACTTGATAGGGGTATTTATCTACTTTTTGGGTTTGTACAGTCTGATTCAGCTAGAGGCTCAAACACTTTCTGACTTTAAGATTTTTTACCTATACGTAATCCCCTGGGCATTCGCTATATGGTACATCAGACATATTCGACTTTGGAAGAAAAAATTCAAGAATATCAAGGAGTTTGACCGTGAAAAACTGCTCAATGCTTCTCATAAAGATAGATTGCTTCTGGATACCTACCCCAGAAAAAAAGTTCTTTGGAACAATCCTATAAAACCAAAATTAACGATAAAAGAAACGACCTCAGCTATCATCCGACCATTACACATTTTAAACACTATAAACTAAAAATAAACATCATGAAAATATTAATAGCAGGCGGCAGCGGATTTATTGGCCAAAGCATTATCAATAACCTCATTCTTGATACTCCGCTAGAGTTCCATATTTTAACACGGACGCACAGAGAAAATCACGACAATGTGCATTACCATCAATGGGATGGAAAAAATATGGGATCATGGAAAGTATTTGTAGATCATTGCGACATATTAATCAACCTTGCCGGCAGGTCTGTAAAATGCCGATACAATGCCCAAAACAAAAACGAAATTTACGACTCTCGCATTGATAGTACCTTCATTCTTGGCGAGGCCGTAAGTAGATCCAAAAATCCTCCCAAACTATGGTTTAATGCGTCTACAGCCACAATTTATCGCCATGAAAGGATACGGGCAAATGATGAATACAATGGCATATTGGGCCACGGGTTCAGCGAAGACGTTGCAAAGAAGTGGGAAGAGATTTTCTATTCTTCCTATACTCCCTTTACTCGAAAAATTGCATTGCGGTCTGCCCTCGTATTTGGCAAAGAAGGAGAGGTATTCAACATTTACAAAAACCATATCAACCTGGGTTTGAGTGGACGTCATGGCAGCGGAAATCAAATGGTAAGCTGGATCCATGAATTGGATTTTGTGCGAGCAATTGAATTTCTCATCAACAGTAAAGAAAGCCATGGCAGCTATAATTTAAGTGCTCCACATGCAGTGACCGACAAAGTTTTTCTGGGAACATTCAGACGCTTAATGGGTATTCGATATGCCGTACCTGTACCGGAATGGGCATTGACCATTGGAGCTTATTTTTGTGGAGCTGAGACAGAGATGCTATTAAAAAGCAGATGGGCATACCCAAAGAGATTGTTGGAAGAAGGTTTTGAATTTGAGTTTGATACACATACCAAGGCATTAAAAGAATTACTGAGAGAGAGAAGAAAAAATAAATGGCAACCTCTTAAAAAAGAAAAATTTGAGGTCAACAAAATACGCAGCTAACGCAAAATCAATTAAGCATTGACTTATTGAGGTACTTAGGTAACTACATAGCCAGAATAATATTTAAAAAAGCCTATCGAGCATTAACATTTCTAACTTGGGATTGCAATCCTGGGCTAGAAATTGGATGAAAAATCATTTTGGCAGTATTTTCGTCAAAAATGATGACAAAATACATCACGACGATAGGATTAAATATTTGGCTGTGTAGTCGCGCTACTCAATAAATTCTCAAAGGAGAATGTATTACGAGCAATTCTGGCAAACGCCATCTACCACAATCTTGGTTTTGAACGATTTGAAACCCTCCGGCATTTTTAGTTTTGGAATAGGGGTTTCATCTATACAAAAAGTATTCTCACATTCTACGCAGTGAAAGTGAAGATGTTCGTCATGATGTTCATGTGCATCGCATAATTCGCTACAGGAGGCATACTTGGAAATACCAGTGCCATCAAAAGCACGATGGATGATTCCTTTTTCCTGAAATGACTTAAGCGTTCGATACAAAGTAACTCGATCTACTTCCGACAAATGTTTTTCAATATCCTGATTGGACAAGGCATTATTGGACGTTAAGAAAAGACGAAGCAATTGCTTTCTTATGGGTGTTGCCCTAAGGTTATTTTTTTTCAATAAGTCCAATGCTTTTTCCATTGTATTACTCTTTTAGTGAGATTTCCTGGCCCAACAAATAAGACTTGGTCATGGCCACCGCTACCCTTGTGGCTTCGGTGGCATCTTTCAATTGATATCTTATTTTTGATCCGTTTCGAACTGCATCTACGTAATTCTTAAGTAAGGGCAAATAGTCATTTGTTGACTCATTTTTTGAAATAAAATAAGGCTTTCCATCCTGATTGGAAACCATTCCAGCATTCGGTTCAAAACTCGAATACCCAATTTCTCCGTTTGTACCGATCACCTTAAGTTCAAATCCTTCACCTCTATGCACTACCCTGGAACTTACAAAATTAACCATGCACTCATTCGTTAGTCTCGCAATAGCCATAGCCGAATCCACATCTCCCTGCCGCTTCAATGAAGGATATTTCTTGGCATTTCCTACAACATAAACTGATGCATATTCTGAACCGGTAAGCCACCTCACCATATCAATGTCTTGCAGCATCAAATCCATAAAGATTCCCTTTCGTGCCATTCTACGGCTTGGCATGGCTTCTTTCAATTGCATTTTCTCGAAGGTCTGACATTCCACGCGTAATAACTCACCCAAACCTCCTTTTGCAATCTCTTTCTGAATTAGATCCAATTGTTGATTAAATCGCCTTGGAAATGCTACGGTGGTCTTATACGAAGGATAGCTATCTACAATTTTTTCAATTTTATTGCAGTCTTCTACATTACTCGCAAGCGGATGGTCTATGAAAATGTTGGATCCTGATTTAATAGAACTTTCAACGTGCCCGAGATGAAGATCGCCATCCGAGCAAACACAAATAATATCAATTTGGTGCAGTTCAAGCAATTGCATGGGAGAAGAAAAAACGTGTTTTAGTCCCATTTTACGCATGGCATAATCACGCCCCATTGGATCGTCTGTTGCTATACCGATTACCTCTGTATCCTTGATGTCAAAATGAAGAGCACGAGCAATTTTTTTGCCATTTTCGCCCCATCCTATAATTCCTGCTCGTATCAACCTTCACGATTTTATTCCTATAAATGTCTTTCGGCATGGTAACTACTTCTCACCAATGGTCCGCTCTCAACGAAATCAAACCCTTTTTTCAGCCCTATTTCTTTGTATTCTGCAAATTTATCGGGATGTACAAACGAATCCACTTCCAGATGCATTTTGGTCGGTTGAAGATATTGCCCAATCGTCAATACATCACATCCATTTTCAACGAGATCATCCATGGTTTTGAATACTTCCTCATCGGTTTCTCCTAACCCTACCATGATTCCCGTTTTGGTACGTTTGCCGTATTCCTTGATTCTTTTTATTTGCTCCAGGCTGCGGGCATATTTCGCCTGAGGTCTTACTTTTCGATACAAACGTTCTACTGTTTCCATATTGTGCGAAACCACTTCCTGACCTCCTGAGATCATCCGCTCCAACGCTTCCCAGTTGGCTCTGGTATCAGGAATCAGCGTTTCGATCGTAGTTTCGGGTGACATTTCTTTTACAGCTACCACAGTTTGATACCAGATTTCTGCACCTCTGTCTTTTAATTCATCACGATTTACGGACGTGATAACGGCGTGTTTCACCTCCATCAGTTTGATGGCTTCCGCTACCCTTCTTGGCTCGTCTGCATCATATTCGGTGGGCCGACCAGTAGCTACAGCACAAAATGAACAACCTCTGGTACACACATTTCCCAATATCATAAAAGTAGCCGTGCCTGCACCCCAACATTCTCC
>JBCCVV010000103.1:0-21651 GCA_039194925.1 Bacteroidota bacterium
ATGAATATGAAAATTAAGACAGCCGTACTATTGGTAATTTTAATAGGGTCATTTCAAAACTTGATAGGAGGTGATGCTTTAATTAATTTTAATCAAATGGATACATTGCCTTTTTACGAGATTCCGAAAGAACCTAAGGCGTATAATGCCGCTACGGTCACAGCAAGGATGGTAGAAGGCCTTGGGTATCGTTATCATTGGGCGACTAAAGATTTACGACCTGAAGACCTGGCCTATGAACCGGGTAATGATGGTCAAAATTGTGCGAGCGTATTGGAACACATTCTTGGACTGTCCAGATTTATTTTGCGCACGGTCAAAAAAGAAGTGCATGATAACACAAGAGAATATCCAGAACTTGATTGGGCAGGACAAAGAGAAGAGACCCTGATGAATCTTAAAACGGCCAGCGAAATCCTTAGAGCTACTGGTGACGTGTCTGAATCTAAAATTATCTTCAAAAGAGGTGAGCAAACATCTGAGTTTCCGTTTTGGAATTTGCTAAATGGACCTCTTGCTGATGCTATTTACCATACGGGACAAATCACAAGTTACAGACGTACGAGTGGGAATCCCATTAATCCGAATGTTAGCGTTTTTCGGGGTAGAACTCGGGAGTAGATTTTTAGTTAGATGGTGGTAAAGTTGCGTAGTTTTCAGATTGTTTAGTTATTGAATTGTTGAGTTGCTTAGTAGGGCAGTGGCAAAATGGCTTGGTGGATTCATTTGAATTCAAAATGCTACAGAATAATGTAATAAATATTATGGAGCGAAGAGGAAATAAACTTTATAAGCCCTGTAAACTTAAAAGTAATGCTAAAGAGATTGTTTAGTTATTGAATTGTTGAGTTGCTTAGTAGGATAGTGGCTAAGTGGTTTGGTTTGCTAATTTGGATTCTAGAAGGCCGGGGGTAATGAAATAAACTATCCCACATAGGAGAAGTGAGCTTCTAAACTTTATCCACCGTATAATTAGAAAATTTTCCCAAAATTCATTTTATCCATCACTATCCTTTTCAAATTCACTTTTAGCATAATAATTGCAATATAAATTCATTATGTAAAGAAATTTGGATATGAGATTTAGTGGCCTTTTTATATTGATTTTTGGATTATGTGTAACATCTTGTCTGCCAGTTACTCAAGAGCCTATCACAAAGGTTACACTGGATGTCAATGATCCTATATTTCAGAAGTTGTATAATTATCAGGATCAACAGCAATTAGATAGCTTACTCTTGTATACAAATCATTTTGATCCTTCTTACCGATTTATGGTGGCTAATGCATTGGCATCGATTCAAGACAAAAATGGCTTGGACTCACTGTATAAGTTGCTTTATGATCCAGTGATGAGGGTGAGAACTGCTGCGGCATATGCCATTGGCCAAGTTGGTGATCCTTCGTCTTCCAAAGAACTTCTATCCGCATTCAAAACCAAGGATACGTTGGATGTCAATAATCCATACAATTCGGCCATACTGGAATCCATCGGAAAGCTAGGGGGTAAAAATTTACTTGCACCTCTTGCTACTGTTTCAACGTATCGCGTAACCGACTCTTTACTTTTATCAGGTCAAGCAAAAGCAATTTATAATTACAGCTTGAGAGGCATTACAACCCCTGAAGGTACGGATAGAATGATACAGTATCTTACCGAAGATGAAGGATATCCAGATAACGTACGATTGATTGCCGCGAATTATATCTATCGTGCAAGAGATCTTAACCTGGAAAGTTACAAGTTCCGATTGATGCAACAGATGGAGAATGATGATGATCCTTTTATTCGGAGTGTTTTAGCGATCGCTCTTGGCAAGACAAAGGATATTGAGATCATGAACTCCATGATGAGACAATACGATATTGAGGAAGATTATAGGGTGAAAACCAATATTTTAAGAGCGATGACAAATTTTCCTTACATCAGTGTCGTAGAACCCATGTTGGAAAAATTAAGCGATGAAAACTTGCATATTGCCCAGACCGCAGCTCAGTATTTAATCAGCAATGGAAATAGCAATGATGCATCTATTTATCGGAATTATATTCAAGATGATTTGCATTATAGCGTAAAAGCCATGATCTATGGTGCGATTCTTAAGCATCTGCCTGTTTATTATACCAATACAAAGAATAAGCTGAAAAGTACCATCAAAGAAGTCTTTTCGGAATCATCCGATCCCTATGAAGAAGCGGCGTATATAGAAGCTTTGGGACACGATCCTTTTGCATATAATGATATCCTGGAATTATCATCCGAGTCCAGGCATGCTGTAGTGAGATCTTCCGGGGCCTCAGCCATTTCAAACATTTTAACCAGTCCTAATTTCATAAAAGCATTTCGAAGTGGACAACGTAGGGTGAAACGAGAAATATTGGCGTTGATACAAGCTGAAATCGAAAAAGGAGATGCAGGTGTATGTGCAATTTATGGTGAACTTTTGAGCAATGAAAATCTGGATTTAAAGCCTTTAATCGAAGACACGGATTTCTTAGCTGCAGCAATGAATAAGCTGAAATTACCTAAAGAAATAGAGACCTATAATGGTTTAGGCAAAGCTTTGGCCTACCTTACAGATACAAAATTTACACCGAAGACCCCGGATTGGAATCACCCAATTGATTGGTCTGTATTTAAATCCTTTGGCGATTCTATTCAAGTTGCATTAAAAACTACCAAAGGTGTGATTCGCACAAAAATGTATACCAAAGAGGCTCCTGGAAGTGTGGCTAATTTTCTTTCTCTTGCACAAGATGATTTTTACGATGGTAAAACCGTTCATCGAGTCGTACCAAACTTTGTGATCCAGGGAGGGTGTCCAAGAGGAGATGGATATGGTGCATTGAATTATTCCATTCGATCTGAATTGCCGCAGCTCTATTACAACAATGAGGGATTTTTAGGCATGGCATCAGCAGGTCTTCATACGGAAGGAACGCAGTGGTTTATTACCCATTCACCAGCTATGCATTTAAATGGAAAATATACCATTTTTGGAGAAGTGATCGCAGGAATGGATGTAGTACATAAAATAGAAGTTGGTGACAAAATTGAGGATGTAATAATATCAAAATTGTAGATTTGCATCTTAATTCTAATCAAATCTAACTTTACAATATGAAATCTACCCCTTTGACAGATGTCCATGTCGGACTTGGTGCAAAAATGGCCGAATTTGCGGGATATAATATGCCCATTGTTTACACTACTATTTCGGATGAACATGAAAACGTGCGCAAAAAAGTAGGTGTATTTGATGTCTCTCACATGGGGGAATTTATAGTTAAAGGAAAAGAAGCAACTTCATTTGTGCAAAGTGTTACGAGCAATGATGTGCATCGCTTAAAAATCGGTGATGCACAGTACAGTTGCATGCCAAATGACGACGGAGGGATTGTAGACGATCTCCTGGTCTATCGTTTGGCAGAAGATATGTGCAATGAAGGAGAGCAAGCTTATATGCTAGTGGTAAACGCCTCAAACATTGAAAAAGATTGGAATTGGCTGACAAGTAAAAATACGTTTGATGCCAATATGCATAATATTTCAGATCGAACCGGGTTGTTAGCGGTCCAAGGCCCAGATGCAGTGAAATTGGTGCAAAAGCTTACTCAATTTGATACTTCGTCATTAGAGTATTATACATTTACTAAAACTACCATTGCTGGTATTGATAATATATTATTATCAGCGACAGGATACACGGGCAGCGGCGGTTTTGAATTGTATGTTGAATCCGGTAATCTATTGGAATTATGGAATGCAGTCATGGAGGCGGGCAAGGAATTTGATATAAAACCTGCTGGCTTGGGTGCAAGAGATACCTTAAGACTGGAAATGGGTTTTTGCTTGTATGGAAATGATATTGACGATACGACGTCGCCTTTGGAAGCAGGATTGGGTTGGATTACCAAATTAAAGGTGAAAGAGGATTTTAGCTCTAAAAGTATTTTCCAGCAACAGAGAGCCGAAGGAATAACAAAAAAACTGGTTGCCTTCAAGGTAGATGGCAAACGCGTTCCTCGACAAGGTTATGCGATTCATGACATGGATGAAAATGAAATTGGAACTGTTACATCAGGAACTCAATCTCCATCCTTGGATATACCCATTGGTATGGGATATGTTCCAAAAACAATGGCTAAGAACGGAGAAAAACTGAAAATAAAATTTGGTAAAAAATTCCTTGAAGCTGAAATCGTAAAGTTGCCTTTTTATAAGCCTAACGCATAAATCGCATCATCGTGCCTAGAATCCATTTGGATTCTGTATTCATAAGATTGGTAAGAGCCTTGTCTGCTTGACTGGAAAATTGATGTAGCCCAGCTACAACCTTACAGAATTCGTTGGATTCTTCACAGAGTCCTTTTACTGATTTAATTTCTTCCAAGCACCGAAGCATTGGATCCAATTCTTTTTTCTTGCGTTGAGAGATAACTGCTTTAAAAATCTTAACGACATCCTTCTCGGCTATGAAATATTCCTTTCGTTCTCCTTTTTTGAATTTCTTATGGACCAATCCCCAATCCATAAGCGTTCGTGTATTGGTATTTACATTCCCTCTGGAAATTTCGAGCTGTTCCATGATTTCATCAGCACACATAGGATTGGGAGTCATCATCAAGAGTGCATGCACTTGACCCATGGTCTTGTTCGTTCCCCAATTAATGCCCAGTTGTCCCCATGACTCTATGAACTGTCTTTTTCCTTCACTCAATTGCATAAATACCATAATTAATTTGCTATGGGTATTACAGATTCTAAGGTCATATTGTTTAGAAGAGGAACAATTATTTTCGATTTAGTAAGAAAAATTGATGATTCAGGGGGTGGATAATTCAATGTTTAAGACAGAGCGTATGGCAATGAATTTGAGATGAATACATAACCATATATGCCCTTGTCATTTTAGTGAAAGGATAATTATACTTCTTAAAGCTATATCTCGTCTGAGGTGTTTCTATTTTTTCTTCGCCTTGGCCCTGGTTTTTTTCTTAAAAGCGTCAGGAATCTCAGCTTCTACCAATTTTTTTACTTCTTCCAAAGTAAGTTTGGCCGCATCTTCCTGTGACATGGCCTTTTTATCCACTCTAGGCAGTTTGATGCTCTTTTTGTTGAAACGGATAAATGGTCCCCATCTTCCATTTTCTACGGCCAACTTTTCTTCCGGCCATTGATGAATGTAACGATTGGCTTCTTTTTGAATTTTTGCTTCTATTAATTCGTGTGCTTCTTCTTGCGTAAGGTTCTCAAAATCAAAACGTTTAGGCACATTGACAAATAGATTATTGTATTTCAAAAATGGCCCAAATCTACCTTTACCTTTTGTATAAGGGATGCCTTTATATGTACCTACAGGAGCATCTTCTTTTATCTTTATTTCGATGAGTTCGATTGCCCGATCCAATTCCATTTCAATGGGATCTTCATTCCTGGGGATATTGACAAATTTTTCACCGAATTTGATATATGGACCGAACCTTCCTCGTGCGATGATCACTTCTTCTCCTTTATAATCGCCTACTGTTTTCGGCAATTGAAATAGTTCCATGGCCTCATTAAAGGTGATGGTTTCCATCGATTGTCCGGGTTTCAGATTACCAAATTTAGCCTTTTCTCCTTCAGCAAGTTCGTCGGGAGTTCCGATTTGTGCAACGGGGCCAAAACGCGCCATCCGAACCAAAACGGTTCTTCCACTTTCAGGATCTGTTCCTAAAATTCGCTCACCGCTGGCACGTTCTGCATTTTCCTTGGTATCTTCCACGTCTTTATGAAAAGGCTCATAAAAGCTTTTTAATAAGGCTTTCCACTCTTCTTTTCCTTGTGCAATTCCATCCAATCGCTGCTCCACGTTCGCTGTGAAATTGTAATTCATGATTTCTCCAAAATGCTCTGAGAGGAAATCTACAACCAGTAATCCCATATCTGTTGCATACAAGCGATTTGAAGTCGTACCCGTAATCTCCGTTTTGGTCGATTCATTGATCTCACCAGCTCTCAATTCCAAGTGGCGGAATTTTCTTTCTACTCCTTCCCGGCTGTCTTTTAAGACATAACCACGATCCGGTTCCATGATTTTGGTGATGGTGGGGGCATAGGTTGACGGACGCCCAATGCCCAATTCTTCCAATTTTTTTACCAGACTTGCTTCTGTATATCGAGAAGGTGGTCTTGTGAATCGCTCTATGCCCACCATATTGTCCAGATCCAAGACTTGTCCGATGTTTAATGGAGGCAACATTCCTTTTGCTTCGCCATCTTCTTCATCATCGTCTTTGGACTCCAGATAGACTTTCAGAAACCCATCAAAAGTCAGTACTTCTCCTGTAGCATTCAATACGTCACCCGGTCGAGTTGAAATTGAAATTTTAGCCGTTGTTTTTTCAATTTCTGCTTCAGCCATCTGACTAGCGATCGTTCTTTTCCAAATCAGTTCATAAAGACGCTGTTGATCTCGATCAGAAGCCACTTCTTTCGCTTCAATATAGGTAGGGCGTATGGCTTCGTGAGCCTCTTGCGCGTTTTCCGATTTAGATTTGAACTGTCGTACTTGATGGTATCGTTCACCAAATTCTTTTTTGATATTTTCACCGATCATGCCAAGCGCCTGATTAGAAAGAGACGTAGAGTCCGTTCTCATGTAGGTAATGCTACCTGCCTCGTACAATCGCTGTGCGTTTTGCATTGTACGGTTCACACTGAATCCAAGTTTTCTGCTGGCTTCCTGCTGCAAGGTAGAAGTCGTAAATGGAGCAGCAGGTTTTTTCTTTGTCGGTTTTTTTATAATGTCGTCTATTTTGAACGATGCGTTTTTACAATCTTCCAAAAACGTTCGAGCATCATCCAACCGATTAAATCGAGGGTTGTATTCCGCTTTTAATTCTACACTTTTTCCTTGAGCATTTTTTACATTGAAAATAGCTGATACCTTATAAAAAGGCTCGGCTTCATGCTTCATGATTTCTCTTTCTTTCTCTACGATTAGCTTAACTGCCACGGATTGTACTCGTCCCGCAGAAAGTTTTCCTCTTACTTTTCTCCAAAGAACCCCCGATAATTCGAAACCAACCAATCGATCCAGAATTCTTCTTGCCTGTTGAGCATTAACAAGGTCTATGTCAACGGTTCTTGGTTTTTCTACTGCTTTGGTTATGGCGGGTTTGGTAATTTCTCTAAATACGATTCTATTCGTAGTTTCAGCATCTAATCCCAAAACTTCGCATAAGTGCCAAGATATAGCTTCTCCTTCACGGTCTTCATCCGTTGCGAGCCATACAACTTCAGCTTTTTTGGCCGCATCTTTAAGTTCCTTGACTACTTTTGTCTTTTCGGGAGAAACCACATAGGTAGGTTCAAAATCCTTTTCAATATTTATTCCCTGGTCTCCTTTGGCCAGATCTCGAATGTGACCGTAGCTTGATTTGACTTTGAATTCTTTCCCTAAATATTTTTCAATTGTTTTGGCCTTAGCAGGGGACTCGACAATCAATAAGTTTTTAGACATTTTATTTTTCGGTTTTGTAAATTACACAATAGTGCGCAGCTCTACTTAAAAAAGTGCAAAGCTAATAAAAGTTTATTCAAGTGGTTTTTTTGTCAAGAAATTGAGAAAATAGCAAGCTAATTTCTAACCTATATTTTCTATTAACGACAATCTCTTAGAAACACATATTCAATTTTTATCTCTTTTTGTATCCAATGGCATTTCTTGATTTTTGCTCTTCTTGAATGCGTTTTTGTTGCATAAGGTTTTTTAAATATTCAAAAAGAAGACTGATTTCATAATCTTGACCTTCCAGTTTATTTTCAATTCTTTCAATTTTAAGAATCAAATCTTTTTGGCTCATCAATAACTCTCTCATTCGGGTAAATATTCTCATAATTTGAATATTAACCTGTATCGCTCTTTTGCTCTTCAATACGCTGGAAAGCATCAGCACACCATGTTCGGTAAAGGCATAAGGCATATTTCTTCTGCCTCCCCATCTTGAAGTCGCAAATTGCGACTTCAAGTTTTCAAATTCCTTTTTGGTGAGTTGAAACATGAAGTCAGAAGGAAATCGTTCTTGATTTCTTTTGACTTGTTCATTCAACCGTTTGGTTTGTACTTCGTACAGTTCTGCCAGGTCTTCATCCAGCATTACTTTTTTACCTCTGATGATTTGAATCTTGTCAATTACGATTCCTTCGTTAAGAATTGAGTTTTCGTGAGCCATTTTATCCACTGGAATTTGATTGGTTTAATGCTATAACTCATAAATATAACTTTTGTGACATGAGCACCTAAATGAAAGGTCGAAACCCATATTTTGAATAGGAATCCTAACAACTGATTCTGCTTTAATCAATTTAAAAAACTCTGAAATATGAAGTAAAAAAGATATTCGTCGAATTAAGAATGAAAATATTCAATTGAGCGCATCCGAAGGAGTAAATCCATTTTTCAGTTTCAAAATATCATGGGCTGAGTAACTTTTCTATTTCCTCAGAAAGGATAGTCAAAAGATTTTCATCCCCTCCTCTTTTGGAAAATGCAACTTTTCCTTCTTGGTCAATGATATAAAAGGTAGGGTACGCGGATATTTTAAACTTATCCACAATTCGATGTTCTATTGTGACGGCGTCATATGCCAGATCACCGTACTTCTTGAATCTTAAAATATTCTCTGGGCTATCGTAAGGATTCATTCCATATACGAAAACTCCTACGTCTTTATATTTTCGCGCGATACTGTCCAAAGTAGGAACAATGGCCACACAAGGTCCACAGCCGATATACCAAAAATCAATTACGGTAATTTGATCTTTTAAATCTTCATGAGTCACCTTTGTATCGTTTAGCGTGTAGCCCTTAAACTTGGGAACTTTTTTCCCGGCCTTGATAAAGCTCTTACTCTTAGGTCTTCTTTGCTTAGTTAGATCTTTGTACTTGATGGGAATGTTTTTATCCGGAATAAATTGATCTTGATTTAATGGCAAATTGATGTCTGCAAATACCACAATAAAACTGGAGTGTCTTGGAACCCCCGCATAGGTTCCGAACGTTTGATGACCTTTGCAAAAGAAGTTGTCTTTTTGAAAAAAATAATGTATCGTTTCCGTATTATATCTGGATTCAGGAACGAATTTTACCTGTACTTGAAAACAAATTGAGCCATCAATAATTGTGTCATTTACAAAGGATATGGCTTGGACGGATGTGTCTTTTAGTATGTTCGAGAAGAAATCTTTCTTGAAAACGGAAGGAATTTGAGATTTATTAATTCGTGACGCAAAATCTTTATAGAAGGTATTTTCATCAAAGTCCAGTTCTCTGAAAGATTTACTTTTATGGTAAATCCAGGCAAACTTCTTCTCACTATAAATCATTTCAATGTCTTGGCTGAGGTCAGTTATATTGTATTTGATGCCCATAGAACCCGTCATCACCTTTTCTATGTTTCCATTGCCATGCGAATGTGCCGTATCCGGTTGAATCCCAAATTGGGTTGACAATCGGTAGAAGTATTTCATGTTATCCACCTCATCGTATAAGCCATCCGCTTTCAGAAATAGCTCTTCAATAGAAGGTTGGTGTTGCCCCCATAAATTATTGAAGGAAACAATGCATAAAGCAATAATAAAAAGCAATCGTGTCATCTATCGATACTATAAAAATGAAGCTGCCCAATAAATGAGAAGCGCCTGCATTGGTAGTCTTAATAATGTAAATATCACATTTTTTCTTCTCTTCCAAGATTTCTCAAAGTGATAAATATTAGCCGGAAAAACAGCGATAAGTAAGGCAATGATGCCAATTGCGGCAAAGAATCGCGTGTTTTCAAAAAGCAAAGCTATTCCCAAAACTGTTTCTAAACCCCCAATAAATAAATTAATTTTTTCAGGATATGGAACCCATTTTGGTGTGATTTTCAAATAAAATCTTGGATAGACAAAATGAAGTATGCCTGCTGTTATATACAGCAACGACATAGAGAATAATGATATTTCTTGAGTGAATAGCAAATTCCTTTAACCACGAATAACAGGATGTCGTCATAGAGAAAGAGTTTCAAAAAGATTTTCATTTAAGAATAGCTTGATTGATTTTCTCGGTACTCTTCCGCGACTTCTCTTTTAAAACTCGGTGTAACCCAAATGACTTATTTCAAATTTATAATGCTCCTCAGACTTAATTTCCTGGAGCGTTTTTTCATTCCAATACTTTCTTGGATTTCCGCACATGAAACAGGAACATTTACAGGGTGTTTCAAAAAACGAAAACGTTTTCGCATCCACTTTTTCTCCATAATCATTATAGACACTCAATGTATTATAATTACTTCTCTTCATTTTAAGTCTTTCCCTATGATGTCTTCTTAAAGCTCGACTCATGATTTTACCAAAAATTGCTCATTATCAATTGTCAATTATTCATTATCAATTATTCATTATCAATTATTAATCGTCAACTTCATCTCCGCAATGGCTCTCTCCAATTGCTCATCTCTTCCTTGATCAATTACACCAGGCATATTTTTTACTTTGTACATGGGCTCGGTCTGATTATTTTCCATCCATTGCCCCTGTTTGTCTTTTGCACTGACCGGAACTACACCCCAACGAGATCCATCCGGTAAGCCTTCCCAACCTGCAAAACTACAGGTGCCCGGAACAGGCATTCCCACTGTCTTTCCAATTTTCAGATCTGTATATCCACAGGCAAAACAATGTCCATCCGAATACATGCTCTCATTGAAAATGGCCAAGGTGGGTTTAGTCCACCTTGAGGTAGGTTCACCGCCCACTTGTCTCGATTCAGTTTCATAGGTTATGAAAGGTTCTCCCGTGAAAAACATAGCCAAATCAGCAACTAAATCTCCACCTCCATTAAAGCGAGTGTCTACGATTACGCCTTCCGTTTCAAAATATTTACCCATCATTTGTTCATAAATCGTTCGATAAGGACCATCACTCATACCAGGGATATGTACGTATCCAATCTTTCCATTACTTTCTTTTTCTACTTGCAATCGATTTATTTTCACCCATCTTTTATAGAGTAACCTACTTTCTTCACCTAGAGAAATTGGTTTCATTGTGATGGTTTCAACCTTATTGGAATCCGGATCGCGAACTTCAAGTAGGGTGAAATTCCCAGCCTTACGATTTAAATATTGGGCCACATCCGTATTAGGAGATATTACTTCGCCATCAATTTTCTCAATGATCATTCCTTTTTTAATTTTGAATTTGGCCTTATCCAGGGGACCGTCTTCAATTATTTCATCAATCAAAATTCCATTACCATCATGCTCGTAATTCATAAAAATGCCCAATGAAGCAGTAGCATCACTATTAGACATACTACCGCGGTACCGGGCTCCGGCATGAGAAACATTTAATTCCCCCAACATTTCAGAAAGCATCTCTGTGAATTCATAGGAGTTGCCAATATGCGGAATATATTTTTCGTATTCCGTTTTCATTTGGTCCCAATCAATGCCATGAAAATTGGAGTGATAAAAGATATTTTTAGTCCGTATCCATACATGGTCAAACATCGCCTTACGTTCGGCATTGTAGTCGAATGGAACCTCTCCTTTTATTTTTACTGATTTTTTCTTCCAGCCTTTAGGATCTATTTTTGAAATACTTCCACTGCTCAATAGGTACAAGTTTTCCATTTTCTTATCCCATTCCAGAGCACCATAATTTGCACCCAGTTTCATTTGCATCTTAGTCTCTTTTGTGCGCAGATTGGTACTCCATAGATTCATCTTGTCTTCGAATCGAGCCAAATAGTACAAGTGTTCGCCATCTTTGGAAAGTACAGCATCACCCAAACTCGAAGAGTGGATGGTAAGTCTGGATTTTCGGTCTTTCATTTCATCCCAGTCAAACGTTAAAGGCTCTACCTCGTCTTTATCCTTGTCTTTGTCCTTATCTTTTTCTTTATCGTCTTTTTTCTTGTCTTTCTTTTTATCTTTTTTGTCATCCTTCTCCTTCTCTTTCTCTTTTTCCTTTTCCTTCTCTTTCTTGGCTTCTTCAATTTCTTTCATCAGTTTGAAGTCTTCTTCACTCAAATTGAACTTGTCCCATGCCTCTTGATCAAAAAACATGGTATATACATCCGATTGGCTTCTTCCGCTAGTTGCATAGCTTTTCAATCCATGCCGATTGCTGAACCACAACATCTGTTTTCCCTTGTTGACCCATTTGGGGCTATAGTCATAGTATCCACTCTCGTTTAGATTGACCCTTTTGGATCCGTCAGCCGCCATCAACAGAATATCACTATTATTTAAGGACTTGCCCCAATCCACCAAAAGCCATTTGCTGTCTGGAGACCAGGTAAAATCTTTGTCCCCGTCACGCATGTGATAAAGATCATCTGGAGTCAAGAGTGTTACCGTTTGTTTGGACTCCAGATCCATTACTTTCAGGGTCCGTCTTCCTTCGATATAGGCGATCTTTTTTCCATCAGGAGACGTCTCAGGAAGATAATTGTCCAATTCGTTTTCAATTAAAGCTTCTTCTTTTAATAGGGTAGAGGCAAAGAAAAATGGTTCTTCATCACGTGTCTTTTTGCTCTGATAAATACTCCATCTGCCATTTCTTTCACTGGAATAAATGACCGCTTCGCCATCGTGAGAGAATGTTACAAATCGCTCTCTTTCCGGAGTTGTGGTAACTCGTTTGGTAAATGATTTATCAACTGATGTAATGAATACTTCACCTCTCGCAATAAAAGCGATCTCTTTACCATTTGGTGAAATGACCATTTCATTAATTCCACCATTTACAGAAATGTATTTGTCTGAATTATTTTTATCCTGGGTTCGGATGTTTACAGTAAGTCTGACAGGTTCTTCACCTTCTTTCATTGTATAGATCTCTCCGTCAAATCCAAAACATAAAATTCCACCTCCCTGGCTTAAAAACCGGACGGGATGAAGTGAAAAGGATGTCAATTGTTCTGGGGCATCATGATTGGCAAACGACATTTTGAACACATTAAAGGTGCCTGATCGTTCGCTCAGAAAATAGACATCACCACCATCATCGCTAAAGACAGGTTGGCGATCTTCGGCATTGTGCTTGGTGACCATTTCGTGTTTTTTCGTAGCTACATCATAGAGCCAAAGGTCTCGGGTAATGGATGAGGTATGATGCTTTCTCCATTCATCCTCATACCCCTTTTTATCATGGTACATCATCATGGTTCCTTGTGGATTGACCTGTACATATTCTGCTGGAAGGGTGAAAAGCTGATTAACTCTACCGGCTGTTACTGGAACGGTATAAACCTCCGGTTGTGATCCGGTCGGATATTGCCGGTGCTGTGCCAAGTCCTGTCTTACGGCTCCAAATACTACATTTTTATCATCTGCAGAGAATGTAAACGGGAATTCATTGGTAGAGTGATATGTTAATCGCATTGCCTGACCGCCATCTTTTGGCATGGTAAAAACATCAAAATTACCGTACCGATCTGAAGCAAAGGCCAGCGTACTCCCATCTTTTGACCAAATCGCCTTATAGTCGTGGGCGTCGTGAAAGGTCAATTGTTTGGCATCTCCGCCCGAAGAAGGCACGGTATATAAATCACCTTTGTATGTAAATACTATGGTGGAACCATCTGGCGAGATAGCCTGATGTCTTAGCCAGTTGGGATTTTCTTGTGCTTGGCTTGAAATAATGAATGCAAACAGAAAAAAGG
The DNA here is from genome assembly GCA_039194925.1 of Bacteroidota bacterium. Lineage (GTDB taxonomy): Bacteria > Bacteroidota > Bacteroidia > Chitinophagales > Saprospiraceae > CAJXUU01. The sequence continues at coordinate 13,707 of JBCCVV010000103.1, forward strand.
TAAACAAATAACGCATTTTAAACTTTGTTAGTTAATCAAATAAATGTTGGCGTAGTGAGAATCGCCCATTAAGACGGATCGGTAATATAACTTAAATTATTATAACAAAAGTCACTACTTTAGCATTCTACTTGTAGAAGCCTTTAAAAAAATATTGCTAATTGCTTTGTAAGTCATTGATCCACAACTTTTCAGCTTTTTCTCAACCCATAGCTATGGCTATGAATATCGAAAAGAGCTTCAATTTGAGAATCAAGCACTTACAAATCATTTTAACATACCTTTTTAAACGACTTCATAGAAACGAACTTTTTCTTTATACCACTAATAAAACCTTTGTAAAACGTGCTGAGAACAAAATCGTTGGAATACCAATACAGTGATGGACAAGCTTTTCGATTTCCGGATATATCGTGCGAATCAAAAGACAAATTGTTGATTTTAGGATCTTCAGGAGTCGGAAAAAGTACACTGCTGCATTTGCTGGGCGGACTTCTCAATGCAGAAACAGGCTCCATTCGGATAAATGATAGTGAAATGGTTGGTATGAAACCAGGACAACTGGATAAGTTCAGAGGAGACAATATTGGAATCGTATTTCAGAAAAATCATTTCGTAGCTTCACTTACGGTATTGGAGAACTTGAAAATTGCGCAATTTTTCGGAGGGATTGAGGACGAGCAAAAGTGCAAAGACCTTTTGAAGAGACTGAATATTCTCGACAAAGCGCATAAATCGATTAATACCCTTAGCGAAGGAGAAAAGCAAAGAGTGGCGATTGCACGTGCTTTGGTGAATAATCCAGCTCTGATATTGGCAGATGAACCCACATCTGCTCTCGATGATGAAAATTGTGATGAAGTCATTGGCTTATTGGAAGAACAAGCGGGAGAAGCAGGAGCAGCACTGGTTATTGTAACTCATGATAACAGGCTGAAGGAAAAAGTGTCGAATCAATTAACTCTAGTGTAAATGAAGATTCTAAAATTAGCGTATAAAAACATTATTCACAGTCCTCTCAATTTATTATTGAGTATTATTCTATTTGGCTTGGGTATTGGCTTGATTAATTTTCTCTTTCTTTTCAATGCACAACTCAAGACAAAGTTTGACAGTAATCTAGCGGATATAGATTTGGTCATTGGTGCAAAGGGATCACCATTACAAATGATTCTTTCTTCCATGTATCATATTGATAATCCAACAGGAAATATAAGTATTGAAGAATGTAAAGCATTTTTGAACCCCAAACATCCATTGATCAAAGCTGCGGTTCCACTTTCGCTGGGAGACAGTTACCGATCGTACCGAATAATAGGGTCCACAGATAGTTTAATGTCCTTTTATGGAGCGGAACTGCAGCAAGGAAAAATCCATGCTAAAGATTTTGAAGTTACCATAGGTAGAGCAGTTGCCGATGATACAGGCCTCAAATTGGGTGATTCGTTTGTAAGTTCACATGGATTCAATGATGACGAGGATTTGGCCCACGATCATGCTGCCTTTAAAGTTGTGGGAATACTAAAAGGAACAGGAAATGTAATTGATCAATTATTAATTACCAATCCATCAACCGTTTGGAATGTACACGATCACGAAGGGCATGATCACCAAGACCACGAAGGACACGACCACGGAGATCATGAGGGACACGATCATGGAGATCACGAAGGACACGACCACGGAGATCATGAAGGACACGATCACGGAGATCATGAGGGACACGATTATGGGGATCATGAAGGACACGATCACGTAGATCACGAAGGACACGATCATGGGGATCACGAAGGACACGACCACGGAGATCATGAGGGACACGATCATGGGGATCACGAAGGACACGACCACGGAGATCGTGAGGGACACGATCATGGGGATCATGAAGGACACGATCATGGAGAGCAAGAAGATAAAAATAATTCCAATCAAGCAGTAAATGATCCATCTATTCCTTTTGCACGAACAAATGCGGATTTATTGAAATATCCCGAAAAGGAGATTACTTCGATTTTAGTAAAATTTAAGAATCGAACTAATTTTCAAGCCCTTAGTATGCCTCGATCTATCAATGACAATACCGATATGCAGGCTGCCTCGCCAGCGATTGAAATCAACAGACTATATTCGATGATCGGCGTAGGAAGAGAGATGGTCAAGTGGCTTGCTTTTTTGATTGCGTTTATCTCAGCGGTTAGCATTTTTATCGTTTTGTATAAATCCATGCGTGAACGTAAATACGAATTAGCCCTCATTCGTGTAATGGGAGGAAGTCGTAGCAGTTTGTTTCAATTGATCACCTTTGAAGGAATGCTTTTGACTGCCATTGGTTTTTTAGTTGGTTTTGTCTTGAGTCACTTGGGTATAGAGATTTTGGCTGGATCACTCAAGAGCTCTTATAAATATTCGTTTTCAGGTTTTCAGTTTATGAAATCAGAGTTAATTTTATTTGGTGTCTCTTTATTGATTGGACTTGTAGCAGCGCTCATTCCAGCTGTAAAAGCTTCTAAGACTGATATTCATAATACATTAACTGAGAAAGGTTAGACTGAATTCATCCAATTTGTAGTGTTTTGTAGTTTATATCAGTGACTAAGAGGATAGTAGAGTATAAGATGCGTTCTAAAATTTCAGATTAGCATATTATTTGCAATAAAAGAAGGAAAATATTTTGGACTCCTTGCATGCGTGAATTTGACCAACTCAAATCAGCCATTTTTAAACTGAACCATCTTTCCGCTCAGGAGTGGGAAGACCTTGCAGCCATTTGGGAACAGATTTCGGTTGGCAGGAAGATAAATCTTACTTTACCTGGACATGTAGAACGTTATACCTATTTTGTATTATCGGGAGTGCAGCGCATATATTATCTGGGTGAAGATGGAAAAGAAGCAACTATTGTCTTTACGTATGAAGGAGATTTTGGCGGAGTTCTGGATTCATACCTTCTGGAAATTCCATCAAACTATTATTACGAGACACTTTCTAAATCGGTATTGTTGCGATGTACTCGAACTGCATTTACCGAGGTTCAGCAAAAACATAAAAGTATAAAGGAGGCAATAGACAAAGCACTTTATCTTGGATTTTCAGGTACGATGACACGATTGGCAGAATTACAAAGTTTGTCTTCAGAAGCAAAATTCAAAAAGCTCCTTCGTCGAAGTCCTCATATCCTGCAAATGATACCCCATAAGTATCTGGCAAATTACATTGGCATTGATCCCACAAATTTTAGCAAGCTTTTGAATACTGTGAAAGTATAATATCTTTATAACTCTAGAATGACATTGGAATGATAGATTTTATTGATGATATAGTTGATCTGGTTTTTGGAAACAAACGCCTCGAAGCGCTACGCCATTTTGCCAATTCAAAGCAGTTCCAATTCAGGAAAAAAGCAAATGCCGAGAAATTACCATTAGACGTTCAAAAGATGGAATTCTTCGAGGGCAAAAAAAGAAAATCTATTAAGGGCTACCTTTTTAAAAAGGATCTTGAATACAATTCTTTCAACCAAATTTTCGATTACAATTATTCAGGCGATTACGGAAATGCTACCACTACGATTTTTTTGTACGACAGTGAGATGTTGGATTTACCCTCTTTCGTTGTAAAACCTAAAAGCGGTTTTGGCAAATTGGGCAATATTTTTAGCTCTGGGGAGTGGTCCAATGTGAATAGCGATTTTGACAAGGCCTTCACAGTCGAATCAAGCGATTTGAACTTTATGAGAATGGCCATCACAATCCAGTTTGCCGAACTCATGCTAAAATTGAAAAACTTTGTAGTTGAAGGACGCGGTTCCCATCTCGTTATTTATAAGAAAAATACAAAGGTTGATATCGTTGACATGGACAACATTTACGACGATGGCCGCGAGCTCATCGACATCATTGTAAATGACAACAGCGCAGAAATCGTCTAGTTTCTCAACTTCGCTCGAAAGGACAATCTCAAAAAAAACTCAGTGCTTCTCGGTGCCTTCTCCGCGAAACTCCGTGTAATCCCTCCGTGCCCTCTTTCTCCTCCACCCCCTCCCTTTCCCATAATCTTGGTAAATACCAACATCAGCCATCCAAATCTAACCGATCTTTGAAGTATCAAATAAAAAACAAATGAAATCAGAAAATAGAAAAGACCTTTTAAACCGACTAGAAGAAGAATTAGATCGTCAAATCAATGTCGTCGTCGAGAAATTTCAAAACCTCTCAGATCAACAATTGAATAAACCGGGAGCAAATGGTGGATGGAGTATAGCACAGAATTTGCAACATCTGAATTTGTATTTTGATTATTACAATCCAACCATCGCCAATGCTCTTGAAAGTGCCCCAAAAGATGCTAAGGCAGAGATTTTTAAAAGCGGTTGGCTAGGCAATTACTTTACCAATATGATGGACTACAGAACCAATAAAAAGGTCAAAGCCTTCAAGGATTATATTCCCAGCGAGAAGTTAAATACAACGGTAGTTGTGCAACGATTTATTCAAAATGAAGAAGAAATGCTACAGTTGTTGCGAAAAGCAAATGACTACAACCTCACTAAACTTCGTATAGCGATTAGTCTCACCAAATGGATCACCATGCGATTAGGCGATGTCTTCCAATTTGTGATTATGCACAATGAACGCCACATCGTACAAGCAGAATCAAGATTAAACGAATAATTTTCGAATTCCGAATGTTGAATTCCGAATTGTGGTGATGCCGCATAAAACCAATCCCCCCCAAAATCAAAAACTCAACAACTCAACGACTGAACAACCGAACAACTCTGCCACTAACTCATCAATTCAACAACTCAATAATTGAAAGACTATTTACCAGATTTCGGACGCACAAGCTCCATTTCATCTATTAGCCGTGTAGCACCCCCTAATTTATCGATAAGGAAGAGAATATATCGAGCATCAACCATGATATTTCTGCAAATAGAAGCATCGTAATTGATGTCACTCATAGTACCCTCCCAAACACGATCAAAATTGAGACCAATCAGATTGCCATATGCATCAATGGCCGGACTTCCACTGTTGCCTCCAGTTGTGTGGTTGGTCCCTATAAAGCAAACAGGGACTTTACCGGTTTCATCGACGTACTGTCCATAGTCCTTGTTTTCATACAATTCGATTAGTTTGGCAGGTACGTCGAATTCATAATCGCCAGGCACATATTTTTCTATTATACCATCCACGTAAGAGAAAGGCAAGTAGCGTACAGCATCTCTTGGGTTGTATCCTGTTACCTGACCATAGGTGACTCTCATGGTGCTGTTGGCATCCGGCCAGAATCGCTTTTCGTGGAATGTGAGCATTTGTCCCTTCATATACAGCCGTTGAAGCGAATCGATTTGGCTTTTGTACCCATTGTAGGGAGTAGAAATGGCTTCAGAAAACAATGCGCTCCATTCTTCAGAAAGCTTATAGAAAGGATCTTCTTTTATGGCTTCAATTGCAGTTTCTGGTTCTTTGGCCAGTAATTCCATGAATTTTTCTTTATTTGGAAATACACTGTTGTGATACATAAATTGCGATAAACCCTCATAATCTTTCATTCCTATCATAAAGATTTTCTCCTTTGTCAATCCATCTGGTACAAATTTGCTATCCAAAGAATTTACATAGTGCTCTGTCAAACTTGCAAATACTTCTTGGTCCAATGAAGGTTCGTAGTCTTTGTAAAAATTTTCGATGTATGGAATGAATCGCTCCTTAAACTGGGTATAGGCTTCCTCTCCATTATTTTCATACGTGCTGACCAACCTGTTGATGTTTCTCATTTGGCGAAGAATTTCAATATTACGCGAAGCCGTCTCTGAATAAAAGTCTCTTGCCAAAGCGTAAGGTTCAATTTCTGAGTAAAGATCTTTGAATTCAGTTACCAAATGATTGTAGCCTTCGGGGGCATTTTTGGCGTATTCTTTTTCAAGGGCGTATTTTTTATCCAGTGCTTTGGTTGATTTAAGACCCTGACTCTCACCAATCCATTTTTTCCAATAGTTGGCTACACCAGCAAATTTTGAAGCATACTTAAGTCGCACTTCTGGTTCGGCACGCATTCTTTTGTCCAATATTTTCAGTGCTTTGTCTCTAATTTCGATTTTAGCAGGATTCAAAGTAGTGATAATTTGCTCCACAGCAGGAGACGGAAGATATTGATTGGTTCTTCCCGGGAAACCAAATACCATTGTAAAATCTCCTTCTTCAACTCCGTCTAATGAGATAGGAAGAGAATGCTTGGGTGTATATGGCTTGTTTTCTGGAGAGTAATCAGCAGGTTCGTTATTAGGACCTGCATATACTCTGAAAAGTGCAAAATCACCCGTGTGTCTTGGGAATACCCAGTTGTCGGTGTCCGCACCAAATTTGCCTATCGCTTCAGGTGGTGTGGCGACCAGGCGAACATCATTATAACTTACGGTATGAAATAGAAAATATTGATTTCCATTATAAAAAGGCCGAATCACTATATCGTGGAAGTCGTCCAGTTCATATCCCGCTCGAATAGCATCAAGATTTTTATCTATGGCACTTTGTCTTTCTTTCATGGTCATGCCATCATTTGTCCCCTCCAATGCTCTTTGCGTTACATCTTCAATGCTCTCAATAAAGGTTACAAATAATCCGGGATTTGGCAATTCTTCTTCAAACGACTTTGACCAATATCCATCCTTAAGTAAGTTGTTCTCAAGTGTGGAGTGGGATTGAATATTTCTATATCCACAATGGTGATTGGTCAATACAAGTCCTTGGCTGGATATGATCTCTCCCGTACAAAAACCACCAAAATGCACAATGGCGTCTTTGAGTGAACTTTTATTTACGCTATAGATATCTTCAGCGGATATTTTCATTCCCATATGTTGCATTTCGGCTTCATTCAGCGCTTTCAGAAAAATAGGGAGCCACATTCCTTCACCAGCTTTGAGTGTTGAAGTTTGACTAATTATAAATAAAAGCAATAAACCTTTAATGATAGATTTCATGAACTATAGTTTAGCAGTATTTAATAGATTAGGAGTATCAAAAAATGCTTGGACGTTACGCTTAAACAAGAATTAATACTCAATTCGGTACGAAATTAAAAATTTATAATAATTTGAGCAGACTAGAGAAGATAGGCTTATAAAATCTTTAGTTCATTTCAATCATGATGCGTTATGCCAGACTTTCTTTTTGACACCAGCAATAAGTTTGTAGCTTTTTCTTCGATGCATTGGAGTCCCATATTTATTGTCTCAATTTTGATGTTGATCTTCATTTATTTTGCCAAGTACCGATTGAATGGGCGTGCTCAGGTTTTGTTCGGAACGGCACTTGCTATTATTCCTCCTTTATGTGTGATTAGTAGAATGATATTTACTACTATGGAAGGAACATTCTCGATTCAGGAAGAACTTCCCTTTCATTTGTGCAGATTGCTAGCTTTTATGTTGCCTTTTGTCATTTATTATAAGAATCAAAAGTGGTTTGGGATTACGTATTTTTTTACCATGGTAGGGACATTACAAGCCTTACTGACACCTGATCTTCCACAAGCTGCACCGCATTACAGCTATACATTATACTGGATATTACATGGTGTACTGATCTATTTGCCGGTGTATTGCATAGTTGTATTTGGACTTGAAATTGGTAAGAAGGATTTTATCAATGCCGTTATTGCTGGCAATGTTTATCTCATATTTACATTAATCATCAATTACTTTTTAGGCTCAAATTATTTCTACACAAGTCACAAGCCGCCTTCGGCTTCCTTATTGGATTTTATGGGACCTTGGCCCTGGTATATTTTAACGGTAGAGATTTTGACGATCTTTTTGTTTCTACTGGCATGGATGCCATTTTGGTTTGGTAAAAAGAAATCGGCGTAATGAGACTGTATTTTGTCGTCTTCACTGATTCTAAGGAATATAGAACATTACAATAATTGCTGAATAGAG
>JBCCVV010000104.1:0-21530 GCA_039194925.1 Bacteroidota bacterium
TCGTTTAATACACTTATCGGGTTGATCGAAGAAAATCCTGCCAAAGGAATCACCTTCACAGAAAAGTTGACCGACTTTTATCGAACAATATTGGAAGTTGGGAAAAATGATCTTATCCCTTTGGCAGAAGAAGTTCGCCTTTTAAAAACATATATTCATCTGATCAAAGAGCGATTTGGGGAACAAGTGCGGATCGATCTGGACATACCCAACACAACCAACTATACATTGCCTCCGCTAACCCTTCAACTGTTGATTGAGAATGCGGTTAAACACAATGTTGCTAGTACCAAGAACCCATTGTATATTTCAGCCATCCAAACAGGCGATGCAATAGTCATTTCAAACGAAAAGAAGCCCAAATACGGAGAATCGAAAAGTACCGGTATTGGCTTGGAAAATATAAAAAAGCGACACACCCTCAACAATCTGAAACCTCCATTAATTGAGCAATCAGATAATCATTTTTTGGTAACAATCTATTTAAACAAAATAACATGATAACGGCAATCATATTAGAAGATGAAGCTATTGCGGCCAAACGACTGACTAGAATGGTTCGAGAAATCGACTCTGACATTCGCATTCTGCATACATTTGAAAGCATTAATGAAACCAAAGAATTTTACGACTCTGTGGATGAACATCCCGATATTTTGTTTCTTGACATCCATGTCGCGGATGGCAATAGCTTTGAATTGTATAAGGAAGTAGAAATCAAGAGTAAGGTGATTTTCACCACGGCTTATGACAAGTATGCCATAGAAGCGATTCGAAAAGAAGCTAAAGATTATTTGTTGAAACCTATAAAGGCTGAAGAACTTTCCATTGCGCTGCAAAAAGCGACACAGCACATCCAACGGGATATAAAGGATTTGGATAATACCAAAGAACGTTTTCTTTTTCGTTTTGGCGCAAAGCTAAATTCAATAAAGATCAAAGACATTAGCTATATCTATTCTAAAAACAAGATCTCCTACTTTGTAACAAAAGACGGTCAGCGCACACCCTCAGACCATAAATTACAGGACCTGGAAGTACAATTAGATCCTAATGATTTCTATCGTGCAAATCGGCAATTCATTATCCACATCAACTCTATTGATACGATTAAAACACACTCTGCATCCAGACTAAAACTTACCCTCAATCCTCCTTTTGATGGCAATCTCATAATTAGTACAGAGAAAACGAGGGAGTTTAAAAAATGGATTGATCGATAGTTATACGTGTTCAGTTCGAAAATAAGTCGCTTCAGATCATTAAAAAAAAATGCACCAATCTAAACTCCAATATTTGTAAAGTATTAAAAATTACAAGTAACTAGGACAAACGCGTCAAAATATTTGAATACTGTTAATCAACATTCTGCAAGTATTATTTTTTAAATTGATAAATATTCATGTTTGTACGTGTCGGGTTTTCAAATTGGATTTTTCACTATTTCAATTTGGTACGTTTGCCCTAACGAGTATCAAAATTATGAGTAAAAACAATTCTCTTTCTTACTACGCCATACTTTCCATCATTTTTCTGATCTCAAGCTGCACCTACAACAGTGAAGAAGACCTGTATCCTCCAGAACCTGTTGAAGATGATATTTCCTATCTCAATGATGTACTCCCGATAATCGAAACCAACTGCTATGCTTGCCATGATGCTGTGTCTATGAATGGGGGAATTAATCTGGAAGGCTATGACAATCTTGTCATTCGAGTTGAAGATGGTTCCTTGGAAGGCACTATAAGACATGAGGAAAATTGGCTAGCAATGCCTTTGGCAGCAAGTAAATTACCGGATAATTTGATTCAACAGATCTCTGATTGGATAGACCAGGGATATCCAAATAACTAATCATTATGAAAAAAATAATTCTAGCCTTGCTGGTTCTTGGAATCGGTGGAGCATCTGTCGGTTATTACATGTACACAAAACCAGTGGACAAAATGAATACTATGTCGGTTGATGAGACAGTCAGTGCCGAACAGATTTTCACAGCTTTCGAAGAAGACGAAATGAAGGCAAATGAAAAGTATCTCGATAAAGTCGTTGTCATAAAAGGTACCGTAACAAAGACAAGTAAAGACGCTGAAAAAGCCACAATTTTTCTGGATACGGGCGATATGCTTGCCAATATTATGTGCCAGATGGAGGATACCCAAGCTGTTCTTCCAGCCGAAGGCGAAACGATCTCTGTGAAAGGATTATGCACCGGATATTTAACGGATGTGGTGCTCATCAAAGGAATAATTCACTAATCTTCAAGTTTATAAATAACAATATCTTATGAAAAACAAATTCGTGGCAATCTTGTCGTTCATTTTGATGCTTTCTTTTCAAATTCAAGGGCAGAAGTACTTCAGCAAGACGGGTGATATTTCATTCAGTAGTAAGACTCCTTTGGAAGATATAGAAGCAGAAAGTCATACCGCATCTACAGTGATCGATCTGGAATCTGGCAAGATCCAATGGGCCGTTCTTATCAAATCATTCGAATTTGAGAAAGCATTAATGCAAGAACACTTCAATGAGAATTACATGGAATCCAATAAGTATCCCAAAGCTAAATTTGCCGGGACAATAGAAGACGTGGAAAAGTTGGATTTTTCGAACGATGGTAGCACAGTAGTAGTAGTCAATGGAAAATTGAATATCCATGGTGAAACGCAAAATATATCTACCAATGCTACTTTCTCTATCACTTCTGGTAAGATCACTGGAATGAGTGAGTTAAAAATAGCTGTTGCAGATTATAACATAGAAATACCTTCTGTAGTTAAAGACAACATTGCAAAAGAAATAACCATAAAGATAAAGGCACATTATGAAGCGCTCAACTAAAACAGATTGGAGGTGGAGCCTCCTTGCACTCATTTTACTTTTCACAGCGGAGATGGGTTATGCTCAAGAAGATGATCTATTAGCGCTTTTGGGAGAGGAGGAAACCACAGATTACACATTTGCAACCTTCAAAGCCAATCGAGTGATCAATCTGCACAGCATTGAAAACACAGCCAAAGGGGTGTTGGATATAAAAATTTCGCACCGTTTTGGTTTTCTTAGCGGCGGTCCTTATGAATTGTGGGGTTTGGATCAAGCATCTATACGAATTGGTGGAGAATATGGAATTTCGGATCGACTCATGATCGGTCTAGGACGAAGCAGCTTTGAAAAAACGTATGACGGATTTGTAAAATGGAAAGTGCTCAGACAAAGCAAAGGGAAAAAGAACATGCCATTTACGGCATCATTACTGGCGACCACCGCCATTAAAACCCTACGATTTCAAGACCCGGATCGCGACAATCTCAATTCTTCACGATTGTTTTATACGTTCCAGGGTATTATTGGAAGGAAATTTAGCGAGTCGTTTTCTTTGCAGCTCTCTCCCACCCTTGTACACAGAAATCTGGTTGAAACCAACGCGGAAGCCAACGATGTTCTCGCCTTGGGAATTGGTTCTAGAATGAAATTGACCAAACGATCTTCGATAAATTTTGAGTACATCTATGTCCTACCTGATCAATTGGCGGAAGGATTCACAAATTCTTTAAGTATAGGATTCGATATAGAAACCGGAGGGCATGTCTTCCAATTGCACTTTACGAATAGCACTTCCATGATCGAAAAAGGATTTATTGCTGAGAATACAGGAAACTTCTTTGATGGTGATATTGGATTTGGGTTTAATGTGAGTAGAGTATTTACTGTTAATTAAGAGATTGAAAAAATTGATGAAGATTGGGGAGAGGGAGATTGGAGGAGACCGAGGGCGCAGAGAGATTGCACGGAGTAGCACCTAGAAGTCACGGAGTGGCTGAGAGAGAATTTTATACTCGTGGGTGCTACTCCGTGAAATTTTTCTTTGTGTTGTACTCTATTCTCCTTTCTTTAAAAGTAGTAGACGAGCATTTCTTTCAATTTCATTAGCATTCATTAATTGAGGTCGATAGATGCCAGAGTTGAACATTTCTGTCTGATCTTTGTAGTGTGGGCTCATGACATTACCAGATTGTCCGGTAGGATTGATACTTTCAGAAGCATCTACATTGGCAAAATCCAAAAGAATTCTAAGTGCAGGTGAGGAATTCACTTCATAGATACCATCGGCTCCTACGGTATACATCATTTTATTTGGTACATCATTTCCACTTGAAACAGGATATGGACCTACATTAAAATATCTGTCCAAAGGCTTTACTGCACCCAAGGGGTGATTGTGGGTAATGGTATGTACCTTATGCCATGCCCATGCGGTGTGATCCTCTCCCAATTGATTTTTCAACTCTTCCAACGTCTGAAAGAACGCTTTTGCAACAGCATCTTGTCGATTTTCTTTTTCATTTTCGGTGGTAATATCATCCCACCACACGGATAAATCATTTGCTAAAAGACCGGGAAGAGAACCTTTGTAAATAAAAGAACCTTGCATCGTTTCAAAATCCTCTGCTCCCAACTCATCAATCATCGCATTACGCATCACATGATACACCAATTTGGTAAAAACCACAGGCTCGATTTGATTCAATCCATAGCCTCCATTCCAATTATCCAATGCAGTTATAATGGACTGCTGGAGTTGATCCAATTTCAGATCACTACTGGCAAGTACTGCAGCCAATTCCTTAGACATCTGCTGGTGTGCGTTTGATATTTCGTCTAATTGGATAGCCTTAAACTCTTCCTGACTCCATTTTTCCTGTTTCGATAGCAATTGAACTATACGATTGTATCTATTAGGCGGACAATAATAACCGTGAAAATAATTCTCTCCTATCATACCCATATCTTCGTTACCGGATGCGACAAATCCTGATTCTGGGTTTTCGAATGTAGGATTCTCAGAAAAGTCATAAAACCCGAGCAATTCGTCATTTCCACTGGCACCATCCATAATGAATTTAGGATTCACATGAGCGGGTCTCTTTGGAATTCGACCAGCCCCCCAATGCGCTATGTTTCCTTCCTTATCTCCATATAATACATTCAGTCCAATAAAGTCTATAAGTGCAACACCTTCCTTTAATTCCTGCATATTCTTAGCCGTATTCATTCGGTGAATCGCTTCAAGGTTTTTTGTAGGTGCGTGGTTATATCCCCACCAAAACGAGATGGGATTCATTTCATTGCTATCCAATTCACTGACGACATCATTGATAATAGGACCATGTCGTGTTACTTTTCGATCAAATCGTACATCTTCTCCATCTTTTACTACAATAACCTCTGGCTGTATCTCCATATCCACCCACTGATCGTTGGCCCATACTTGATTTTGATTATCCGGATTCATTCGTTCGCGGTACAAATCCAATCCATCAAAAGGGAAAATTGTCAATCCCCAACCCAAGTCCCTTGTATGTCCAATAATGCCAAAGGGAATGCCTGCCAAATGATTGCCATAAAAATCAAACCCCGGGTAGGTAATATGAGCCTCATACCAGACCGACGGTTGTGAAATACCAATATGCGTATCATTGGCTAGGATGGGTTTTCCTGATTTAGAACGACTAGCAGAAACTACCCAACCGTTACTTCCATACCACAACGGTATGCTCGCCTCCCCCAGATAAGCTTCAATGTCATGAGGAACCAATGTGCTCAAATCACTTATTACGCTCTCTTGTATTTTCAGCGAGTCTTCTACTTTTATATCGAGAAGCCAATCCGCAAGATATTTCTCTCCATGTCGCAATCGTATTTTCTCCATTATTGGATCCTCCCTTAAGGCTCTTGTAAATTTTAATCCCATATACCCCAGAATACAGTAGATATCAGTAGGTTCGAAATGCTTTTTTGGCATTCCAAGGATGGTAAAATCAAGTGGCGTTGCACCGTGGTCTACAAATGCGTTGACACCTTCTAAATAGGCCAGCGTATTTCTTTTCCAATCCGCATCAATTTCTGAAAAATTTAGGTCCGCTGCTTTTTGTGCCATTCTTCGGATCCCCAGCGTCCTGAAGAATTGATCCGTTTTCACCAATCGATCTCCTAAAATCTCAGCCAATGTACCAGAACTCACCCTTCGAACCATTTCCATCTGAAACAAACGGTCCTGTGCATGAGCATAACCGAATGCCCGATATGCATCTTGAGCATTTTCTGCATAAATATGAGGAATACCGTACTCGTCGTATTTTATAGTAGCATCTGAGGATAAGGTTTCCAATACAATCTCACCTTTGTAGTCAGGTGCTGTACTTTTGAAATAAACATAAGCAGCAATGGCGCCAATGGTCAAAATTAATAGAAGTCCCAGAAGGATGAATTTTAATATCTTTTTGAACATTAGATTAGCTTTATATTGAGTGGTTCGTTTAAAATTCTAAAGCTACAATTATTTTAGATGTGATTCTATTCCTCATCTCGCAAAGGCCAATCAACTCAAATTCTATTTTTAAAATGGATCTGCGTACTTTTGGTTTTTAATGCCAAGAAATTTCGCAAAATCCTGGTCAAACATGCGCAAACCCTTACTAAAATTATGGATAGTACTATTTTTGATGCCAGGATATGGTTACCTTATGCATGGACAAAAACTAGATAAACTTCAATGGAAAAACCGAATCTTATTGGTTAAGGCATCCAATGGCAATTCGCAATTGTTAACGCATCAGTGGGAAGAGTTTGAGGATTATGGCTCAGAAATGCAAGAGCGAAAATTAGTCTTCTATGAATTCGTTGGCAATCAATATCGAATCTGCGACTTCAAGGATAAAGGTGACGAAGCAAAATGGATGCAAGCCGAGTTCATTCCTAAACTACTTCAAAAAAATAACAAACCCTTTGAGGTTGTTTTGATAGGACTGGATGGCGGAGTTAAACTCAGGCAACAAACAATTTTAAAACGAGAAGAGCTGTTTCGTATTATCGATTCGATGCCAATGCGCCGACAAGAGATTCGCAGGAAAAGTGATTTTTAGCGTTGCGATCTTGAGTATAAGAAGTAAGAACGAATTATTAATTTGATCATGGAATGAAGATTAAAACTGCAACCATAAAGGAGGCAATCGCCATTAGTAAATTGATAGCATCTTCTACTCGATATAACCCGAACCAATATAGTGCTGCTCAACAACGTGTATGGATCAATTATAACTCACCGGAAAAAATTATAAAATTCTTACTGAATCGCACAATTTTTTGTGCAATTCATAACGAGAATCTTGTGGGTACCATTGCTTTAAAACACAATGAGATTCTGGGATTCTACGTTAATCCTCAATTCAGAAATCGAGGAATAGGTAGTGCTTTATTGGCCCATTTAGAAGCTGAAGCAATAAAAAGAGGCATTGGACGACTGCATCTTTCTTCTACTCCATCGGCAGAGATTTTTTACCAGAAAAAAGGCTTCCTACCCATAAAAGAAATCGTAGTAACTATTGATGGAGTTGATTTCCCTGAAATGGAAATGGAGAAGTTTTTAGACCCTAAATCAATTTAATAGATTTGGCTTCAGTAAATAAATATTCATCATACACAATGAACCAAGAAAACGGACTTTTCATTAAAAAACTTTTTGATCCCTATTTTATAGCACCAATAGAAACCTGGTCGGAGTTTGCCAATCATATGGTTAAAAAGTCATTCAAGAAAAACGAAATTCTGAAAGAGGAGCACAAGATCGAAAACAGCATGCACATCATTATCAAAGGATCGGTAGGTGTATTTCTTTGGCACAAAACCAATATGAAATGCCTGGACATATTTGCCGAAAATGATTTTTGCTCGGATTACATGTCTTTTCTAAATCAGGAATCAACGCCCTTGCAATTAATGGCTCTGGAAGATGTAGAAGTAGTTACAATCCCCCGCAAAGATGTGGTACGGTTGTATTACGACAACATCACAGGTTTACAGATTGTGAAAGCGGCTGCAGAATCCTTATTTATCCATAAACAGAGGCAACAAATTGATTTGTTAACGCTTAGCGCGGAGGAAAGATATCACCAATTAATGCAAGAACGACCGGAACTCATCAATCGTATCTCAATAAAACACATTGCTTCATTTCTTGGAATTGCGCCGGAAAGCATGAGCAGAATTCGAGGAAAATTTGGAAAGATGTGAAAACCTAACATACATCAATCTTTTTCATTCTGAATAGGTATTCCTTTGTACTTGTTAATTTATTCTTCAGGTATAAATAGAAAAGCTATGAGAATTAAAAATCGATCCTTCGTCTTCTTATTAATACACCCGATTACTTATCTTATCTCTTCTACCATTTTGGGTATAGGAAGTGGAATTTTTCAATTTCAAGTATTCACTATTCTATTTTACATCCAAGTGATAATTCTCGGCACCATTTCTTGTGCTTTATTTTATCTATTGATTTGGAAAGAGATAAAATGTTTTCACGAATTTTTATTGATTCCATTTGCAGTATCTGTATTTACCAATATTTTGGCAGTAAATATCTTTTACTTCTTCCGGTCGGTATGTTAATGTATCGTATTTTTCATTCCCAAAATGATTCGCTTTAAAAGCCCAAAGAGCTCACCTGTGCTGTCATCCCTGCTAAAATGGAAGTTTGGAAAATCACGAAGCTTTTACTAAGAAAAAATTTAGAATATAGTGGTAAAACCTGTGTCTATCATTTTAACATACGTTTGTAAATGACTTCTATGGCTATATTTTGGTTATGGGAATATGCTGAATAAGCCTGCCCGACTTTACTTGTAAAAAGTACATACCACTTGGAAGTGCGGAAGCATCTAGCAACACACGTTGCTCACCACTAGACAAATGCTCTTTTTGCAATTGGATAATGTTCGTTCCATTTGGGCTGATCATATTAAATTGCATTTCTCCAGACTCAACGACTTGCAACGTGACTTCCAGCTGCTCTTTAAATGGATTGGGCGAAACATTCCGTATGGAGAAGTTCAGCTCTGGTGGATCAAAAGTAGAAGTAGGACCCTCAATCTCTGTCCGCTCTGAATGAAACGCTCTACCATCCTCCACCACAATACTCCCAGCGATCACATCCTCAGCCGTAACAAATTCCAGATCATTAGAAGTATCGAAAAAATTAGGAAAAAATGGGATAAAACTAAGTCGCTTTCTTCGGAGTCTTAAGGCATCGGCAGTTCCTCTAGGAGTAATCAATGTTCCATAGCCTTCCACCCAGGAAGAATCTATAAAAATGGAAGTCGTAGTGGCCATTCCATCTATCACGGATACAAGGTTTGATGAATCCGCCCACTCTGAATTTTCTGTAACAGGAAACACAGCTTCCAGGCTGGGTGTAACCAAAAATTGAAGTATAGAATCCAAACTTCCATCAAAATCAATATCCACAACCGTAAATGAACCCAGAATTTTCCATTCGTCATTTTCCAGTGAGCTATAGATGTAAGTAGTCGTGGTATCCATCACCCCACCAGAACCGGGCAGAACGGTAATTTTGCTCACGTGCTGTGCATTGGCCAGTTCAGGGTTTTCAAGTGCGGGATCATTTGCGTCGACATGCATAACCTGATAAATAGTTACGGTAGAATCAACATAATTTAACCCACTAAAGTCGTAGGTCTGATCCGGTCCAATAGCCCCCTGAATTTCAGCCAATTGAGGGTCTATATCGAGATTCGTTTCGTACAGTACTTCTCTTACGGTCTTATCGATCAGTTTGGTAAAAACGTCTTTGTTAATTGTGGTTTGTCCAGTTAAGAATTGGGCACTGAAGAATAAAATAAGAAGAGAGCTAAAAACTTTCGAACTGAAATGAAAACAGCTTTGAGCAGAGTGATTCATAAGTAAGGTTTTGAAGTATATCAAAGATACGCGATCCGCAGCACATGACAAATCCCCCATATGGGGTAAAATCATACAGTGCAACAATGCAAAACTCAAAACTCTAATAACAAAACGGTAGTTTATGCGTACCACCGTTTTGTTTGATAATATATAAAATTGTTATGTGCATGTATCTTACCACAGGCTATTCCAGGCACTTCCGTCCCAGGCTTTTATTCGATTTCCATCGTTGATATCCATTACAATTACTCCTGCATCTCCTGCACCCAAACCTACGGGAAGAGCTTGCGGTGTCAATTTGAACAGATCCCGCACCGTAACGTCTGCATTCAATTCCAAATCATCGGTTTGAAAATCACCGTAAATCAAAGCCTGACCTGCACCATTTGCTGTATTTTCAATAATCAGTTTTTCATCTGCTCCTTCATTCATACCGGCTTTGTATCCAATGAAAACACCAAGCTGACCTGCAGCATTCTCGCCTGCCGATGCACCGAGATAGGTGTTAAATCTTCCACTAAAATTACTTGCTCCGGTAAATGCACCTACGTATGTATTCAATTCTCCATCGGTTACGTTTTGTCCACTTGAGGTGCCCAGATAAGTACTGTAGCCAAAACCTTGATCTACATGACCTGATAATTGCCCGATAAAGACATTAAAACCTTGATTCAAAGTAGTAAACTCTCCAGCATTGTTACCGATCATTACATTATATCCACTGATCCCGGAGTTACGTCCTGCTGCAGATCCCACGAATACATTCCCGCCATCTTCCGCGGTACTGTTTTGACCCGCATTTGCGCCGATATAGGTATTATCGAATCCAAATGTCAGATTACTTCCTGCTGAAGATCCAACCAGGGTGTTATTAAAACCGTCATTTCGATAGCCTGTTGAATCACCAACGAAAACATTATTTGAGCCAATGGAATTCATATATCCCGATCTGTGTCCCAGTGCTGTATTCGCATAACCAATAGTAGTATTGATCAAAGACTTTGAACCAACTGCTGTGTTTCTTGAGCCTTCCAATTCATTGAATTTCCCAACTCCATTCCTTGCCAAGGCAGAGTCTCCTACCGCAACAGTATGACTTACATTACCATTATTTACCAATGCTGCATATCCTACAGCTACATTGTAAGATGCATTGCCATTCATTAAAGCATCATCTCCAAGTGCTGTGTTATAACTTCCAGAATTATTGGTTAGAAGTGCACCTTCTCCTATTCCTGTATTGTGACTTCCTGAAGTATTGCTTCGCATGGCAAAGATTCCTACGGCAGTATTAGAAAAACCACCGCCAATATTATTTTCCAATGTGTGAGCCCCTACAGCAACGTTTAATGATCCATTTACCGCGTTGATCATGGAGGAGTCCCCTATCGCTACATTCTTTGAGCCTACTTCATTGAATCTCATGGCTGAAAATCCTACGGCTGTATTTCCGTCGCCCGAGTTATTCTCTTGCAGTGACAATTTTCCAATGGCAATATTCTGATTCCCATTGTTTTTAACCAGGGTACTTGGACCAATGGCAATATTTTCACTACCGGTATTGACTTGAAGCGAATTAAGTCCAACACTTACATTTGAATTTCCGAGGTTAACACGAGAGGATTGATATCCAACAGCAGTATTCTCCATTGCATTTCCTTCCATCAGGGCATAATGTCCAATTGCTGTATTGAAATTACTATCATTATTAAATAGTGTACTGTCACCCACCGCTACATTCCACGAACCAACATCATTATGGTTAAGTGCATTTGAACCAACGGCTACATTCACTTTTCCAAGCGTATTTTGAACAAGTGCATGAAAGCCAATTGCGGTATTGGCTGATCCTTCTGTAGTGTAGTACATAGTTCCGGCTCCTAAGGCTGTATTTCTCTTCCCGCTGGTTAAAGAATACATGCTTTGATCTCCTACGGCCGTTGTTTGGATAATCGAAGAAGCAGAATCACTTCTTAGAGCATCTTTTCCAATTGCTACATTAGCAAATCCATCCAACATATATGAAGCTGCTCCTTGTCCGACAGCCACATTGTGTCCTCCTTGATTTGTTATCAACATTGCATCATCACCAATCGCCACATTGTCGTCTCCATCAACATTGGACTGTAAACTTCCTTCGCCTACTGCTGTATTATGACGCCCAGTTGTATTGGATACCATTGAATAATAGCCAATTGCGGTATTTGAATTTCCTTCCGTATTGTTGGCCATGGCATAATTACCCACAGCTACATTCTCGGTTCCGGTAGTATTTTGATACATGGATGAATCTCCTACCGACACATTCCTCCATCCCGTAGTATTTGAATTTAAGGCTAAAGCACCTACAGCTGTATTCGAGAAACCCTCTGTATTTTTTTCCAGTGCTTTGCTGCCAAGAGCTGTATTGTCACTTCCGTTTGTATTGTTGTAAAGCGTTTTAAAACCTACAGCCGTATTATTTGCTCCATTCAAATTGGCACGAAGTGCACGAGAACCTACGGCAGTATTCATAGTAGCATCAAGCGGTGCCTCTGGATCAAATCCATTGCTAAACAATGCAGAATCTCCAATAGCCACAAGGTGACTGATATCCTTATTGTAAAAAAGAGCTTGGGTTCCCATTACCGTATTATTGCTACCATTCGTATTGAAAAATGAGGAGAAAGACCCCACAGCAGCATTGTTTTGACCATCTACATTGCTGGCTAAACTGGATGCACCATTGGCCACATTTAATGTCCCTCCCTGGTTATCATGCATCGCCGAAAAACCTGTTATTGTATTAAATGACCCTCCTTGATTCGAAGTCATGGCGCTGTCCCCAACTACTACGTTGCCTACACCAGGCGTAGAAGATGATCCGGTATTTGCTCCAATATATACCGAATTAAAGCTATTGTAGGGTTCGAGAGCCATATCTCTCATGGCCCATTGCAAGGTTGAATCCAATTCGAATGTGATGATATCCGGATCAGCAGAAGGATCTGTATCTACACATACCTTTGTATCTCCATCATTATCTGTAAGGCAAGCCAGACTCCCGACTTGATTGGTTACTATTTTCACGAATTGATTGTCAATCGCAAAGCAAAAACAATTGTTGTCAATATCATACACCAACAACCCATCAGCAGGTTCAACAATATTATTAATCGCTTCTTCTGTCAACTGCGGAAGCAATATTCCTTTATCATCCGATTGAATTTGAAATATAGCGTTGGTATCAATACCGATTTCTGGTGTATTTAAGGTAAAAAAGTCCGTTCCAATTTGTACAACGCGATGATTGTGATCAATTTGTACAGAAATTAACTCCATCGATGGTGCCTGTGCATTGGTTTCCGAAAGGGTCAATCCGAACAAAACAACAAGCGCGAATATCTTTAAAGTATCATGGAAAGTTTTCATTTCAAAGTGTTTAAGATTTATAATTAGAATTTGAATTCATTTCAGAATTTGTGGTTATTTCGCATCAAAGTTGAGCTTGTGATTCTTAATAAATTCAGTGCATTAGTCGTTGCACCCTTCATCTTATCAATTGGTCAAAATACTTGTGTTAATAGCACTTAAGGGACCCAAAAACAATCAAATGACCGATTACTCAATGAAATTTGCATTCTGCTCAAGTGGAAAATAAATCGGAGAAAAAGGTGGATTTTCCTGTGCGGGTTACGGCGTGAATTTGGCAATTGACTCATTTGTACAGACCAACGACTATTTGTCGGGAATTTTGAAAATAAAAGGATGTACTTTTATGAACAGAAAAACTATGACCTATGATAAAGGCAATTCTCATCGACGATGAACCTCATTGTTTGGAAAGTCTGTCGCTTGATCTGGCAAAGTACTGTCCGGATATCGAAGTGTGTAAAGCATTATCCTCCTCTAAAGATGGATTGAAATATATTAAAAACATGAAGCCCGACCTCCTGTTTTTGGATATCGAGATGCCTTGGATGAATGGGTTTGAACTATTGGAATACCTGAGTCCCATAGACTTTGAAGTAATCTTTGTTACGGCCTATGATTCCTACGCAGTCAATGCGTTTAAAGTAAATGCCATAGATTATTTGATGAAGCCCATTGATAAGGATGACCTGATCACCGCTATCGCTAAAGTCAAAAAGAAACTGGAAACGCAGCAAAACGGCAACGATAAGATCCATGACCTTCTCGAACAATATTTTAATTCAAAGTCTCAAAAGAAGATCGTATTTCCTGAAAAGGATCGACAGAAATTCGTAGACCCTAAGAACATTATTTCAGTTAAGGCAGAAAGTAATTACTCACAAGTAAATCTCCAGAACGAAAACCCATTAATGCTGTCCATAACGCTGAAATCAATAGAGGAAAAATTGGATGGAATGGGCTTTATGCGGGTGCATCACTCCTACCTTGTGAATATGGACAAAGTAAGTCAATATGTGAAATCTGATGGAGGGTACCTCATTATGAGTGACAATTCTATGATCCCAATTTCACGTTCCAAGAAATCTGAATTAAAAACGTATTTAGAGTCGGATTACAAGTGAGTAAAAGGCTCTACATACTATTCCTTTTTGCTTTCCTGCCCATTTTTGGGATAACCCAAAGTATGGATGCAGACATACCGACCATACGATGGTCTAAAGATCATGGACTCAAGCACCATAGTGTACACGATCTTGCAGTAGATAGTCGCGGAATTATATGGGTAGGTACAGAAGATGGTATTTATCGACATCACGGTCACGAATTCGAAAACATCAATACGATCATAAACAATTCACCATTTGAAAATCCAATCAACATCGTTGACCTGTTCATTGATGATAAAGACAGGTTGTGGATAGGCACCTACGAAAATGGATTGATGATGTTTGACTTGAGCAGTAATGAACTGCAACATTATCGTGCTTTACTCAATGGAAAAGACCACCTGTCTAATCTGCGTATTTATAGTCTTCAAACCATGAATGACAGCATTATTCGATTTACATCACATACTCATGGGCTGATTGACTACAACATCAACAAAAACGACTTCAATGTCAAAGAAGTATTCACAGACAGCACAGAGCTTGCCAGACTGGACGGTTTTCAACTGATGTTACAACCTTTGGACGCCGCGAATTCGGAAAGAGTACCAAATTGGTACCTATCGCTTACCGGTATGGTTGAATATGATGTTACGTTAGACACCTTCTTCTACTATCAGGAAGAAGACGATCATCAACGACTTAGAGATGGTGTTATGGACGCAGATTCAGTAGTTTGGTGTGTAACATACGGGCAAGGACTTTATAGTTTTGATCTTGCAACAAAGGAGTTTACCAACTATCGATGTTTTGATGGTAGGAACTGGGGGCATGGTTGTCTGACAGGTGGAGCCATCGAGCTTTATAATGATAGTACTTTGATTCTAGACACAAGAGATGGAATTTATTTTTTCAACAAAAGGAATAAGACGTTTGAACGATATATGGATTCTTCACCGCACGGATTGTGGCCGGGCCGAACTTCACAAATGGAATGGATTGATGACGAATTATGGCTGGCTTCTTGGACTAGTTCATTGTATCGTTTTGACAAAGATGACTATGGCGTAAGATCGGTTTCAGCAGCGGCTTACGTAAATGCTGTTTACTACGATTCATATAATGAGCGCTACATGAGTATTTCTCATCCCGATTTGATAACCATCCATAAAGGAGATTCATTTGAAGAAATCCGTGTTCCCAATGAATATCGAAAAGATTACAATATTGAGGAAGTAGTGATTGACAGAGAAGGTAAATTCTGGATTGCTACCAATAATGAGATTCTTCTTTTCGACGAAAAAAATCAGACCTATTCGATGCCTTTTGAAAACGTATTGAAAAAAATACGAGCTGATCTGACCTTCCAAAAACTTGGAGAAAACCCGAACGGCACCATTTGGGCTTCTTCTCATGATGGGACAATTTTTACATTTGATCCCATAACCCTACAATACAAAATGTTCGGCGGCAAGGCTAAAGAAAGTATCCCTATCACGTTTAATTACCGGGCATACCTGGAGGGATTTACCGATGATGGTTACACCTGGTTTTCAGCACAAGAGGGCTTTTTTGGGTTGTCATCGAATAATGATGCTCACAAATTCAGTAAAGACCTGAAAGACAGCAAAACTAAGCAACCCATCACTTCAATAAGCTCTGCTATTGGTTTGGGCTTCAACAATGAAATATGTTTTGGTTCAAAAACCCACTTGTTGTACCTCATAAATAGAGATAGTCTCAATGGGGGGTATGCGCATTCTATCGATATTAAAGATATTGTACCGGACATCGATATTTATGATATTGAAATTGATAAAAATGGATATGTATGGATCAGCACCAAATTGGGAATCATTCGATACGAACTTGCTACGAAAGAGGCAACGCTATTTGATGATGCTGTTCGCTTGAATAATGCTTATGACATTGAGATTGTCAATGATATTCCCATCGCTCTAATTGGCAATAA
Source organism: Bacteroidota bacterium (assembly GCA_039194925.1). Classification (GTDB taxonomy): domain Bacteria; phylum Bacteroidota; class Bacteroidia; order Chitinophagales; family Saprospiraceae; genus CAJXUU01. Next base: position 16,252 of record JBCCVV010000104.1, read on the forward strand.
TTTCAGGATCATCAATCCCAACAAACTAAAGAAAAATTCTGGACAACCGAATATCCACATTCTAAGTGCCGAACTGGATGCAAAGGAGATTTTTGGGTCAGATAGCCTTAATATTCGAAATGGGCAAATCATTGAATTGAGGCCAAATGACAATTACATGCGCATACGATTTAATGATTTCAATTATGCATCTCAACAACCCAAGAATTACGCCATAAAAATTGAAGGCTTGCATGATGACTGGATCGATCTGGGTGATCGAAACGAATTTGGCTTTTCAGGTCTACGCGGTGGTTTATCCAAAGTATTTGTAAAATCAAAACCCCAATTTGCAAAGAACTACTCCGAACCAGTTGAGTTGTTGTCGCTGGATGTAACCCCTCCGCTCACTCAAAGGCCAAGTTTTTGGCTGCTTTCCGCAGGATTGGTGATGTTGCTCTTCTATTTTGGGTATCGATATCGACTTTCACAATTGAAGGAAAAACAGAATCTTATGATTGCCTTCAACAAGCAATTGGCAGAAACAGAGATGAAGGCTTTACGTGCACAAATGAACCCCCATTTCCTCTTCAATGTTTTGAATGCGATTAAGCTTAATGTGCAAAAAGATGAACGGGAAAATGCCATAGATTTTATTACCGATTTTTCCAAACTGATTCGATCTGTTTTACAAAATTCCGGCAGAAAACGGGTTTCCTTGGAAGAGGAGTTGCAAACACTTGAATTGTATATTAAAATTGAGCGAAAACGCTTTGCAACCTCCTTTGACTATGAACTCGAAATAGACGAATCCATTGATGCATCACAATTCACCATACCTCCTATGTTGCTTCAACCGTATGTAGAAAATGCTATTTGGCACGGAATTCTTCATAAATCAGAAGAAAAGGGTAAGATTAAAATTCACGTCTACCCTGATGAAAAGAGTATCGTCGTGGAAATAACCGACAATGGCATTGGTCGTGAAAAAGCCAACCAGCTCAAACTAAAATCCGCACAGAAAAATAAATCCATGGGAATGCAAATCACACGCGATCGTATGGCCATGAGCAATCTCGTCTCAAGCGATCATATCGAATTGCAAATTGTGGATTTGTATGCGAATAGTAAGCCTGCAGGAACTAAAGTATTGGTCACGATCCATAAAAATCACTAATCTACTCACTTACGTCAACGCATATTACCATACGATATTCATTCTACTTTGAGACATTTCTTTTTTAAACACAGGAATCTCTAAGAGCAGTACAACGTGCTCCAGATTTCACAAGATTACAGATCGTATCCATAGTATCCTTTGTTGAATTCTTTGCGGTCTTCGCGACCTTGATGGTTTATAGTCAGCGACACATCTAACAAAAACCGAATGTCCTAAAGCAGAATTAAAGCACTTCATTCTCCATTTCCTGGATTTCTATAAGGAAATTCCCCTTTTCTGGTAACCTTTTAAGGTTTTCATATCACTTTGAGTTAGATTCATATAAATTTATATCCAAACCACTAAAACCTACTCTTATGACCCAAACGAAAGCTTCATGGAAAAACAGGTTTATTGAATTATCCAAAAGACTCCCTGCGCTGAAAGCCGTGTTTGCTGCATTGTGCATCATTTCTGTTGTCTTAATTATACATCTCATTGTCAGAGCGCTGAAAGCGGACGCAATGTATTATTCAATATGTTACGGAATAATCTTCGGAAGTCTGTTTGGCTTCATGGCTCTTCAAACCAAAATTTCGCAAAAGGCTCGATTTAGCACCTTGGGAATCTTCAGTGGTATGGGATTGGACCTTTTCGCGAATAGCATGAACTCCAAAAACGATGAGACCATTACGGCTGTTAATTCAGTGGGAACATTCTTATCCAAGATGTATATGAATATAGCCGATGACAAAGCATCTTTCAAAAATGTACAAGACGATATCAGCATGGGTTTATGGATTACTATTCTGGTCTTTGGTTTGGTATTGTTCTGTGCTCAGATGATTGATCCTAATGTAAAGAGTCAAGTAACTCCTACAACAGAAGAAGCAAAATAAAGATGGAATTCACATTCGATTTTTTCTCTTTAATTTTTGATACTTCTTGCATATCATCTCTATGATAAATTGTGGCAGATCAATGGATGCAATTCTTAATATGATAGGTTGAGCATGTGTTTCAGACAACTTCAGTAAATAAATCCGGCTTCATAAAGCAAACTCTTATCATTTCTAAACGTTATGATTAAAAGCAATGATCGTATTCAATCGTTTAATAAAATCTATTCATGACACAACTGCTTAATCAAACTTTAAACACGTTTAAAACAAGAAACTTTCATATCTCATTGTGGTTTTTTGCCTTTTTACTAATTGGCAGCCTTTCATCTTGTGGTGGAGATGATGATCCCGATGAGATGGAAGAAGAATTTACAATCTTTACCAATTGTCAGTATTCACTGGACTTGAATGGCGAAACAATAAATCGCGAAGTCTCATTTAGCTCCTCGGGGATCACCTGCAATGTTTTGCGTGGTGACGCAGGCAGTGGTACAGGTTTTGGGGCAACCTTGTTTTCAAATTCTTTCGATTCGGAAGAAGAGCTTGTCTTTTTTCGAGGTACCATAAATGGACTGACCAACTTTGAAATTCCTACTCAGGCACAATTTGATGCACTTTTCTTAATCGGCAATATAGAATACACCGAAGATGGAGATGCTGGCATTCAAATTTCTTACGTTGGACCCGAAGGCCGAAGATGGTCTACGGATTTAGGTGCCGCAGATCAAACGGGCAGTGAATTCGAAATATTGGAAAGAGTAGCCGATACGTTCCAAAACGCCTATGTTATCAATCTTAGAGTACGATTTAAATGTATGCTTTATAACGGAACAGGAGATTCCTTACCCTGTGAAGGAACCGCAACATTTAAGGTGGAAGCATTTTAATAAGATATGCTAACCACTTTTGACAGAAAAAACGGTCAAATAAAATAGACTTAAATTATTAACTTTGGTAATGCTCAAAGTCTTTTAAAGCATTGCCCGTTATGTTAAAATCAACTATTTTTCTATTCCTTATCCTTTTGTTGCCAACTTTCATCCTCAGCCAGGCCAAAGTTGATTTGGACAAATCTGTACCGCTTTGGCTTGAAACGGATACAATGACAAACATCTCAAAGCTGGTATGGATCGAAGATGCAAATGCCAATGATTACACCATCAATGAGGTATCGGTCGAACCCAATATTACGTTCCTCGGAATGGCAGATGGATCGGCTACTGAATTTGAACTTGGAGAACTGGAGAAAGGTCAGGAATATGCACTTCAAGTACAAAAATCTCCCGACGGTGTTGGCATGATTCGCCTTGGGTATGAATTGCCCCTTATTCACCAGCGAGGAAGGTGTTTGGTAATCATAGATGATATCTTACCTGAACCATTAAAAGTAGAGATTGATCAATTACTAACAGACATTCAAATGGACGGATGGACTGTAGACACCTTTCATGTCAATCAAAATGATCTTGTGGTTAATGTTAAGACACGAATTGTTTCCTGGCACGACGATGAGTATGCCAATTCACAAGCGGTTTTTCTACTAGGACATGTACCCGTCCCGTATTCCGGTAATTCCGCGCACGACGGACACAACAATCATCAAGGAGCGTGGGCAGCAGATGCATATTATGGAGAGATGAATGGGTTGTGGCGCGATGTCAATGTGAATAATACCACACCATCAAGAGAGAAAAATAAAAACATACCTTTTGATGGTAAATACGACAATACACTTTTGCCATCCGAAATGGAACTTGAAATAGGCCGTGTCGATTTTCATGATTTACCAGCATTTGCAGATGATGAAATTGAATTGACCCGACAATATTTGATCAAAAACCACGCGTATAAAACCGGTAACAAAGAATACCCTAGGCGGGGAATGATCGAAAACAATTTTGCAGGATTTGCCGAAGGGTTTGGACAAAGCGGATGGCGCAACTTCACAACCATGTTTGGAGGAAATCAGGTTTCTTCCCAAAACTATGAAGTGATTTTAGACACAGATAAGTACCTCTGGTCGTACGCTTGTGGTGGAGGCTCCTATACGAGCTGTGCCGGGGTAGGTACTACTTCAAACCTTTGGGCGGCAAAAGATATTCAAACGATATTCACGATGAATTTTGGTAGTTATTTTGGTGATTGGGACAGTCAAAACAACTTTTTACGATCCGCTTTAGCCAGTGGTGATGTACTTACGAATGCATGGGCAGGCAGACCGGTCTGGTACTTCCATCATATGCCTATCGGCAAGCACATAGGTTACAGTGCTAAATTTACACAGAACGCATCGGGATTCTTTTATGGCACCGGATTTAGTTCCAGAAGTGCGCACATTGCTCTGATGGGTGATCCTACGTTACGATTGCATGCTATGAAGCCTGTCGAGAGTTTTGGTGCACAGGGTTTTGAGGGTACAGTTCTCCTAAACTGGGTAGATAGCCCTGATGCCACACATGGGCACAATATCTATAGAAGAAAACAGGGTGAAGAGTGGGTACTTATAGCAGAAATGATCAATGATGCAACTACCGATTTTTGTGTTGAACCCAATACCACATTTGATTATATGATCAAGGCGGTAAGACTAGAAGAAACTGGGAGTGGATCGTACTATAATATGAGTCTTGGTAGCACAACTTCTTATACAAGCGGCGATAATCCCTTTTTTGATACGTTTTATGCAGATGGAGATATGGATGGATTTGGAGATGCAGAAAATTTTACAACCGGATGTGCCTTACCACCAGGATTTGTAGAAAATGAGCTCGATTGTGACGACACGAATCCCGACATTAATCCAAATGCGGAGGAAATCCCGAACAACGGAATCGATGAAGATTGTGATGGAGCAGATTTAACGGTAAGTTCGAAAGACCGGGATGATCTGAACATCTACGTATACCCGAATCCAGCACATCAATATATTCACGTTGAAGGAGAGTACGATTCCGATTGGCACTATACTATTTTTAATGCACAAGGAATTATACTGCACAAAGGAAGGGTTACCAAACGAATCAATTTAAGGACTAATATCCCTGGATTGTATTTTATCAAATTTGAAGATTCTGAACAACAGAAGTTCGCAATACGCTCATTTTTCAAAGAGAATTAATACTTACTGAAGAAATTTAAGTTTGCTAATTTTAAAATGGAAATGAACCGAAAAGAATGTGGATTGATCTTGATTAAATATTCTGGTACAAATTTTATTTTATAGGCCGACGAATTGCAAA
>JBCCVV010000105.1:0-21026 GCA_039194925.1 Bacteroidota bacterium
ATCAAACCAATGCATTAGCTGAAACTATTAATGGTATTATCCAGAGATTCATTAGGGTGAATTTTGGAACTAAAGATTTAGACTTCTTCCTCTTTAGATTGAAAGCATACCTTGCCTAGCGCATCAAAATAGGAAATAGCCATTTTTAGGGCTAAATCCTAATATTATGCCTGTGAAGATTGACTGATTATAAAGAATGACTGCTAGAGATGTAACAGTCATTCAAAATCTTCCGAAAAGCCTAAATCAATCCATCAATGCAGGATCGAACTTTTGCTTTGGTTTACCACTAAGGAGTCTTTTTGTAAAATTCTTTATTCTGTATGCCAGGTAATACATTACCGGTACCACAACCAAGGTCAAGAATGTTGCAAAAGCCAAACCGTAGATGATTGTCCATGACATGGGGCCCCATAAAGCGGTATTATCACCTCCTCTAAAGTACTGTGGATCCAAGTCGGTTATCAGAGTAAAAAAGTTAAAATTCACACCTAATGCCAATGGGATCAATCCGAGAATGGTGGTAATTGCAGTAAGGAGTACTGGACGCAATCTCGTAGCACCTCCCTCGATAATTGCTTCCTTAATATCCACCACAGACATAGCATACATACTATCAATTCCCATAGATTCACGTTTTCTCTTGATAAGAAGATTAATATAATCTATCAATACGATGGCATTATTTACAACTACTCCAGCCAACGAAATAATACCTACACTGGAGAATATCATGGAATATGTCATTCCTGTGAAAAAATACCCCAACATCACTCCGATCGTACTGAATAGTATGCTCAACAATATGATAAATGGGCTTATGATGGAGTTGAACTGAGCTACAATTATGATAAAAATCAAGAACAAGGCAAATAGAAACGCCTGACCCAAAAAGGCCATGTCTTCTGCCTGTTGCTGTTGCTCTCCCGTAAATTCAAATGTGTATCCTTCCGGGAAATCATATTCTTCTAGATTAGACTGCAATTCAGCTACGATCTCATTGGCATTATAACCATCCAAGACATTGGAAAATATAGTCACCACTCTTTCACTATCCTTTCGTCGAATATTGTTGTATGTAGAGCTGTATTCATAGGATGCTACTGCCGAAATTGGTACTTGCACAAGTCGACCATTTGCAGGATTTCGGAAGGTTATCCTTTGATTCATCAATTTGTTGATGTCATTTTTATACTGGTCCGAAAGGCGCACCATGATAGGATATTCGTCCTCCCCTTGTTTGTATTTGCTTACTTCGCTACCAAAGACAGATGTTCTAAGTGCACTTGCTATGCTAAACGTACTCAATTCGTATCTTCTCGCAGCTTCCCGATCAATATTTATCAAAAGTTCAGGTTTACCCAACTTTACATCTTTCTTTAGCTCCTCGATACCGCCAATCCCCAAAGAATTCATATAATCAAGCACCTTATCAGAAAGTACGATTAGTGAATCAATATCGTCTCCTTTTACTTCAAGATTGATTGGCTTTCCTGCTGGCGGGCCATTGGCATTTTGAGCTACGATAATCTGTACTCCTGAATATTTGCCAATTACTTCTTCTCGAATATCATTCATAATTTCTTTCGTACTCACGCCTCCTCTTTCACTCGTTGGCACAAAAGTTACTGAGATTCGCGCTTTATTGGGAGTAACTCCTGGTGAAGGTGGCTCATTCGGATCGGAGGTATTTTCTCCGATTTGTGTCAAAACGGCTTCCACTACAGCCTCTTTTCCTTCTAACACTTTGGTGATATCCGCTTCTACTTCTTTGACAATTTCGTTGGTTGTCTTGATATCCACTCCCTGCGGCATTTCTACAAAAGTGTTTACATAAAGCGGATCTGCAGTAGGAAAAAACTCTGTTTTCGGTGGAAAACTTGAAATAAGCATTCCCACCAAAAATAAAAGTCCAAAGGTTCCAAAGAATATCAAATAGGGTTTACCTCCGCTCAGCACCCACCGAATAAACACATTATAAACATGTTCTAATTTAGGAATCACTCTGTTCTGAAATCCAAATGACATAGGTCTCAGGATGAAGAAGTTGATTAAGACAATCCCCAGAGCAAAAGCAAAAAGATTACGTACGGTATTATTTCCAGAAACTGCACCTAGAATAGAAATAACCAGCAATATTCCCGCAGCTATAAGCACATTTTTCACCTTTCGTCTGTACTCATTTTTATCTTCGGCTTTTTCATCCACTTTCATAAAAGCACTGGTATATACTGGATTTATTACCAAAGCCACGAATAAAGAAGAAGCCAAAACAATAATCAAGGTGATCGGCATGTATTTCATAAACTCACCGATGATACCCGGCCAAACTGCCAAAGGTAAGAATGCTGCCAATGTCGTAGCAGTACTGGCTATAATGGGCATTGCCACCTCACCTGCACCAAACTTAGCCGCATCAATTCCTTTATATCCATTCTGCATGTAACGATAGATATTTTCTACCACCACGATGGCATTATCCACGAGGAGCCCCAATGCCAAAATCAGAGAGAAAAGGACTACGATATTAAGCGTTGTTCCAGTAATATTCAAAAACAATATCCCCATCAACATGGATAATGGAATCGCCAAACCAACAAACGCAGCATTTCTCAGTCCTAAAAAGAAAAGTAAGACCAATACCACCAATATCACTCCCGAAATAATCGAATTCTCCAGATTATTTACCTCATTTCTGGTGTTTTCACTTTGATCATTGAACAGACTAATCTTCAAATCCTCCGGTAATGTCTCTCTGGCTTCATCAACAATTACCTTCATTTTATCAGCAGCGGAAAGCAGATTCTGTCCTCTTCGCTTTATAACATCCAATGAAATTACAGGAAAACCATCTGATCTGGCGTAGGAAGTCCTATCCTCAAAAGTATATTTCACCTCGGCAATGTCCTTCAGTACAATCGGCCTTTGGTTTTCACTTTTGACAATGATTTCCTTCATCTCTTCAATGTTGTCAAACTGACCAATAACCCTGAGTGCTCTTCGGAATCCATTTTTCTCAATTTCACCGCCACTCATAGTCATATTCTCAGACGATACGGCATTCTGAATATCGTTGAATGAAACTTTTAAGGATTGCATTTTATAGAGATCGACATTGATTTGAACTTCTCGTTCCAGTGCTCCTTTCAAATCAACTTTGTTTACCTCCTTGAGGGTCTCTACTCTATCTTGAATATACTCTGCATATTCGCGCAATTCATCCTGTCCGTAATCTCCTGAAACATTTATGGTGACAATTGGAATGTCTGAAAATTTAATCTCCAAAACAGTAGGTTCCTGATCCAAATCATTAGGCAACTCCGGCTTGGCAGTATCAACGGCATCTTTCACCTTACGCACGGCATTATCGATATCCAAATCTGCATCAAATTCAGCAATGATGACTGAATAGTCTTGTATGGAGGTAGAATTGATGCTCTTCAATCCGGAGATGGATTCAATCTCTTTTTCTAATGGTCTAGAAATAAGGTTTTCAATTTCCTCGGCCGAATTACCAAAATAAGGGGTATTAATATACACTGTAGGCAATGAAGCTTCGGGATATTGTTCCTTGGGTATGCTTGTATAGGATGATATTCCAAATATGAAAATCATCAGCGATATCAAGAAGATACTTGTGGCGTTGTCCACTGCGAATGAACTCAACCCAAATTCTCTTAACTTATTTTTCAATATTTCCATAATCTGCTGGCTTATTTAGTAAGGTCTTTGATAAAATCGCCATTTGCAACGGATCTCGCTCCTTCTATGATGACCTGATCTCCTGCCTTCAATCCTTCTTCAATGATGATATTCCCTTCGTACCCTTCGCCAATGCTTACATAACTTTTCATGGCTATATCTTTACCATCTTTTTTACTTGCAACATAAACGTATTTTCGTCCACTCACTTCTTCTTGAACAATCTCCAGAGGCACTACGATAGCATCTTCTTTTGTGTAATCAATAAACTTCAATTCCGCCAGCAAATTAGGTTTTAATGTTCCACCTTCACTGGTAGAGTTCACTTCTACTTTGAATGTTCTATTACTGGGATCAATAGTTCTCCCTAACAAAGCGATGCTCTTTGTAATTTCCATACCAATCGCAGGAAAATTGATTTGGACCTTATCACCACGCCCAATTTTCCCCAAATATGTTTCTGGTACATCTGCCTCAATTTTCAATTTGTTTGGATTAAATAATTGTAAGATCGGTGTACCTGGTCCTGCAATTTCACCCGGCTTCAAAAACTCTCTGTCCACAACTCCAGAAATTGGAGAATAAACATTAGCCTTAGCTATTTGTGTTTCAAGTGTTACCATGGATTTTTGCAATCGTTCATATCCATTTTTGGCTTGTAGGTATTGAATCTCTGTACCAATGTTTTGATCCCACAGTCTTTTTTGACGATCAAAGACATCCTTGGCCAAAGTCATTGCAGTCTCTAATTCTGCTTTCTGATCAGCCAGTGGTTGAAGATCTACGGTTGCAATTAACTGACCTTTTTTAACATACTCACCCTCTTTGGCCCGCACACTTAACAATCTGCCGCCCGTCTCACTGCTTACAAATACTTCGTCATCACTCATCACAGAGGCTTGAACTTCTGTATAGCGTCTAAAATCTTTTGCGATAATGGTCTCGGTTGTAATCAGCACAGGCGGTTTCTCCTTTTTAGGCTCTAGCGCTAAGATTTCGGCGTTAAGTTCCTCCAACTTAACCTGAAGATCTTTGATTTCTCCTTTAATTTTGGATACTTCTGCCTTCTTTTCTTTAAGGATCATTGCGTCATCTGCAGGTTGACATGAAACCACAAACAATGCTGCGATGCTTACTAAAAATATATTTTTCATAATTGATTGGTAACTATTGATGTTGAGTTGATGACTCATTATTAATGGTTTTTATTTGTTTTTTTATAATTCTCCCAGAGCAATGTCAAGATCCACTTTTGACTGTAGCACGTCGTACAAGGCGGAAATGTATTCTGCCTGAGCTTGATAGAGGTTTCCTTCTGCTTGTGTAACTTCCACACTGGAACCAACTCCTTCCGTAAATTTGATCTTAGTACGATCATAGATACTTTCTGTCATATCTAAGGCTTGTTTTCTGTTCTCAAGATTTCTCTTGGCATTTCTCAAAGCCACTTGGCTATTTCTGACCTGTAATGTCATGGCCCTGGTAAATTCTGTTTTCTCCAGATCAGTCTTTTCAATATTCAGCTTGACTTTTTGGATTTTTGCACTTTTTTCACCGCCGTCATAAATGGGAATATTAACGCTAAATCCAAGAAGACCTGTTGGAAGAAATCCAGTTTGATCGCTATCGAAAAGGTTCGTTCTCTGTAATGTTTCCTGAAAGCTGGCAAATGCACTTACCGACGGATAATACCCCGCCTTGTTTCGTTTCAGGTCCAGGTTATTTAGTTCTTGCGTTGTATTTAAAAGCTGATATTCAACTCGTTGGTTGGGATTAATATCCACGGCATTCACATTAAAGCTATCGGCATCAAACTTTACGATGAGATCTTCAATGGACTCGGATAATTCAATCGGATCATCCATCGGATATCCCATTTGAAACTTTAGTAAGTTGTACGAAAGATCGATCATGCCCTTTACATTATCCAACTGCGTAGACAAGTTATCATATGAAAGCTGCAAACGATCTACATCAAGGCTTTCCATAAATCCCGCTTCATACATTGCTTTCACTTCCTCAAGAGATTTTTCCAACGTCGTCATATTATCTGTAATCGTCTTTTCATTTTCTTCAGCAATCAGTATCGATAAATACGCCTTGGTAACATTGGTCTTAATGTCTTCAATAGAAGAATCTTTCTGTTTTTTTACCAAATCACGATACAGTTTGGCAGCTTTCAAACCATAGATATACGAACCATCAAATACAAGCATATTTGCACTCACACCCAAATTCAATTGTTGTGGTTGAACAAAAGCTAATTCAAATGTTTGTGGCGGTCCCTGAGTAGTAGTAGGAAGCCCTTCCGCTTCTAAAATACTATAGACTGTCGGGCCAATAAAATCCTCAACTGGTTGTCTGGGAATGTAGTAGTAATAATTGTAATCCATGGCTCCCGAGACTTTTGGCATTCCGATAGATCGAAACTCTTTGATATCTTCTTCGGCATTCACAACCTCAATCTCACTGATCTTAAGTGAATTTTGGTTCTCTATCCCGTAAGCCACTGCTTCGTCTAGCGAAAACATTTGTTGGGCTTTTGAAAAATACCCCAGGATTAAGAATAATAATAAAATTGCTTTTTTCATTTTTTGATGTTTTCTATCGTATTACTCTATTTCTTTACGTTGTGCTTTTTTTCTTCCTTTAGTAGTCATCAACCCTCTGATATGATACGTAATGAAGGTTTTGAACAATTCACTACGTTCATATTCTGACGACGGGAATGTTTCCTCATCTGCCATAGTAAGCGTTTGCTTCACATATATTTTAGATATGATATCCGAATTCAGGTCTTGGCTATATAATCCTTCTCCTTGTCCACGCTCAATGTTTGACTTGATAATATTTTTAATAAAAGTGAAATGTTGACTTTCTACTTTTTCCCAAAGCTTTGGATAATATTTCTGAGTATCGTAGATCATCGAAGGGCTCATACCTTTTAGAAAGGTCAGCACATGTCTGGCAATTTCTATAATTTCGTCTATTGCATTTTTTGATTGACGAACAATCTCGGTTATGGTTTCTTCATCTTCTCTAATATGATCATCCAACACCTCGTTGATTAACGCTCTTTTATTTTCAAAATATTGGTAGATCGTTTTTTTCGAAATCCCTATACTCTTTGATATGTCATCCATACTTACGCTTCGGATACCATATTTCATGATGAGATCAAACGTTTTTTTCAGTATTTCCTCTTTATAATTCATTCGGTTCACAAAGTTAAAGCATATGAACACAGGAAACTTTAAAAAGGTCAAAAGTTTCTTGAGTTTTTTGCTGACTTGTAGATTTTTACCTACGAACCTGTAAAAAGATCGGATAAAATGTCGTTGCGTATCATGTTAGAAGGCCCGAAATTCGCTCTAATTTATGTCTTGAAGACTTATTCAGCGCCTTATTACAGATTTGCCAAGACGGTTTACGTGCAAATATTCCTACATTAACAGTATTACACCTTAATTCAATAAATCCATTTCTATGAAAAAATTTTGTAAAACAATTCATGTTTTCACGGTAACCATTTTCTTATCCTCCATGTCATTGGCACAAATTACCTACGTAGACCAAAACGCCATAGGAACCGGAGACGGATCATCATGGGCCAATGCATATACCGATTTAAGTCTTGCGCTTATGGAAACTTTTACAGGTGAAGTATGGATCGCGGGCGGAACATACACACCATCTTCTATTGAATTAGACACCTTTAATACATTTGGAGTACAGGCCGGAGTTGCCTTATATGGTGGTTTTGCAGGTAACGAATCATCAAAAGAGGAAAGGGTCGATGGAGAAAACACGACAACACTCTCTGGAGATATTAATGGTGATGATTTACCGAATAATCTTAATGTAAATAAGCAAGACAATGTATTCCATGTCATGATATGTGCCAGCGCACCCCCCGACAAAATCATTTTAGACAGACTGACTTTTCAAGGAGGGAATACACGTGAAGCGAGTGCGGGTGATGATTTGAACTGGCGTGGAGGCGCTGTCTATGCTCTTGGGCCTCTTGAAATTAATAACTGCCATTTCAATAATAATTTTGCCAGATCTGGTGGTGCAGTTTATATTTCCAATGGTGCTGAGTCTACGATCAACAATTGCATTTTTGAAAACAATGCCTGTCTAACCCAGGGAGCAGGTATATTTATCTCCGGATCAAGCAATTCTACTGTTTCGAATACTACATTTCAGTCTAATGCCACCAATCGAGGTGCGCTTTACCCTATTGATTGTGAAAACTTTATGGTTGACAATTGTACATTCCAAAACAACGTTACAGTTACCGATGAAGATTTTGGAGGTGCCATGTTTATATGGCAAAGTACTGGTGTTGTTCAAAATTCTACGTTTCAAAATAATCTTGCTGGTAATGGAGCCGGAATTTTCATGAATGGAAGTGAACTGGGAATCACAGACACTGAAACGTTCACCTTTGACAATTGTATTTTTTCGGGAAATTCGTCTTCTGATTTTGGTGGAGGAGCTTTATATGTTTGGAACACCACTACCAAAGTTGAAGGTTGTGATTTTCAAAACAACAGCGGTGGCAGCGGTGGAGCAGTTTATATGGATGGAAGAGAAATGGCACCAGAAGTTGGCAATTACGTATTTGACAATTGTACTTTCAGTGGCAATTCTGCAACAACATCTGTCGGAGGGGGTATAAGAACCTTTGCGGCAAGTACGACAGTCCAGAATTGTAATTTTATGAGTAACAATGCAGAAGTTGGTGCAGGGATTCTAAGTAATGGTGACAATCAAAATCATCTCCAATTCGGTAATGAATTTTCAGGCAACATAGCAGAGTTTGGAGCATCACAAGCTTGTTATGGTGATTTTTCCAAATTCGATCTTAATAATAATGTTTACTCTGGGAATACAGTGAATACCAGTGGTGCGGGACTTATAATTGGTTTTGGTGCGGATGCAACCGTGAATGAATGTGAATTTACTGGCAACACTGCTGGTTTTGGCGCAGCTATATTTTGTCAAAATGACACCACAACTGTTGAAATCCTAAACTCTATCTTCAGAGAAAACACCGTAGGAACTGGAAGTGGAGGTGCACTTAATATAGGTGGACCTGTCACTGTAACTGTTGATCGATGTTTATTTGAGATGAATACTGGTGGTTTTGGAGGTGCGATCAGTGGCTCTGAGGGAGAAGTTGATCTGATAGAAGGATATTTGCATCTCAGCAACAGTAGAATACTTTTAAATAATGCCGAAAATCAAGGTGCTGCAATCAGTCTGGTTGATTTAGATCTAGAAATGACAAATACAGTAATCGCCACTAACTTCCTTCTTGGTACTGGAGCAGGTGGAGGATTGTCGTTGAATACCACTGCAAACAGATCTTCAACTTTCAATATTGTGAATTCGACCATTGCGGATAATTCTGCCTTAATCGGATCAGGAATAGCGGCATTCACAGAAGATGCCACCTCCAATTGTACTGTAAACCTTCAGAATACAATATTGAATAATTTAGGTTCTAACTACGAGGTCGAGAGTGGAACTCCAGTTATAAATTCACTTGGAGGAAATATATCTTCAGACAATACGCTTGAAGACATTTTTACAAATACAGGAGATAGAAACGAAGTTGCCGACTTGAAATTTGTAAATAGTGCAAATTATGATTTTAACCTTGAAGATGATTCACCAGCTGTCAATATAGGAGTTGCGGAAGGTGCTCCAGATACGGACATCTTGGGCAATCCAAGAGTTGGTCCACCGGATGCAGGAGCGTACGAAAATCAAGATCCTCTAAGTACGGACCCCATGGAAATAAAGAGCGAATTATCATTGTGGCCAAATCCTGCGAGCATGTCTACGACATTAGAATTATCCAATGAATGGTCAGGAGATATTATCCTTTCTATTTTAGATGGAAATGGCAAACTTATGCGAAAATCTATTGTACAGAAATCCAGCCGAGAATGGAGTCACAAAATGGATGTCCGTGACTTAAATTCTGGACTACATATTATTTTATTGGAAAATAAAGAGGGCAAAAAAAACACCGCACCATTTATCAAAATTTGATGTTGATGTGATTAAAAAAGCAGGAATCGCAATATACGATTCCTGCTAATTTACTTACTCTATTTAATTTATTCACACTATTAGTGTCAATCACTTAAACTAATCTTATCTCACTACAAGCACTTTTCCGGTGGTAGAGTACTCATCCACTTTTAGTCGGAAGTAATATGTACCTGAAGGCAAGTGCATTACATCTACAATTGCACTGTTGAACTGTTGGAAAAGTCTACGTCCACTTGCATCAAAAATGGATATTTCTAGGTTACCTGAAACACCAACATCACTCAAATCAAAATTTAAATAATCGCTCGTAGGATTAGGGAAAATAGAAAGGCGGCTCAATTCTTCACTATTTGTACCTGTACTAATAGTATCACCAATATTTCCACCAACAACGATCAATTCCAAATCGGATGTAGCTACAAATGAAAGATGACTTTCCATATCCATTGCAAGACTCAACAAACTATTTTCTTTGGCAGTGATTTCCAAAAACAATACGGGATCTGAATCTTGACCTCCAATTGTTAAACCTTGATCAACTGCACTGGAGATAAATTTAAAAAGACCATTTTCGGAAACATGACTCTTCGACTCGAGCTCGATATTATCAACTGTTACCCCATTTAATTCGATCAAATCCAAATTCAATTGTGCAGAGAACTCAATTCCGAATGCATCAAATTCTTTGTTCAAATACACAGGGATTGAATAGGTTTCGCCTTTATTTAGAAGTAGATCAACCATTTCAAATTTCGCCGTTGGATCCAAAGGTACATCTCCAAGTAATAGTGCAGAGTCATCTACATCTCCTGACTTCACACCTACATAGATGCCTTTAGGTTGTACTGAAAACGTAGGTTCAATTTCATCTTCATAAAACCTCCAATCTCCTTTATCCTTGTCCAACTCCCCTACAATATAGTCACGTAATTCTGACAAATCAGAAGCTTCGATTTCTCCGTCTTGATTAACATCAGCTGCCAACAGTTCATATTCACTCAAAACATTCAAATCAAGAATATGTCTCTGAATTAATACCAAATCCAGGATATTGATACCATTCAGGTATTCATCCTCATAAGAAATATTGTTGACGGGCTGTCCTTCAACGAAAGCATCTCCTTCCAAATCAGTTGAAATAGCATCATTGATAACTACACCCGGCATAGCTCTATATTTACCGGTAGTTACATTGACCAGATTCTCAAAATTCGAAATATCAATCACAATTTTTTGATCATATGTCCAACTAAAATTATATCTATCATGCGTTACGGTCCAAAGCCTGCCAACGGTAACCGAT
This sequence comes from Bacteroidota bacterium, assembly GCA_039194925.1. GTDB lineage: Bacteria > Bacteroidota > Bacteroidia > Chitinophagales > Saprospiraceae > CAJXUU01. Next base: position 11,075 of record JBCCVV010000105.1, read on the forward strand.
GTTGCATCAATGCCTACAAGGAAATCAACATAGGAAGCATTATAATTATCTGGATCCCCATAAAAACTCGGCTTTGAATCTAATTCATCAACCGTAGAGAAACCGACCAACTCTTCCGGTGAAATTCTGTAGTCTCCTATTTGCAAATCTGCTGGCCACTCTACTGCATCGTCCAATGAATGTCCACTTTCGCAATCACCTACTGGAGCTGTTCTAGGTAAGAAGTCACATATAAATGAACCAGCATCAACCCCAGCGAAAATCATTTGGGTAAATGCCAATTTTCCTTTTAAAGACTCTGGATCGTAGGTCAACAAATCAATTATCGTTATTGTACGTGCAATTTGGAAACTGCCGTCTCCATAATCTACAACCTCATCTACGTAATAAATCGTTACTTCCTGACAATTCTCTTCGGGCCATGTGATTAAAACATCGGACAAATTAAAATTATACTTATTCATTAAGTCATCTGGAGTCAAAGCCTTCGGATCCAAATTCAAATCCGATAAAAAGATGTCAGGTAATGGATAACTTACATCATTGCTTTCCAAAACACAAGGCGTATCCGATACGGTTACATTACCACCTGCAAGTGGCGGATTGTCTATTTCCAAATCTTGATTACCCCAAGTCTGCGGAAGTATTTCTGTTGAAAAGAAATATACTGATGAAGATTCTCCTAAATCTCCTAGTACATCAAAGCAAAGTGTAAATATTTGTTCTCCTGCATTAAGTGTGACAGGAGCTTCTGCATTAAGCCATACAAATGACAACTCGCCATTTTCTGTATTTAATTGGTTTAAGTTAAAATCTTCAGAATCTAAACCACCACCAACAATACCTGTATACGAAAGGACATCAGAATCCCATCCAATATTTCCTTGTCCGTACGAAATGTCATTGAAGTTAAATGCTTTGACTGGGACGCAAATATTTGTCCCGGTTTCTGCTGTAACATTAGTAATGGCAAATGTCAATTCACTTGTCCCTCCGGGCACTTGAACAATCACATTACCTAAACAATAATCGCCCGTAAGGATATTGGTAAGCGAATAAACAAGCGATTGACCTATATATTCTGACGTTACAATGTTATCAACTACAATATTTCCATTTTCATCCTCAATGCTAAGGAGAAAGTTATCTTCATTCAATGGAGGATCCAATAATAAGTCGCTGGGTACAATGGTAACCGGCCCATTCTCTAACGAGACCGAAATGCTATTCAGACAAATAAAATTCTCAAAGATGGTATTCAACGTCAATATCTGACTATACGTGGTAGACTCCGAAGCATCCCAGTTCATAGCTGTCCATGTACGTAGAATTTTAAAGCCAGCAGGAGATTCCAATTCAGAATCAACAAATGAATATTGTATATCTCCACAGTCAAAATCTGTATACGCGTGAACTTCTTCAAAGCTGTATCCATAAATAGACTGAAGATTTTCTATTGAAAGATTTTCTATTGTACCATTTTCATCATTAATCACAATGTTATTTGGAAAGACTACGTCATTAACATCACATCCTGTAATCACAACCGTTTGAATATGCTCCCAATATCCTTCTCCATCCCAATTAGGATTATCTGGGTCATAATCGCACCAGTTTATTACAACATACTTATTCGTCAATTCCATACAACCTCCTTCTTCCATTGGCAAAGAATCTGTACTTACAGTCCATCCTATAGCATCACAGGGTCCTGCAACCCAAGTAGGTTCTCCAAAACCATTATCGCTTGAGCAACCGGATACTTCCATGTCGCCTACTTGATCGAAATTTACCGTTATGGGTATATCCAAGTCCAGAATCTCAATTTCCTGATCGCAGAATACTTCCGGATTACCCACTATAGACCATCGTCTGAACACATTCCCAGATCCACAAGGATTTGAGAATTCAATAATATCCGAATATTCAACTGCAAGTTCGCCACAGAATCCATTTCCTGTCGCCTCTCCTGTAATCGAAAGATCGGTATAATTCATATCACAAGTGATGGTGATGTCGGCGGGACAAAGAATTACAGAAGTTGATAGATCGACTATAATCACAGTAACCAAGCAAGAATTTGAGTTGGTAACATCATCCACTAATACGGTAATTGAGCCGACATCATTGCAATCTACGGATAGAAAATCTCCACCCTCTCCGGTGTCATTATTGTAAATTTGCAGGTTATCAAAATTATATGGTGCACCCTCCATAAGAATATCTTCTGGATAAATATCATATTCCCCATTGTCATCAAGAGAAAACTCAAGCAAGTTGGTACATATCATTGTTTGACCAACAACAATATGTTGTAAACCAAATAATAGCATGAACGCCAATAGAATTGTTTGTCGTCGATTTTTTTTCATAATTTTCATTTTATAAAAGATTTTTTAATCTCTCCCTTTACGGCCTGTATACTATGCCAAGTTGTACACCGTAATGGGAGTTTTTAAGTAGGTAATAATTAGAATTCTGAGTTATATTATTAAGCCCAACCATTGTGAATGGTCTTAAGCTTATTGAAATATCATTTAGTTTATATTCAATATCCATACTCAAGCCAAGATTGAACCCTGAGTTTGTGTACGGATGGTTTTCCTCTCCTGAGAATTTTTGGATTGCAGTATTATCCTTGGTAAAATAGTATCCGGTATGATTGGACCAAATGTTGCGGCTTAGAATAGCATCTGCAAAAACACTTATCTTTTCACTTTTAACTATCTTTTTACCAACATTCAATTGCAGGTTGACAAAATCATGTACTCGATGCCAGTGCACATTATAATTGGTAATTGTAGTTTGCAAAAGATTGCCATCTTGGTCCGTAATATTTCCATCTGCATCTATTTTAGAGCTTACACTCCCAGGTATTTGAACAGAAACGGTATCGGGCTGAGTTCTAGAATATCGATTCACCAGTCTCGAATGATTGACACCCATTCCAAATCTCCAACCATTCGAATTTTCGAATCCGACTCTAAAGTCACTACTCAAGCCTACCAAAGGTTTTTCTTCTTCAAATTGCTCAAGATTCAAATGTTCACCAGTGTTGGATTGCAAATGATTCAGATGTGTATTTATTCCACTTGTTAGTGCAAAAAATGGTAACCAGGCTGCTGTTTTAACCGGAATTACTTGCTTAAAGGGAACTACACGCTCAATAAAATTCTCGTTTTGATGAGCATACTGAATAGGTTGAAATCCCAAAGAAGTTATTGCTGTAACGGAGATTAAGGCGTTCGTTCGATCAGAAATTTCTTTCTGAGGAACATTCATGTGATCCTCAACGCCTGTATTTTCTGTCAAAGTTTCTAAAAGTCTTCCCGTTGATGTTGTCTCAGGTCCAGTTAGCGTTCTTTTTATTTGATCCTTCTTACTTTGATTTGTTTTGGCAATCACCTTCCGGGTTTCAATCAGAGTAGATGAATTTGTATGCAACTCCTTCGTTTCTCGATTTTCTTTCTTGAGTTTCGATTTTTGATTATCATCGATAGCAAAACTAGCATTGGGTGACATTTGAGTGTGCTTACCTTCATATTCCGTTAAAAGGTCTGCTAAGTCTTTTTGCTTAGGGGCAATGGTACTTCTTTCTCCTGCTTTATTATCCTGAATCGATTGGGTCGGCAGGACCCAAAGTAGTAAGCCCAAAAGAGCAACTGAAACTCCACCAACAAACCACCATGCAACCGGTCTTCTTTTCCCATCTTCTTCAGGAGGAAGTCGTGACTCTACATTATTCCATAAATCATCGGTATCTAGATCAATAGAAAAGCGATCACCTAGTGCCTTAAGCTGTTTTTCCTGATCTGTAAATCTATCTTCCATAATCTATTTATTTTTTAATGCTCAATGATTTCAATTGATAATAGGGTCTCTCATTATCCTTCAAATTCTTGTGCACTATTTTCATTTTAGTATCTGCAAAAGCAGTTATTATCATTTTTCTTGCTCGGGTCACTAAAGATCTTGAACTACTTTCGGTTATGCCTAATTGCTCGCTAATCTCCTTATGGCTATATCCTTCAATGATGTATAAATTGACTGCAATGCGGTATTTTTCGGGTATTGTTTCCAAAAACTTTAGAATATCTTCTACTTCCAACCGATCAGAAATTCTCTCGTCCTCTGAAGGTTCTGCTGTATTGTCAATGTCAAAACTTACATGTCGCTTTTCCCTTCGTATGAATTGCAAACACTGTGTGGCTGCAACTCGAGCCGCCCATGACTGAAACATGCCTCTATCTTCATACTTGTGTATATTGGATAAAATATGCACAAGGGAATCTTGTAAACAATCTCTTGCCTGGTCAACATTAGAAATATAGCGCCTGCATACTCCAAATAAATAGGGAGAATATTGATCCACCAATGCTCGCTGGCATTTTCGATCATTACGTTTGCATCCTTCTATAATCTCTTTGATTCCCAAAGATTTCGTTTGATTCTTAGTTAGCTAAGCGATAGGATAGCTATAATTTAATTACGATCACTCCTTCCACATCAAAGTTGCCCGCTACAGAAGGTGATAATGTCTGCATCCATAAGTTACCAGAGAATGCAGCTCTTATCATTCCATTATTTTCTATGTTGAAATGAGTTACATTAAAATAGTCGATTCCGCAGCCTTCGGCAGAGTTTTCGCACTTTATATAGTATCCTTTGTCACCAAAGTTTATGTCGTCAATAAACACATTTACCTCATCCATCTCATACTTCCCTTCATCCATTCCCTTAAAGTAAAACCGTACATTTCCATCTTCCGATTGCAATACAGTCTTTTCTCCAACAATTTCCATATTGAAAGAAGCATACACTCTTTCATCGTCTCTTATCTTGATAGAAGAATAACCATCTTCCAATTCACTACAATCTGTAAGCACTTCTAAATCGTCTGCAACATTTGTTGACCAAGAAATTTCTGGCCCCGACTCATCAGTATTTTGATTCACCGCAGAAATAGTGAACTGGTCACATACAGCAATCCATTTTTCAGCATACCCTTCAGAAAAAACATAGAATTTATCTTTTTCACCACTATTTATTGCAAAGCTCGGTTCAGCCACTAATTCCTCTTCACAATTCACGACTTTCAAGTTCATGAGCTGATAATTAGAGTTGTCTTCGATTTCAAAATACTGATTCTTAATATCGGATGTGGAAGTCTGAATAATTTCAGACTGAAGAGAAATATTGCAAGGAGTTAAAAAGTTCAAATTGACACTTTCCTCTTTGGGCATTAACCCAATCCATATTCCTTCTTCTGTAGCACACATCTCATTTGAAAAGGATCCCAGGGTCCATCTCATACTTTGATACGATACCGCGCTATTAGCTTTGGTAATTTTCCCCTCCACAAACACACCGGAATCATAATTAGCAAAAGTGTAATATCCTTCCCCTAGAACAGCGACCTCATCTCCTGGGGTAAACTCTGTAACCAACACCCAAATTTCATTTTCAGAATCAAACACAAACAGACTATTTATATCTTCTTCCAGTCCTCCGGTTTGGATTAGAATCGGATTTTCTTTTTGTGCCAATACTTCTTGACCACTCTCATTTTTGACGTTTAAATAAAATCCACCACGAGAATCCACTACCAGCACTTCTGACAGGCTGCTATAACCAACAGGGGTTAATGAAGTATTCGATTCTATAAATACATAATCGATAGTGACTTCACCCTTGTAATCATACTCCCATTGGGTAGAAGAAAAATCGGCTTTCAGGGATTTGGTAAAATCTATTATGGGATTATCAACCAATAAACTGGTCTGATTGAATTCGGGATGTCTTACAATTTCCAAGTGATTGATATCGTTTTCGACAAGCAATTCTGTTCGTATACCAATCTTTTGCCCGTTCTTAAGAACATGAATCGTTTGGCCTTTCTTTTTTACATCCTCAAATTGGAGTAGAAAATGGTTTGAAGGGATTGTGTTGAGTTCATTATTGATCATAAGCGTATAACCGGAAACAAGATTGCCATCGCTATCAAACACACTTCCACTTATGCTTGTATTTATCAGGACTTCAGTAGTCTCTACGATGACCTCAGGAGGAGGTGTATCGTCTACATCTTTATAACATCCTATTAGTAATAGGGCCACAAAAGTATAGAGTAATTGTTTTTTCATTTAATGGTATTTGAAAGTGTAATGCACGAGGGACGCGATGTGCTGCAAAAGCTTGATAAAAAAATAACTAAGAGCTTGGAAAGATAGTGCAATTGATACAACAAATACATTGGGAAAAGAGAAATTCTCTAATATATACAGGAGATAGCGTTGAAACTTGGGATTTTTTATTCCACACAACAACCTATACTTCCCTCATTAACAGCAATTTATATATTTGAATATTAATTTCCTACTTCTTTTTTCTCTTTTTTTACTGAGGATGCAACGTTCTGTCTCCATTCGCAGAATATTATGATAAACGATCGTTCAATTGTTTATCATAAAAATTTAACACAAATGAAAATTTTAAAATTAGCGAAACTATTTTCTTTTCTCTTGCTCCTGGGACTAGTTGTAGTGAGTTGTTCTAAAGATCCTGTAACTGATGAAGAAACCATTAAAGGAGAACTTGATCCTACTGAAGAAGTAGACCAAAACTCCTTGATGACGCGCTCAATCACCAGTGGTGAAGGGCTGGAACTGGACTGTATCACCATTGTATTTCCTTTTGGCGTTGTGGACAATACTGGGACGTCGTATTCAATCGAAGACGAAAATGATTTTATTAGTCTTTTAGATCCTGATGGAGACACATATATAGTAGACTTTGAATATCCCATTACGATTACGGACGAAGATGGTAATGAAAGCGAGGTAAATGATGCTACTGAATTAGGTGAAGCCTTTGCAAATTGTCTTCCAAATAGTTGGGATGAAAATGCATTTCCGGCCTATCTAATCAACGAAGAAAACTCTTGTTGGAATTTACAGTATCCAATTTCCGTATCAGATTTGGATGGTGAAATCCAGACCTTTGACGATGAGGTTAGTTTTGTCGCTGCATTGGCAGAAGAACCGCTCTTTTTCGAGTTTCCAATATCACTTATCAATGCTGAAGGTGAGGTTGTAGTAGCCAATAACGTAGATGAATTGCTTACCTCACTTTTTGATTGTAACGGACTGGATATAGACACCACGATTTGGGATGGTGGAAACGGTTTTGATTTTATTGCATGTTACGAAATAGCTTTCCCATTTACCGTAATTCTCACAGACGGTACTGAGGTTGAAGTCAATGATCATATGGAGTACTGTGATCTATTGCTTGAAGGAAACATTCAAGAATTCTCCTTTCCAATGACATTGATAGATTCTGACGGCGAAACCATTGAGGTAAATTCTCAGGAGGAATTAGATGAGTTGATTACTGATTGCTTTGATCTGGACGGAGTCACTATTATAGGCGACATGATCAATCTATTCTTAGGCGGTTTTGGTGATCCTGTCACCGGTATCGATCCTTGTTACAACATTTCATTTCCCATTGAAGGAGTTGAAGTTGATTGGGAGGGGAATATGGGCAATGTAGTAACATTCAATAATCTTGATGAAATATTTGAAACATTCAACGGCGGACAGGATGCCGCTATCTACAATGTAGTCTATCCGGTAACCGTAACGCGCACAGAGGACGGAGAAGTCATAGTGTTAGAAAACACTCAACAATTAATTGATTTACTGATCACTTGCGGATAAAATAATCGAGAACGTAAAAGAGAAGAAGTGGGGTTTCCCTAACCTTCTCTTTTATCTTTTCGTAGCTCTCGTAGATGATACCAGATAAAATAATTGAAAAGTGCAAAAAGGGAGACAGACCCAGCCAGGGGATGCTCTACAACACCTGCGCACCCTACGTATTCACAGTAGTGAAGTCATACGTTAAAGATGAAGACTACGTCAAAGATATTATGCAAGAAGCTTTTGCAGCAATCTTTAAATCCATTGATTCATATGATTCAAAAAAGGGAAGCTTCAAACCTTGGATAGCACAAATTACCATTCGAAAATGCATTAATCATCTTAAGTACTTCGAAAAATTCAGGATTTGTAGCGATTTAGAGGTAGTAGATACATTCTCGGATGAGGATTTCTCGCATTTGGATGAATTATCAGTTAACGATATTAGTGTATTACTCCACGAAATGCCTTCAGGATATAAAACCATCTTCATGCTTTCAGTCATTGATGAATATCCTCACACAGAAATCGCAAAATTGCTTGACATCAGTCCTGAAACTTCAAGATCTCAATTGCATCGAGCAATGAAGTGGATCAAAAAAAACATTTTCAAGTCATCAAATCATTGTCGCTATGAAGCACTTTGAAAAATTTAAAAATCGCTTACGCAAAGAGCCCGACCAATTGCCTCAAGGCTTCGATTGGGAATCCATGCAAGAAGGTATTTACGAAAAGTTGGACCAAGAGTCAGATAAAGTAAACGGACCGTTTTTAAAAAGAAGTTTATTGCTTCTTTTATTATTGATTTTTGGAGCAAGCAGCATGTGGATAATGATGTCAGGTGAGAAGAATCAAAACTTGAACCAACGATCTACGAATATTACACAAAAGTCACCAAATTCACATTATGAAGAAAATGTACAACATAAGGGAGGCATAACCACTGCCAAAACAGAAGATATAAGTCTAGATTCAGGTAATTTTTCCACATCAACAGATAGGACAGATGAAACAAAAGAAACATATGTATTGCTATCTGAGGAGAAGGGTTTACAAAAACAGAAGGTAATCTCTACTACGAATAAAACCAAATCCAACTCAAACGAAACGAAGCAAAAAATAGTCCCCACACTGGTGATTAAAGAAAGCTATCAAACAAAAACCGAAATTATAGCACAAGAAAATATTCAGAATTCAATCTTAAACAATTCGTTCAATATTATAGAGGATACGGCCATCTTACAACCAAGGTTGCAACAAAAACACAATCAAAACTCAAATTTTGCTACACTCATTGAGTCAACATCTAAGAACAACTACATCAATGAAAGATCGAGAATCAAACTCTATTTTCCCCTCTTGAAAACGCTTCAAAAATCAGCAAGCTTATCATCAAAATCAAACCAGAGGATACTCAACGCGCCAGAAATTGAAAAAATCTCCAATATGCCTTTACACAAACTTTGGAAACTAGAACTCTCCAATGGATGGAATACCTGGTTATATGGCATGGACCAAGCTCAATATCAAACAGACTTTTTCCGTAACACCTTTTCAGAGTATGGTTTTTCCTGGAGTGCACGAATGGAGCGAAAGTTAGGTAAACGTTACGGAATTTTGTCGGGGATAGACATAGACCTATTGTATAAAGAAATAAAAGATCGACATATAACGTATCAAGATAGAGAAGTAAAAGCTGCTCTGACTAAAGTTAAAGTTAATGCCATTACTGGTAAGATTGTAGATCAGGAATTTCGAGATACTACCGTGGTGGATACCATTATTAATAGCTTTACGGATTTCAACAAAATAAGCGTAGTCTCTATTCCTATCTTATTTAACTACAATCTCATTCAAACCTCTTCATGGACCTTAGCTGCAGCTTTCGGACCTACTGTATCCATACTTACATCTTACCAGGGCAGATATGTAGAAGATGGTCGTTTAGTACTTTATAATCAATCTTCCAATAACTACACTCGTACTCCAAGAGTAGCTTTGAACACAAGTTTAAGTATTCAGAAAATGTTCGGAAAAGAATATTATGTAGGTGTTCGTCTCGATCTAAAAAAGCATCTGATCAATTGGTCGAATCACCAGACAACGGATATAAAACCTACCCTATTTGTAGGTTCTATTTGTATTGGAAAGTCGTTTTAGAAGTAATTTGTTCAAACATATCTTTAAGTCCATTTCAAAAGCCATGCTTGAGTTGATATGTTATGCTATTTATGTAGTATGCAATACCG
>JBCCVV010000106.1:0-20876 GCA_039194925.1 Bacteroidota bacterium
ATAAAATGCATTTTATTGTAGACAGCATTGATCTTATATATTCAAATATCTTGGATTAACATATTTTTTGAAACCACATCATTAAGTAGTTTTACTACATACTTTTAAGTAGATTTTGGGGTTAACTGGATTACTACGCAAGAGAATGTCTTTTTTTACCGCCACTCTATGTTAATCTGAGCATTAAAAGATTAACAGAAAAACATAACCAGCAATTTTATTGAGGCCCTCTGCATACCATTTCTTTACGTATAGTTTGTTTTTTAATTAGAATAATTGGTATCCTTTCAGATCATTAGTGTTTAATTCTCCTAAAACAACATCTAATACACGTTATCTAAAATCTTGAATCCACCTACCTCTTTTATCACAGTTATGAAAGAAGGCGGCTGTTGCTTTTTATAATTTGAATAGACTATTTGATTGTTTTCTAAGTGGTATTGTCTAAGTTCTACAGCAAGTGCAAATCGTTTCTTGTGTTCTATATATTTTGTAGCATGGGAGCAAGCCAATTCATAGAGCCTGTTTTTGTATTTCCAATGAAAAATGAATACTGCAACGCTCAGTACCTTCATTAGGGCTCCTATTAATTCTCAAGTCTTTTTGCAGAAATAACCTTTAATAGTGCATAATCTTACTTGAATAGGTAAACAATTACCTTAAGAACGAAGTAGACCAATAATTCCAAGAGCCCTTCTACACCCCTCAGTAATAGCAGCATAGTCTTCTTTGGCCAATGCGTCTTTGGTGATAAGTTTTGAACCCATGCCTACACATGTCACTCCCGCTTCAAACCAGGCTTTTAGATTTTCTTCAGTAGGGGAGACACCACCCGTAGGCATAATACTTGTCCATGGTTGTGGACCTTTTATGCCTTTAACAAAAGCCGGACCGTAAACTCCTCCCGGAAATAGTTTTACGATCTCGCACCCCAATTCTTCTGCGCGGCATATCTCTGTAAGCGACCCACATCCCGGTGACCACAATACTTTTCTGCGATTGCAAACCAGGGCAATGTCTTCTCGGAAAACCGGAGTGACAACAAAATTTGCACCTAGTGCCATGTACAAGGAAGCGGAAGCGGCATCCGTGACAGAACCGACACCTAGTACCATTTCAGGAAGTTCGCTTTCACAATACTTTGATAATTCACCAAAAATTTCATGCGCAAAATCTCCGCGGCTGGTAAATTCCAGTAATCTCGCTCCTCCTTCGTAACAAGCTTTTGTTACCTTCTTTACCACCGTGATATCATTATGATAGAATAAGGGCACCATTCCCTGTTCTTTCATTTTAAGTGCTACTTCTATGCGTGAAAATCTAGCCATAAGTAAAAATTGTTAAATATTGATTAGCTAAAATAAGATGCAATTCCGAGTATTCCATTATAAGAAATAATCAATGAGAAAATCAAAGAAGCAAATAAACTGATGTTGATCCAGAGCGCAGTCTTATGAATCGTCTGGAACGATTTTAAATTTATCAATACCATCATTCCCATAATTACAAGGGGTAAAACAAACACATTAAACACCTGAGACAAAATCTGTCCATCAATTGGATTGGCTCCAAAAACAGGAATCGTAAGGGCTAAAACGGAAGCTATGGCAGTGATCACTTTGAATTGCTTTGATTGGGTGTCCAATTCTCCCGACTGATAATCGGCTATCAATAAAGGAACAATAAGGAGGATTGGAAAAATGGATGATAAACCGGCACTTAAGGTTCCAAAGAAAAATATCGTCATGGCAAATTTGCCGGAAATTGGAACCAACACCTGAGGCATATCACTTACTTTTTCTATTGGAGATCCATCATAGTATAATGCTCCGCAAGCTACTGCCATTATTGCACTGCTGATTATAAAAATTAAAATGGCCGCACTGATGGCATCTTTTTTTTGAATGGTGAGATCCGCCCTGGTCCATCCTTTTCCTTTGATAAATAAGGGCCTTGAAAGAAAGGTAGCTGCGGCCATAGTAGTACCCACAAAGGCAGCCACCATCATATTGCCTCCTTTGACATCAGGGATAGTGGGGATCAATCCATTAATAACATCCATCGGAAGGGGATACACTAAAAACAAGCTCAATAAAAAGGAAAGACCCATTATGGTAACAAACAAGATCAGGATCTTTTCAAAAAAAGTGTAGGAGCCTTGCAGCAGTAATAAATAAAATAACCCTACAATGATCAGGGCTATGATCAACACGACCTGATATTGCAGGTCAGCGATTCCAGGCCAATAGATCAGGAAGATTTCGTAAAAAATACTTGAGGTAATTCCAACGATTCCTATCAAAGAATTCCACTGCCCTAGTACTATACCCAGAATGATGAGAATACCCATCATCCTTCCCCATTTTAACCGCTTTCGGAAGGCATACAAGGCTGTTTCGCCCATGATCAATGAATAATTTCCGTAGACATAAATCAATACTCCGGAAAAATAGCAGCTTAACAATAAGACCCATAAAAGTTCCATGCCATACGTACTGCCAGCAACCAGCATTGAAGTCACACTGCCGGTGCCGATGGTATAACCAATGGCAAAAATTCCAGGTCCTACAGCCAGAAGTGCTTTTAATATTTTTTGAAGGAATTTGTTGAATGGGACAGGCATAACTATCTGCTTACGCGTCCGCTTGCATCACCACGCATCAGCTTTTCTACCTCTTCTACTGTCACCAGATTGGCATCTCCGAAAATGGTATGTTTAAGGCAGGAAGCAGCCACCGAGAAGTTTAATGCGTTTTGATCGTCCTCCGGATAGTTGAGTAGGCCATAAATCAACCCTCCCATAAAGCTATCACCTCCACCAACACGATCTACGATATGTGTAATCTCATACGTAGGAGCGGTAAATAAATTGCTCCCGTCATAAAGTACTCCCGACCATGTATTATGTGAGGCAGATATTGATCCCCGGAGTGTAGTTATCACTTTTTTGGCTCTGGGAAACATATCCATGAGCTGCTTTAATACGGAAAGGTAGGCTTCAGCTTCCACTGTGCCGCCATGTGTGACATCAACCCCTTCAGGATGTAATCCAAAGTGTTTTTCAGCATCTTCCTCATTTCCTAAAATAATGTCGCATCCTTGTACCAATTCGGGCATGATATCCATTGGGTTTTTGCCATACTTCCAAAGTTTTTTTCGATAGTTCAAGTCCGTAGATACCGTTATCCCCATTCTATTGGCCACTTGAATTGCTTCCAAGCAGGCATCGGCAGCCCCTTGTGATATTGCCGGTGTAATGCCTGTCCAATGAAACCAACCTGCTCCCTCTAAAACAGATTCCCAATCCACCATTCCTTTCTCTATGGTAGACATCGATGAATACGCCCGATCATAAATCACTTTACTGCCCCGACTTACCGCTCCGGTTTCGAGGAAGTATATACCCAACCTATCTCCTCCGCGTAATATATTTTGGGTGGAGACACCTCTTTTTCTCAACTCCATCAGCGCACATTCCCCGAGATCATTATTGGGTAATCGAGTTATAAATTCCGAAGGAACTCCATAATTAGCCAACGAAACTGCAACATTGCTTTCTCCGCCTCCATAAATCACATCAAAACGATTGGTTTGAGAAAACCTCTTCCATCCCGGAGGGCTCAATCGCAACATGATCTCTCCAAAAGTCACCACTTTTTTCATAGTTCTAAATCTTAAAAAAGACTGGACCATTTACCATTTAACATATCCAATCCAAAATGTAAATTATAAATTATTCATTGTCCATTATCCATTGTCAATTGTCAATTGTCCATTGTCCCTTGTCAATTGTCAATTGTCAATTATCAATTATCAATTATCCATTGTCCATTAACTAAACGCCAACCCCCCATTTATATCAAAATTACTACCCGTAATAAATGAGCTTCTTTCTGATGCAAGATAGACAACTAAGTCCGCAACCTCATCTGAGACACCCTCTCGCCGGAGAGGCGTTTTTCCAGCTACCATGGTACGAATCTCATCCTTTGTAAAATCGTCATGAAACTTGGTCGCAATCAATCCAGGACAGAGTGCGTTTACTCGTATTCCCTTTGGCCCTAATTCTTTGGCCATGGCACGCGTAAATGTAGTTACCGCTCCTTTAGAGGAAGCATACAAAGATGATCCACCACCGCCTCCATCTCGGGCAGCCAAAGAAGATAGATTCACAATCGATGCACCTTTGCCCATTAAAGGTTCAAAAGCTTGCATTACAAAAACAGTAGCTTTGAAATTTACATTCATCACCAGGTCATAGAAAGACTCATTTAATTCTTGCAGGGTTTTACGTGCAAATAGCCCTCCGGCATTATTTACCAAAATATCAACTTTGTTACCAAATCTTTCAATCGTTTTTGCCTTTAAATTTTGGATGTCTTCCAAATTTGATACATCTGCTTTTATTGCAATTGCTTCTCCTCCTGCGGCTTCTATCTTTTTTACGGTTTCATTTGCAGCATCCTCAGAGTTGTAATAATTCACGACAACCCTGGCCCCTTCCTCGGCTAATTTTATTGAAATGGATCTACCAATATCTCTGGCTCCACCCGTAACTACCGCTACTTTTCCTTTAAATTTACTCATTGTTTTTTGTAAAAAGTTTTAACCCAATTCTTTGACACAGGACAATTTTAACCTCGTTTTCAATCCTAAATTGACCATTGTCAATTACCCATTTTCAATTGTTCATTTTCAATTTTCAATTTTCAATTATTAATTATCCATTGTTCATTGTCAATTCTCAATCCCCTAAATCCCCAAAGCCTGTCCTCCACCAATCTGTATCGTTTCAGCCGTAATAAAACCAGCGGCTTCACTTGCTAAAAAAGAAATTACTCCAGCTACATCTTCTGGTTGTCCCAGTCTTCCCAGCATTATGTTATTTGCCCAGGATGCGAATACCTCCGGCTTGGTAGATTTAATCTGTTTGTGAAATGGAGTATCTATTGTACCTGGAGAAACGGCATTGACGCGAATTCCATACTCCGCCAAATCTTTGGCCAACGCTCTGGTAATCGTATGCACACCAGCCTTTGATGTACCGTATATTCCTGCACCTGGCCCTCCTGCATTCCATGCCGCATTCGAGGTAAAATTTATAATGGTCGGATGATTGCCTTTCTTTAAAAAAGGAATGGCAGCACGGGAAGCGAAAAAGACAGAATCGAGGTTCAATGCCATAACCGATCGGTAAAATTCGGTAGACATCACTTCGAACCTGGATCGTCCCCCTAATCCACCAGCATTGTTGACCAGTACATCAATTTTTCCATACTTTTCGCCGATTTGGGCGATATTTTCAGTTACCAACTCTTCTTTTGTAACGTCAAATCCATAATATTCCGCTTTGATATTTTCCGCCTTTAATTCCTTTACTCTTTGAGCTCCAGTCTCATCATTTATACCATTGAGGACTACATTGAATCCGTCTTTACCTAATCTTTTGGCAACAGCAAAGCCAATACCACCAGTGGCTCCCGTTACTATTGCTACTTTATTTTCACTCATTAATTTTTCATTTTTTAATATGATGTATCTTATTTCTTAATTTGCTTTCAATGCTATGCTTTTGGCCTCAACGGCTCGATCTTGGGGCACAGCACCCATATGCTGGCTAACGCAATTAACGCCATAGCAGCACCTATGATAAATGCAGGTGTATAATTTCCACCGGACGTAAGCCAGGGCACGAGATAAATCAATCCAGCCGCAGACAACTTTGCCGCCATTCCTGCGATCCCTGACAGGGTGCCAACTGTTTTACCTCCAAAAAAATCACTCGGTAGCGTTTGTACATTTCCTATTGCAGTTTGGAAACCAAAAAGGATTACCGCCATGATTAACACCGCCGTTGTAGGACCTCCCGGTTTTGCCATGGCCAACAAACTAGGCAACATAATCAAACATCCAAGGGTAATTACCATCTTGCGTGTCTTGTCAACCGTCCATCCCGCTTTAATTCGATCCTGAGCAAGAAGCCCACCAAACCAAGCTCCCATCATTGCACCTACGTACGGTACCCAACCATAAATACCTATGGTTTTTACATCCATTGCATAAACTTCATTCAGATAAATTGGAATCCATACCACGAAAAGCCACCATATGGGATCGATTGTCGCAGAAGCGATTATTACCCCCCAACTTTGTTTATGCGCAAGCAATTTTCCAGTATCGGGATTGTAACCTTCATCGGGAGTGCCATCCTCATCTAAATCCTGATTTTGCTGTCCACTCAAGATGTATTGTCGTTCTTCTTCGGTCAGCCAGGGATGTGATTTCGGTGGAGCTTTTACCAGCATCATCCACGGAATCAACCATAATAATCCAACCAGACCCACCAAAATAAATATCATTTGCCAGCTAAAATAGACGGTCATAAAGGCTATCATGGGAATGGCAACAATACCACCTATAGCTGCTCCTGAATTAAAGAGTCCTTGAGCAAAAGCACGTTCTTTGGTTGGAAACCACTCTGCATTTGCCTTTGCGGCACCGGGCCAGTTTCCGGCTTCTGCTACTCCGAGAATAGCTCTGAAAATTCCAAAACTTAATACTCCACGGGCAAAGGCGTGTAGCGCAGTAGCAACAGACCAAACGGCAATAGACAATGCAAAACCTAGTCGTGTACCTATCCAGTCAAAAATCTTCCCAAAAATAGCTTGGCCAAAAGCATACGAAAACATAAAAATTACTGAAATCGTGGCAAAGATTCCTTTACGTTCATCGTTGGACATTTCCGGAAACAAATCTTCTGCAATATCCGGCCATAGCACACCAATGGATTGACGATCAATATAATTGATGATCGTCGCCAATGCGATCAAGGCTATAACCCACCATCTCAAACCGTGTATTTTTTTCATACTTCCGGTTCTGTTTTTTGCATGGGATATCCTAGAAAGTCTTCACGTGCAGGACTAAATACATCTACCAAAATACCGGGTTTAGTGCACACGCAGCCATGCATCACCCAAGGTAAGATGTAAAAGGAATCTCCTTGTTTGAGGGTTTTAATCTCATCATCAATGGTCATCTCAAATTCACCACTTTCTACGTAGGTAACCTGACTGTGATAATGCTTGTGCAGTACTCCAACAGCTCCTTTTTCGAACCTTGCTTTTACCAGCATTATCTTATCGTCGTAGCCCATAATCTGACGAGTGAGTCCTGGTGCTACTTCTTCCCATTCTGTATCTTCACCAAAAAAGAACCCTTTGGTAGGTTTAATGTCTAATTTTTCTGTCATTGCTTTACTTCTTCTTATTAAAATTGGATCTGTCTCCAGTTTATTATTTTCTCGTTAGGAGTAGTAAAAATGAAAACCAGAGATTGAAACTCTGATTTTCACCTGAAAAAATTTACTTACTACTTTACTCTCATTATTTATCATTCCATTAATGCGTTACTACCAGATCATAGTATTTTACAGTCGCATGTGAATCCTTATCCGTTGTCAAAAGATAATTTCCTGCTTTGAAATAATTTTCAAATATTCCCCACTTTTGCATGTGGATGTCATCAAATACCACATTTGCTTCCCCTTCATTAAGAATCACTTCCATTCTACCATCGGAGACAATAACCTCGATGGTAAATTTTTCAAAATCAACACGGTTGCCCAACCAGCGCGCATCATCTTCCCATGCATCTGTTCGCAGAATATCCAAATCATTTACCTCCAAATTTTTAAGTACTTTTCGATGCACTCGAACTCTTCCATTATTCCAGTAGATCTTTAATACGGGAGGGGCATTGTTGTCATCCTCTCCTATGAGATTTCGCTGTGCATCGGTCAATCTTCCGTGTATTTGCATCACAATGGTCCGATGATAATTACCATCCGAATCTTTGGATATATCATCCACTTTCAACGTTCCTTTCATCCTGCCTCCCTGAGCAAAAGTCCAATTGGTTGCATTGCTTCCGGGCACCAACTGCTCTCGCAATTCTGTACGCGAATACGAAGAATTCCTGGTAGTCGAACCTGGATAGGTATGGAATACCAATGCGGCATCTGTGGAATCATTGAACATAAAAGGTCGGAGCATCACATTGTCGGGATAGCCCAACACTGCAGGAGGTACAACTTCTGTAGGTCTTCCTATGGGTAAAGTAACCTTCCAATTGCTGAGGTCAATCTTGGGTAAGAAATAATCAACACCCTCAACCCATTCCTTTTTTGCATCATTTGATTCAGAAGACGAAATTGATTCGCTAGCTGTACCGCAGCCTACCAAACTAAAACCAATTGCCACTAGAAATACTCCAATCAATTCCGATGTACGCATAAATTTATCTGGACTTCTATTTTTATTCCTTCGGATAAACTTTGACATTGTCTACGTAAGCATCTACGTCCGTAACTCCGTAAATTAGAATGGCAACTTCTCCCGTACTATTTGAAGTAAATTCTGCTCTAACCGTTGTAAAAGTTCCTTTACCCAAGTCTTCTGTACCAACATTCATAACCAAGAGGGGCTCACTATCCACACTACCAATGGCTTCTGCGCCATCATCAAAATGGCCATTTAAGATTCCTCCAATTATACGGTTTCCACCTTCTGCTACCGTACCATCATTTTTAATAGAGTACTCGTATTCCAAAATGTATTCAACGTTTGGAGAAACCACGATTGCCTGATATGCATATCTTGTATTTGAGCTAACGTAAACACCTGCTGAAGTACTCATTGTCCATTTAGCACCTGGAGTCTTTGTAGATCCACTATCTGTCCCGTCATAATTTAACGGAGAACCATCACTGCTGGAATTAAATGGGCTCGTGGTGCCTCCCGTGAATGTGCTAAACTTCCAGTCATCCTGACCATCATCAAAATTACCATTGAGAATTTCCGGTGTAATTGCAACAAAGGCGTCTTTTACTTCAACATCAATGGTAATGGCGTCCGAAGCTCCATTTTCATCGCTTGCGGTAAGTGTTACCGGATATATTCCTTCACCATCGGTAAATGTGAAGACAGGATCCTGTTCGTCGGAAACATTTCCTCCACCAAAATCCCACGAGTATCGAGTAGATTCAAATGAAAGGTTTGTGAATTCAATGGTCCTAAAATCATCTGCATTAGAAATATAGGAGAAGTCCGCTGTAGGCAAGACCGTATCCTCTTTGGAATTAGCCTCTGGAAGATCAAATTTGAATGAATCTTCGCAACTTTGGAAACTCAACAGAAGCCCCATTAAGAACACTACTTTTAAGGATTGTACGAATAAATTGATATTATTTTTCATGTTATTTATTTTTTAAATCACTTCGTTAATAACCAGGGTTTTGGCTTAAAAGACCACGACTTAAATTGATTTCTCTGGCAGGGATTGGAAGTAATAATTTTCTTGAGTCATAACTTGTATACCCCATTGCATCGGCATGTGCAGACAGCACGGCATCTGCTACACCCATTCGTACCAAATCGAAAAATCGTTGATTTTCAAAAGCAAACTCAACACGTCTTTCTGCCAGCAAGGATTCTTTGCTTAGTACAGATGGCCGATCCGCTGCTGGGTCAAATCCCGCTCTTGCTCGCACCTCCATGTAAGAATCAATGGCCGAAGAGTTGGTTGTTTCGCTGCCTCCTGCCAATATCGCTTCTGCATGCATCAAAAGAACATCGGCATATCGGAGTACTATCCAATCGTTCCCCGCATCTCTGGGACTCGTGCCATAAGACGGTGGCGTTGCCGTGATGTCAGAGCCTTCGGGAAGAAACTTGATCGTTTCATTAGAACTGCCAAAAGTTACATAAGATTGCTCGGTTCGATTTCCTCCATATGTTTCAAAATCCGCAATTAGACTTGGGTTATCTATTATATTTAACCCATCTTCTCTTCCTTGTCTGAATGCTGAGGTAAATTCTGATGAAAAGCTTTGACTTTCCAATGTGTTTCCAAGTTCATATTGGACGCAATAAAGAATTTCATTATTTAACTCATTATAGAAAATATCGCTATAATTTCCTTCCAAAGCGAAATCTCCGCTATTCATAATGTCTTCGCATAATTGTTGAGCTCCAGTATAATTTGGAGTGCCCTGCGTAAGATATGCTTTTGCAAGGAGTCCCTGTGCTGCGGCCTTTGATGCTCTGGACTTGAATGAATTGTCGAGGGTGCTAATTGCTTCCATCATATCGGATTCAATCTGAGCATAGATTTGATCCGAAGACACTCGTGTAAAAAGAGCTTCATTATCTTGTGCACCAACTACTGAAACCACCATTGGGACATCCCCAAATAAACGCACCAGATTGAAATAGGCATAAGCTCTCAAGAATTTAGCTTCAGCCATGTATGCACTTTGGTTTTCCGGATCTGCGACATCAATAAAATTCAAAATGTTGTTGGCCCGGAAAATGATTTCGTACATCGAGGCGTAATAATCTTCGGATTGTACATTATTCGCATCTACCAGATATCTATGAAAATCTGCTTTTGATCCTTCTGTAGTTGCTGATCTTGTATTGTCCGAACGATGCTCGGTCAACATGTATTCGAACTGAATACCGCGATTGGAATTACTGATGCTGGTATTGGTATTTTCGTTAACTCCTTGCACAGCATTATAGATGCCCATAATGCCTGCCAAAACATCATCATCAGACTCAAAAAATGCATCTACAACAATGGCCGACTCAGGGAGTGGGTTCAAAAAATCGTCTCCGCAAGAATGAAATAAAATTCCAACCGTCAACAGAGCTATATATTTAATATGTTTCATTATTCGTTATTTATTAAAATTTAAAAGTTGAGGTTCAATCCAAATGAAACGGTACTGAATAGCGGTGTTCCGGCTCGCTGAGATCCATACGCTCTTGGACTATTATTGGTATCTATATATTCCGGGTTGAAACCATTATAATCATCTGAAGTTTGATAGATCAGGTTCTGCCCGGAAATGTAAATTCTTAGTCGCTCCAATCCTAAACGAGACAATTGCTCTCTGGAAAAATTGTACCCAATATTGATATTTCGAAGAGAAAGATATCCAGCACTTTGAACCACGTCATTGGTCAGTACTCTTTCTTGCAGGAAAGATGGGTGAGAGATTATACCATCGTCCACCACCTGTTGTACATCCGAAGTGGCACCTTGCCAGTGTGTACCAAAATATTGATCTCCAATATTCTTTACTTCGGCACCTTGACTTCCCTGAAGCATAAAGGAAAAATCAAAATTTCCGAAAATAAATTCATTGGTCAGACTCCAAATGATGTCTGGATATGGATCTCCAAGAATGGTTTTATCCTCATCTGAGATCAACCCATCCCCGTTCAAGTCTTTTACTATGATATCTTCAGAAACACCATTGATCGGGATATAAGGAGAATCATAGTATTCAGTGGCCAATTCAGTATCGACCACGAACCCATAGAATGATGAGATCGGATGGCCCACAGAATTTATCCATTGGGAATTTCTGCCAAATCCATCTTCTAATAAAGCACCATCAGACTCACCAAAACTAATCAGTTCATTTTTGTTGGTGGAAACAATTGCGATGGTATTCCATCTAAAACTGCCATTGGATATATTTCTTGTTCTTAGTTCCAGTTCCCATCCTCGATTTTCTACTTCTCCCAGGTTTACAATACCGCCATTAAAGCCAGTAACATAAGAAACAGGATTTTCCAACAATAACTGGTCGCTGGTCCTTACATAATAATCTATAGAACCTGAGATTCTATCATTCATAAGACCAAAATCAATACCGGGATTGAATTCTCTGGAAGCTTCCCATTGCAATAAGGTATTGGCAATATTACGAGCTGAGATTCCCGGAGCAATAGTTCCTTCCGTAACAGCATTAGACGTATTTAATAAAGCCAGGTACGGATAGTTATTTATAATATCATCGCCAACACTAAAGTTTTCATTCCCCGTCAAGCCATAACTAACTCTCAATTTCAATCGGCTAAATAGATCGCTTCCGCCAAAGAAACTTTCGTTGTGCGCATTCCATCCTAACGAAATCGCAGGAAAATCACCCCATTTTGAATCCACTCCAAATACTGAACTGGCATCCCGTCGATAAGAGGCATTGACCAAATACTTATCGTTATAGACATAATTGATTCGTCCAAAGTAACCAATCTTATTTTTTTCAACCGAAATCTCTTCAAATTCGGAAATAGTAGTCGCTCCTTGTAAATTTTTCAACAAATCATTGCTATAACCAGTGCCTTCTACAACGCTATTTTCCGACGTTCTTTTTTGGAAGGTTGCACCCACTAAAAAGTTGAACTCATGGTTATTGATCGCCGTGTTGTAAGACAGGGTATTATCCGAAATTATTCTTTGTCGATTTCGATTTTGCAATTCATAGGAAGCTCTGCTGGCTTGAGCATGGTGCTTGGTGCCATTCCATCTTGTTCTTTTTCTATTTTCCAGGGTGATTCCCAAAGAAGATTTAGCCACCAAACCATCGGCGATTTTATATCTCAAATACGTAGAAGTCAGCAAATTTGTCTTAAACTCATAATGCTCTCGCTCAACGTATTGTGCATATGGATTCATATCGCCTGATGTACGAGGTCTGCTTGAGCCAAATTCATCATTGGGATCTATATCGATGTTTATGAGATGGTTTTCCAAGAAGTAATCGCCAACACCTACGTCAGGATAGGCATCTCTATTGATAAATTGTAGCGTCTCGTCGGTGTGATAAATTGGCAACCACGGAGATTGTCGAATTGGGTTGTGTATGGAGGTAGGCAATGCTCTTCGCTTGGAATAGGAAGGTGTTGCGCTCAATCCAAATTTTAATCGATCATTTATTTTGGTATCCATTTTTAACTTCCCGGAATAGAGCCTGTAGTTATCGGTAATGACAACACCTTGATCTTCAATTGTTCTGAGCGATGCACTGAATGTAGTTCTTGCACTTCCGCCTCTTGCCGAGAACGAATGGCTTGAAATATTACCTCCATCGAAAAACACATCCTGCCAATCTCTGTCAATTCCTGTAGTTTCAACTAACAATTGCGCATACTGGGTATTGTTGGTTAAAAAACCAGTTTCCGCCATTTCTTTGTCTGCCCACTCCGCTACACTTTTTTTGTATCCATCACTGCCAAAGGCCTCTTTTCTTCCAATGTAGGATTCATAACTGAATTTTGTCTTTCCTGCCTGACCACTTTTGGTGGTGATCATGATTACACCATTGGACCCTTCACTACCATAAATAGCTGCAGAAGCTGCGTCTTTCAAGATCTCAAACGATTCAATATCATTCATATCCAAATTGCCCAAAAAATCAGAATCTACCACCAATCCGTCTACAACGACAGCTGGTCCGGAGTCCGCATTGATGGATCCAAATCCTCTTACCGTTATGGTTGGGGCTGCACCTGCTTCGGCGCTGCTGGCCTGGATGTTGACTCCAGATACCTGACCGATCAGTGCATCATCAACTCTGGATACTGCGATTTGATCCAAATTTTTGTTTTCAACTTTAGAGATAGAACCTGTTAAATGAGACTTCTTCTGTGTACCATAGCCGATCACAACGACTTCATCCAGAAGTTTGCCATCGGCCACCAAGGCAACGGTATATTCGGTAACATCACCTACAGTAATAAGCTGGTCTGCATAACCAAGGTATCGGACCACCAATACGTCTCCTGGATTTGCTTCCAGGGTGAATTTACCATCTACATCCGTAATTGTACCCGTTGAGGTCCCTTGTATCATTACACTTGCCCCAATTAATGGCTCACCGTCAGCATCTGTAACGGTACCGTTGATGGCATTTAAAACGTTTTGAAACTCTTTATTTGTAAGACCATCACCATCGAAAGCATGACTGGCAATAGACATCTGAAACATCATTATCAGAACTAGCAAAAGCCTCAGATGATTTTTTTGTTTAATAGAAATAATTTTCATTTGGAAATGATTAATTTAGTATTTACAAATCATTCTTCTCTTCTTGAGAAGGTGTCAAAATTTCTTAAAAGACATAGGCTCGCTATTCTTGATCATGTCAATACTTAATCAAGTCGAAATACTAGAGTATGGCCGTACCCTAATTTCGAAGTGTGCTTATGAAAATTGAGAAATGTATGGATTGGCAGAAATGCTAATCCATTTTTTTTATTTTCTAGCTTGAATTTGATAGTTTCATAGCAGTAGTTTTAGTTATAGATTTTAGCAGTTTATTTTTTACTGAACTCAAGGATGTCATTGAGGTGCAAACGCATCGCTTCTTCAGCTTTTTGAATATCCTGATTTATGATATGGTCTAGTATTTCACGATGTTCTTGAACAGTACGTTCCACGCGATCATCTTTACATACATTAAGCCTCGTAAAATTCTTGACAATATCTGGTGTGATGATTAACATCAACGACTTGAGGACTTTGTTTCCAGATGCTTCGGCAATTTTTATGTGGAAAAGAAGATCTTCTTCCACGGCGGATTCACCACTTGAAACTTTTGAGATATAGGCATCCAGTGCCTTTTGTAATACAATGATATCATCGCTCGTTCTACGTTGAGCCGCCTTGCCAGCCGCATTAACTTCAAGGAGTACCCGGGTTTCAACCAAAGAATTAAAGTCTGATTCTTCAATGTTTAAAACGTCTGTAATGAGTCCTTCCAACGCAACAATACCCATTCCGGCAATTACGGTCCCGGATTGAGGTTGTGTTTTTACAATCCCATAAAACTCGAGTTTGCGAATGGCATCACGAACTACGGAGCGACCTACACCAAATTTTTCTGCAAGTTTCCGTTCGGGCGGCAACTTGTCTCCTGGTTTTAATTGTCCTGAAGTGATCAATGATCGAATCTGTCTGATGATTTTGTCACTGGGACTTTCTACTTGAATCTCCCTGAAGTTATCTAACATTACATTTTCTTTTACAACATTGGTAGACCAATAAATTGGTTGACCAAATGTAGTTATTTTTATTTATTTCCAAAATAAATATCAAAATAATTCTTGGAGTAGCTGCCAATTAACCTTTTAATATTTTGAAATTTTACCATCTGAGCTAATTTATTTTTATGAAAAAATTTAGAGTAAAAATGCTGTAAAGCCCCGTATTCATTGAGTTTTGTAGGGTTGTTGAAGTCATTTAATTGCCCTGATTGGAAATTTTAAGTTTTGAATCCAGAAAATTATTAATAAATTCGACCTGGGATTTTGGTAGACCAATTTTTGGTAGACCAAAAAATAATTATGATTTCAAACCGAAGGTATTTTACTATAATGGACAAAATAAGTGCCTTTGGAGTGATTAATATCGGATGCATTGAAAATAGATAACAAGGATTTTGCCTCACTCGTAGAGACTTGGGTTTTACTGGAGATTGAGTCGGCAAAACGGGCTGCACAAAGAAGAACAATCGAAGATATTGAAGCTATAAGAAGAGCTCAAAAAATATATGCCGACAAAGTAAAAATGAATGAGATCGCTGTAGAAGAGGATATGATGTTTCATTTGGCAATTTCAGATGCAGGTAAAAATGCGGCTTTAAAATCGCTGTTATTGACCATAATGCCAGATATTATTAAAAAGATCATTCAGATCGATATCTATAAGAATGTGAGAGCGGTATCAATTATAGTAGAACATGAAGAGATTTTAAGTAATATTATTGATCAAGAACCTGAAAAAGCAGCATCAACGATGCAAAGGCATTTGAGTGATATTCTGACCTACAGCCGACGATTTGGCACCCAAAATGGGAATGGATCCAATGGAGTACACTGAATACAAATGAATCATATGAAGCGACTTAAAAAAATAAAGAAATATGCATTGGAACAGGGAGCGAAGAGTTAGTGGTCATACATTTCCAAGGATAGCAATCAATTTAATTCCTGGTAAGAAAACCCTGAGTTATCTGATTATGCTATTTATGAGCACCGTGGGGTATTCGCAACTTGTCTCCAATCCAATGGAATTGGAAGATGCTCTGATTACTGCTGTACCTGGTACGATTATTACGCTTGCTGATGGAACATGGAATGACATTTTTATTGCGATTGAAAAGAGTGGAACTTCGGATGCACCTATTGTTGTAACTGCTCAAAACGCTGGGGCGGTCTTGATGACGGGTAACACACGAGTATATATGAAAGGAGCTTATCTTACTGTTTCCGGGTTAGTATTTCAGGAACCTGCAAACCTTTTGGTCAGCGGAGACGATATCAAGCCCGTGTTTGAATTAAAAGAATGTGATTATTGTCGAATACTAAACAATAAGATCGATGCGTATAATGGTGCGGAGTCCCAAAAAGAAATGACTTTCAAGTGGATTCTCACAGATGGACAACACAATGAAATTGCATACAACTCCTTTATCGGCAAATATGGGGTAGGGAGTATAATAAACGATAATCGCAATTCCGCTGAGCCCGATTATCTAAGCATTCATCATAACTATTTTGCCAATCGAGTTCCGATCAATGAAGTCAATGAGGATAACGATCAAGATGCCATTCGCATAGGAAATAGTGGGACTTCCCTTAGCAGTTCGTTTACGGAAGTCTATTCTAATTATTTTTTCAATTTTTTTGGTGAAATAGAGGTGATTTCGAATAAATCGGGAGACAATAAATACTACAATAACACCTTTAGAACATATTCCGGAGCGTTAACGCTTAGACACGGAAATCAATGCGAAGTTTATGGCAATTACTTTTTTGCCGACGACAATCTATTTTCCGGAGGTGTGCGTGTGATTGGGGAAGGACATAAAATCTATAATAACTACATCGAGGGTATAAATTCGACCAAGCTGGATGGCTCTACGTCTAATGCTACCGGTGGAATCAATGTATCCAACGGCCGCTTAAATAGCGCATTAAACGGGTATTATCAAGTCAAAAACACGGAAATCATCAACAATACCTTTGTGAATTGTGATTATGCATTAAGAATTGGTACGAAGGTGAAAAGCGATTTGGAGTTGGCACCTGAAGATCTAATCGTTGCCAACAATATCATGTATAATACCAGTGAAAATGCCTATCAAACGATTACGACCCCAACAGGCTCTTCGTTATCGTCTGGAAATATGTTAGAATTGACCGAAGATGCGTTAACGTATGATGGTGATTTTTATCGAATTTCGGAAGGAAGTACTCCAATTGGTGCCGGTGTTGGCAATTACGCTTACCTAAACGCAGATATCTTGGGAGGAATTCGGAACATGAATTTTGATGCAGGCGCTGAAGAGCTGGGATCGAATGGTGAACATTTTCCATACAATGAATCCGATGTTGGAGTAACCGTGGGATTTGGAGCTATTTCGGAGCCGACCTTGTCTACCGCTCCACTTTCGTTAATTTTTGATGTAAATGGTGGGACTATGGAACTTGATATTGTCTCCAATGTGGATTGGAGCATTCTTGAGGATATCCCGTGGTTGAGTATCGATGCTTCGACCGGATCGGGTAGCAGGACTGTGAATGTCACAGCCGAGAAAAACCAGTCTGGAGTGGAACGAAGTGGGACTTTTACAATTGACGAGATCGGTGGAGGTAGCAATTTATCTACGGATGTATCAATTCTACAATTAAATACATTCTTGCCAATGGAGATTCCTATTATTGGATCTATCAGTTTGGGGATGGAAGACAAAGAAGGCATTGAAGAAATTAATGCCTACAATGATGATCTTTCTAATTATTGGTCAGGAAATCCTGATGAAGAGCCGGAAGTATCCATTACGTTCGATTTGGAATGTATACATGAGTTGACGGAAATAGGCATTCATTTTTGGAAAGCAGATGAACGAACAACCACGTTTTCAATAGCCATCGCCGATGATGCAGAAGGACCCTTTACGACTGTCCTAGATGGAATAGAGAGTGCTTCAAACGGAGCTACCGTCGAAACCGAACAACGATTTGATTTATC
This sequence comes from Bacteroidota bacterium, assembly GCA_039194925.1. Classification (GTDB taxonomy): domain Bacteria; phylum Bacteroidota; class Bacteroidia; order Chitinophagales; family Saprospiraceae; genus CAJXUU01. The sequence continues at coordinate 17,890 of JBCCVV010000106.1, forward strand.
TGATTCCTTTGCACGCTTTGTCAAGTTTATTGGCATTGGCAATAGTTCTGCGAACAATTGGACAAGTATTGCAAATGTTAATATTTACGGCAATATCAGCTGTGAAGGCACGACAAATGCAATTGACATTGAATCAACGAAAGCTGATATAAATCTATTCCCCGTTCCTTCCATGGATGGAATTTTAACTATTAAATCTCAATCTAAAAAATTGAATAAAATAGAGATTTTTGACCTGTCAGGACGAAAAATGATGACCACCAATGGGCAAGCTCAGAGAGAAATGCAATTAGATGTCAGAGAATTAAATAAGGGAAGTTATTTGATGCGAATAGAAGGAATCGGGACCGCTAAATTTTTAATCAATTGAAGATCATAATGAATAAGAATGGATTGTATAATATCCACTTATGTAAGATTTATTTTATAAGTCTAAATCGCTTCAAAAATTCATATTGACGAAATCATTTTAACGCCAAAAAAAACAAATCCAAGAATTGGAAAACAAGAAAAATATCAACAAAATGCATAGTAAAATTTTTAAATCATTCACGGTATATTTAGCATACATTGCGTATGCATTGTTGGTATTCAGTTGTTCTTCGAAAGCAAATAAAAGTAATAAGAAGGGTACAGATAAAACCGTTTATTCAAGTGATGTAATTTCTTTTTTTGATCAATTCAAATTGATTTTAGGAGATGGGTCTAATGTCGGGCATCCCATTGATTTTGAACATGAAGACTATTTTTTTACTGCGAAGGATGGCAATCAGGATTGGGTAGTTTATAAAACACCGAATGCAGGTAATACCCACGGCACATCTAATAATACAAGAACCGAATTGGGACAATCCAAAAAATGGTCTCCTATGAGCAAGGCAAAGTTAACGGGTACGTGCAAGGTAATGAATGTTTCGCCTACGGGTGATGCCCGAGTTGCTGCTTCATATTCCGTGGTGATTGGTCAAATTCATAGTGCCGATGGACACGAAAATGAGCCCTTTAAACTGTTTTACAAAAAATTTCCGGGCCACACAAAGGGTTCTGTCTTTTGGAATTATGAAATCAATACGGCAGGAGAGGACAATTCTGGTCGATGGGATATTTCTTATCCAATTTGGGGGTATGATTTTTCCGTTGTCGGGCCTGATAAAAATACTTATCCTGAAGAACCAAAAGACGGTATTGCGCTGGGGGAGGAAATGACATATGAAGTGGAGGTAGAAAATGGTATCATGCGATTGAAGTTTATGAGTGAAGGCCACGAAACCAAGACATTTACTAAAAATTTGATTCAATCCGAATACATTACTAAGTCAGATATACCCGAGCAAGTACAAGAGTTGTTTGTTCCGATAGGGCAGGATGGGGTAGAAAGAGAAAATGCATACGCTGGAGAGGGGTTGTTTTTTAAACAAGGCAGCTACAATCAAACCAATGGAAAAGACCCGGTCGTCAATAAAGTTTGGTGTTCGGGTGCAGAAACGCATGGTGGAGATGTGGAAAAACAATATGCGGATGGAAATTATGCTGAGGTGTGGTTCAAATCGGCAAGCATTTATGTGAGTGATGATGCTGTATCAAATGAAGGATACTTTGCGGCAAATGACGGCTTGAGCAAAAAAACAGTCTATCCCAATGAGGTAATTCCTTTTATGGATAAATTCAAAATACTATTGGGAGATGGAACGCATCTTGAAGACCTGGTAGAATTTGAACACAAGGATTTTTTCTATACAGTCATCGATGGTACAAGAAGGTGGGTGGTCTACAAGACGCCAAATTCCGGTGTCACTTCAAAAAACTCAAGCAATACTAGAACGGAGTTGCATGAAAAAAGAGAGTGGATTCCAGAAGAAGGAGGAAAATTAACTGGAACCTGCAAAGTAATGCATGTCTCTACTTCGGGAGATGCAAGAGTTGCCGCTTCCTATTCGGTGGTTGTCGGTCAAATTCACAGTGGAGAGGGACATGAAAATGAACCGCTAAAAATCTTTTATAAAAAGTTTCCTGGGCACACTAAGGGTTCTGTTTTTTGGAATTATGAAATCAATACTGCCGGGGATGATAATTCCGGTAGATGGGACTATTCCTCTGCTGTTTGGGGTTATGATATGTCGGTGGTAGGATCGGATAAAACCAACTTCCCTCCCGAACCGCAAAATGGGATCGAATTGGGCGAGGAATTTAGCTACGAAGTAAACGTTTACCAAGGGATCATGTACTTAACTTTCCAAAGTGAAGGGCACGAAACCAGGTCATTTACAAAGGATTTAATCCACTCGGACTACACCAGCAAGGCAGATATTCCTGATCAGGTTAAAAAGCTATTTGTACCCATTGGTCAGGATGGAGTGGAAAGGGCAAATGCATATAGTGGGGAATTGAATTATTTCAAACAAGGGGCCTATAATCAAACCAATGGCAAAGACCCCAAGACAAATATGGTATGGTGTGCCGGAGCGGAAGTCTTTGGTGGCGATATTGCCAAACAATACGAAAATGGATGTTATACCGAAGTTTGGTTTAGAGAGGCGACAGTAGGGCCTGGGACGAAGCCAGGTGTTAAGTGAATAGAATAAACAGGTAAGCCAAATCGAGTTTGAGATTCTTGAATTTCCAAGATAGAATATCCCAATTATAGATCAATCCTTAATTCAATATTCTACTGGAGTAATTGATAAATAGACATATCCAGAATCACGATGTGAAATGTGGATATATCACTGCTAACATGCTGTTTACACCTGATTAATTGTACGGACACAACAATTAATCATACCCCCTTTTATCGTTTCTTCTAGTCTCAAAGAAACATAAAGGCCTGGTTGTTAGGATTTTATTTTTAAACCATAAATTAATGTAACTACACAGCCATTTTGAAAATTAGATGATAATAGTTACATTTAGACAACCTACCGAGAAGATAATAGATCACTAAAAAGATTTATTATCGAAGATTTATCAGAAATACTAGTTGAATTAAG